>JALZJQ010000039.1 GCA_030859685.1 Actinomycetota bacterium | reverse complement strand
CTCGGGACGGCACTCCAGTTCATGTCGATCGGCCGGGCGGACCCGTCGTCGAGCACCGCCACCACGCATGAAAGACTGAGCGAAGAACTGGACCGGCGGGGACTCGAGGTTCTCGCCCCATCACGAGCGCAGGATCAGAACGGTTTCGTCGTGCGCCCGGCCACGGCCGCAGAACTCGACGTCGAAACGCTCTCGGATCTGAAACCCATCGCTGAGACGCTGCGCTTCGGGGGTCCGCCCGAGTGTCCCGCCAGGCCGTTTTGCCTGCAGGGTCTGGAGCAGACCTACGACCTGAGATTCGAGTCTTTCGTTTCACTCGACGCCGGTGGGCCCGTGACGGTGACGGCGTTGGAGCAGGAACAGGTGGATGTCGCCCTCCTCTTCACGACCGACCCCCACATCGCCTCGGGCGACTTCATCCTGCTCGAGGACGATCGGCGCTTGCAACCGGCGGAGAACATCGCTCCCATCGTGCGATCGGACGTTCTCGATCGATACGGCCGCCGCGTGGTCTCAGCATTGAACGCGATCTCTGCGCGCCTGACCACCGACGAGCTGTCCATCTTGAACGCGGCGGTTGACCTCGATGGCCGCACCCCAAGCGACGTAGCGCTCGAGTGGTTCGAAACACGGATCGGGTCATCGGGCTCGTCGTGAGGTGGCAACCGTTGCGCGACCGTCAACGTTTCACCTACGGTCGGCATGGCTCGGACGTGGCGCGGTTCGTCATCAGCATGGCCGTGGTAGTTGGCTCGGCCCTGCTGGTCGACCCGAACCGAGTTGGTGTCCTGGAGCGGGACGTCTTCAACCTGGTCAACGATCTCCCCGACCTGCTGTTTCCCGCCGTCTGGGTGGTCATGCAACTAGGCAATCTGCTAGCGGTGCCGTTCATGGCGGGTGCCGCGCTCGCGATCCGCCGCGTCCGGATGGCGCTGGACATCTCGGTGGCGGGAGTCGCGGCCTACATAGGGGCGGGCATCTTCAAGCAGATCTTCGAACGCGCACGACCGCATCAATTGCTCGCCTCGGTCATCGTGCGCGGGGAGCCGGCCTCGGGACTCGGCTTCGTATCCGGACATGCGGCGGTAGCTGCGGCCCTCGCTACCGCTGCGCACCCGTACCTCGGCCCCCGGGGACGCAGGATCGTGTGGATCCTCGCGTTCCTTGTCATCGCCTCGCGCGTCTACGTGGGCGCGCACCTGCCGCTGGATGTGGTCGGAGGCGCCGGCCTCGGTTACGGCATCGGCGCCCTCATGCATCTCGTGCTCGGCTGTCCCGAAGGGCACCCCATGCCGTATCCCGTGCGCCGGATACGACGTCGCTCGAGTACTACCGAAGAGCCCGTTTGAGGACGACGCGCGCTGCGTTCCACCCACACATCCCGTGTATGCCCCCGCCGGGAGGGGTGGACGACGAACAGAGATAGATCTTCTTGTTGGGAGTTGCATAGGGGGGCCACCAGCCGTTCGGCCGAGTCAGGAGCTGGCGTAGGTCCTGCACGCCGCCGTTGATGTCGCCCCCGATGTAGTTGGGGTTGTATCGCTCGAGGGCGGCCGGTCCGGTCGCGTGGCGCGCCACGATCCGATCGCGGAACCCGGGTGCGAACCTCTCTATCTGTCGTTCGATGCGCTCGGTCATGTCCACCGTCGACCCCGACGGGACATGGCAATACGCCCACACCGTGTGCTGCCCTTGGGGGGCGCGGGTGGGATCGAAGAGGCTCTGCTGGCACACCAATACGTAAGGTCGCTCGGAGTGCCGGCCCGAGTTGGCATCGTCCTCCGAGGACACGACGTCCGCGATGGGCCCAGCGACGTGGACGGTTCCCGCTCCCGCGCATTCCTCGGCCTTCCATGGAACGGGCCCATCAAGGGCCAGGTCCAGCTTGAACACGCCCGGTCCGTACCGGAACCGGCCCAGGACACGGCGATACCAGCCGGGTAGCTCATTGCCCGCTATCGCGAGCACCTGCCGGGGCGTCAGGGCGAACACAACTGCGCGCGCTGAAGGGAGGTCCGCCATCTGCGTGACAGGCCGGTCGACGAGGATCTCTACGCCCGCGTCGCGGGCGATGCGCACCAGCGCGTCCGCGAGCACTTGCATCCCACCCCCAGCCACGGGCCATCCATAAGCGTGCGCTACGGCGGTGAGCATCAACCCGAAGGCCGCCGTTGGTCGATCGGTAAGCCGCATCATCGAGTGAGCCGAGACCCCCGCCAAGAGGGCGCTGGCTCGCTCGCCTCGAAAGCGGGAGCGGGCGAGCGCGTGGGTGGACTTCACCGCCGAACGACCGAATCGCGCGAGCGCAAGAGGTTGGCGAGGCACCCGAGGCGGCCCCAGAACTGCGGCGCACAGTGCGGGGGCATCGGCTACCAGTGGCGACATGAGCGCGCGATAAGCGGACTCGTCGATCCCCATGCCGCGGGCGGTCTCCTCAACCGAGCGGTGCGCCACCACGGCGGTGCCGTCGTCCAGGGGGTGCGCAAAGGGGAATCGGGGGTGGACCAGCTCTACCCCTTGCTCCGCCAGATCCACGCTCTTGAAGAACGGAGATGCCTGCGCAAGTGCGGGTATCGCCGAGCAAACGTCGTGCACGAAACCCGGCAACGTCAGCTCCGCCGAACGCATGCCTCCCCCGAGAGTGGACGAGCCTTCGTACAGGGCGACCGAGCGGCCCGCGCGAGCGAGCGAGATCGCCGCAGCGAGTCCGTTCGGGCCTGAGCCCACCACCACGGCGTCATAGGAACTCACGCTGTCAGTATGTGGCGTCATAGGAACTCACGCTGTCAGTATGTCGCAGCGCACGACCGTCGAACTAACCGCTCGGGCTGAGCTCCGTAGGCTCGACGATGATCCGACGGAGGCGATCGTGACGAAACACAAGTACGTCGGTGGGTCTGCCGATCAGATCGCCGGTCATCAGTCGTTGGAGATCGCTGCCATCTTCCACTACCGTCCCCGACACCTCGACAATGATGTCTTCTCGCTGGATGCCCGCACGCGCGGCGGGGCTTCCCTCGACGACCTGCACGACCTCGACCCCCGCACTTCGATCCAGCTCGCGGGCCGCCTTGGGTGGAAGCGGGCGCGGACCCCCCGCGATGCCGAGGAAGGCGCGGCGAACTCGCCCCTCGGACATGAGGGTGGCGATGATCCTCCGGGTGGTGTGGTTCACGGGAACGGCAAGCCCGAGGCCCTGCCCGATGCCCGGCCCGACGATCGCGGTGTTGACCCCCACGACCCGCCCGGCGCTATCCGACAGGGCGCCTCCGGAGTTTCCCGGATGCAGGGCCGCATCCGTCTGGATCACGTTCTCCACGAAACGCACGTGGCCCGAGGACCGCGTCGCGAACGAGCGCCCCAGAGCGCTCACGATCCCCGCGCTCAGCGAGCCCTCGAAACCGAGAGGGTTGCCGATGGCCACGACCAGTTGACCGACGCGCAGATCGTCAGCATCGCCCAGGATCGCGGCCGGGAGGTTTCCTCCGGAAACGCGTATGACCGCCAGGTCGGACAGCTCGTCGCGACCAACGACCTCGAAGTCAAGCTGACGACCGTCGGCGAATCCAGCGACGCCCTCGGCGGCGGTTCCGACCACGTGCGCAGAAGTGAGCAGGAAACCATCGGGTGTCACTACGACCGCCGATCCCGCGCCTTCTGCCCGCCGGCCGCCTCTTACTGCGCGCATCACCTTGAGGCTCGCGACCGACGGGATCAACAGGTCGGCGACCGAGGTGACGACGCTCGAATAGGCGTCGAGCGCGCGCTGCTCCGCGCCGGCGGTTCCGGGCCCTGCCGGGCCCATCACATCCGTCACGCGTCGCCCTCCCCGAACGAGATGGACACGCTGCGTTCTTCGGTTCCGCGAAGCACGGTCAACTCGAGCCGGCCCGTGGCCGCATCCAAAACGTCATGAAGCTGATCCACGGCCGTTAAAGGTGTCCCGGACGCGGCCACTATCAGGTCGCCCTCCTGTAGACCCGCTTGCGCCGCCGGGCCCTCTTCCTCGACCATGCGGACGAGCAAGCCATCGGCCTCCGGAAGCCCCACTGCCTTGCGAAGCCCTCGTGCCACGTGGGACGGCGCGAGACCCACTCCGAGGCGCGGGCGGGCGGGGGATTCGCCGCGACCGAGTAGGTCGACGCGTCTCTTGAGGTCTTCGCCGGCGGGTATGGCGAGGTAGAAGCCCTCACCGAGTCGGTTCGTGTTGATGCCCAAAAAGCGCCCCTCCCGATCCACGACCGGGCCACCTGAGGAGCCGGGCAGCAAGGGAGCCGTGTGCTCGAGGGTCCCCGTGATGCGGCGGCCGCGCGGGCCGCGGAAGGTTCGTTCCGTTCCGGACACGAGGCCGAAGGTGACCCTCAGGCCTCTGCCCCCCGGGTTCGAGAGCCCGAAGACGGGGGTCCCGATGGACGCACCCGCGTCGCTCCCCCACTTCGCCGCCGGAGCGTCGCCCGTGTCGACCGAGAGAACCGCCAGGTCTCCATCGGTGTCCACACCCTTCGGGGTGCCGGTTCCGGTGCGCCCGTCGTTGAAAGTGACCTCTACCTCGTCCCGTCTGAGGTTGTGGGCGTTCGTCAACACGAGGCCGGGGCCGACGACGATCCCCGAACCCTGCACCCAACGGTTCCCGATCCCCACGACCGAGGCCCCCACCTCGCCTGCGACCTTCGTCACCGCGCTCTGCAATCCATCTATCGGATCCACGTCCGTCCCTTCGTCCGGTAACTTGTGACTTGCAAGTTACTACGGACCAGTTGGGGGCGGCAAATGAGCGCGGTCAATGACTACGATGGCGGGATGACCTCGACCGAGGGTGACAAGACGGAGGGATCGCCCCTGGCCGAGGCCCTCGAGAGGGTCGGCGACCGGTGGACCCTGCTCGTGATCGAAGGTCTCATGGGGGGGCCACGCCGGTTCAACGACCTCCAGGACGAATTACCGGGGATCGCCCCGAACATCCTGTCGCAGCGGCTGAAACATCTCGATAAAGAGGCGCTTGTCCGGGCCCGCCCTTACTCCGAACGGCCGCCCCGGGTGAGCTACGAACTGACCGCCGCCGGGGCCGAGCTGGCGGGTGCCCTGAGACTCCTCGCCCACTGGGGGGCGCGGCAATCGGACAGCGTCGAGGCCCCCCGCCATTCGTCGTGCGGCACGCCGATGGAAGCGCGCTGGTACTGCCCAACGTGTGCGCGGGTGATCGACGATCAAGAGCGCGCCGACCTGCGCTTCGTCTGAGTCGGCCGCGCGGTTAAGCGGCTAGAAGGAGGGCGGGTCGCTCGCGGGGAACGATTCCTCCCCCGTCTCCTCGACCTCGCCCTCGTCCGGCTCACGCTCCTCTTCCTCGGCTCCCCCGGGAGCGTCGCCCGGCTTACCCCCCGGGCCCGCTTCTTCGCGCTCGAAGTCCTTATCCTCCACGTAGGTCATGGCCCTCCCTTTCCCTTCGAGTTGTCATCCGCTGGGTCGAGGGGCACCTGGTGCGGTGTGTCTCCCCGGTTGAAGCGTTCGATCCGGCTCGGCGCCGTGGCCTTCAGTATCACCTCAGCCCGATCGACGTTGCTCGCGCTATCGGAATGCACACCTAGTGCGACGTTGTAACCCTGAAGCGAACGACGCGGCTTCTCTTTCGTGCGACTTCGAACGAATCCGCCGACGACTCCGCCGAAAACCGCGCCTGCGATTGCGCCCACGATCGCACAGAGGATCAGACCGAAGGTTGAGCCGAACGCGATGGCTCCGATAGCGAGTCCGATCGCTGTTCCGACAGCTCCTGCGACCAAGAAGCCTGCCCCGGCGCCCTTCGACTGACTCTCGGTTGCCACCAAACCGGGTCCGCCGACCAGACCGTCCGCTTCTTGCCTCATCTCGGCGTCCGCGACCATCAGGGCGTCCGCACGTGCATCGATCGAGATGGACCCCTCATCGACATCCTCCTGAAGCAGCCGGTCGCGCGCCGCCAGCGCGGCATCTCGGTCGACGTATGCCGCGACGACGTTGTAGGGGGCGACTTTCATGTCCTCTGGCATCGGCTCCACCTTCTCGTCCGGAACTGGTTACTGGGGCTCCCACTTATGTCCTTGCCATTCTGGGGAGCTTTAACACCCGCAGATCCCTTTTCTCCACCCGAGCCAGATCAGGTACACCGCGCCCAGATACTTGATCGTGTTGAAAGCCAGGGCCGAGGACACGACCAGGGCCGAAAGCCCCAATGACGCCGCCGCGATGTGGACGAGGGTCCCTACGTGGATCCCCAGCGTCGATACGAAGCCGGCCGTCCGTCCCTGATCGATGCTGCGCGTCACGATGTAAAGCACGGCGGGCCCGGGCACGACGAGCAAAGCCAGCGACGCGACCGCGAAAAGTGCAAGCGTTGATGAGTCGGGCAACCGCATCTCCTTCGAGCTGTGCCAGAGCCGCCGTTCCGATACGGCTCCGATCCCTTGACGATAGCTCTCGCCGCCGGTCCACCGGAGGGTCAGCCCAGTCGGGACTTCGCTTCGCTTCTCGATGCCCGGGCGCGGGAATGGGCATCCAGGAGGACCTTGCGGAGCCTGACGGTCTTGGGGGTGGTCTCCACGCATTCGTCCTCTCGGATGAACTCGAGCGCCTGCTCGAGGGACATCTCCTTGTGTGGGATGAGACGCACGAGCTCGTCACCGGTGGAGGAGCGCATGTTGGTGAGCTTCTTCTCCTTGGTGGGGTTGACGTCCATGTCGTCGGCACGAGCGTTCTCGCCGACGATCATGCCCTCGTAGACCTCGGTGCCGGGGGGAACGAACATCGCGCCGCGCTCCTGAAGATTGGCCAGCGCGTATGACGTCGTAGGCCCGCGCCGGTCCGCCACCAGGCTCCCGGTCGGACGGGTTCGTAGGTCGCCGTGCCATGGCTCGTACCGGTCGAAAACATGATGGAGCAACCCGGTGCCGCGCGTCTCGGTCATGAACTCGGTGCGGAAGCCGATCAGACCGCGCGCCGGCACGAGGTATTCCATCCGGACCCAACCCGTGCCGTGATTGACCATGTTCTCCAGGCGCCCGCGCCGCAGCGCCAGCATCTGCTGGATGACGCCCATGAAACCCTCCGGGGCGTCGATCGTCAGACGCTCGACCGGTTCGGACAGAACCCCGTCGACCTCACGCGTGACGACCTGCGGCTTGCCGACGGTGAGCTCGAAGCCCTCGCGCCTCATCATCTCGACGAGTACGGCGAGTTGTAGCTCGCCGCGGCCTTGGACTTCCCACGCGTCCGGCCGCTCTGTCTCGAGGACGCGGATCGAAACGTTGCCGACCAACTCGGCATCCAAACGATTCTTCACGAGACGAGCCGTCATCTTGTTCCCCTCTTTACCCGAGAGAGGAGATGTATTGATCCCGATGGTCATCGACAGGCTCGGGTCGTCGAAATGACTCACCGGAAGCGGGCGTGGATCGTCAGGATCGGACAACGTCTCGCCGATCGTGACGTCCGGCAGTCCCGCGATGGCGATGATCTCGCCTGGTCCCGCTTCCGAGGCATCGACCCTGTCGAGAGCGTCCGTCACGTACAGCTCGGTGATCTTGACTTGCTCGATGGATTCATCGGCACGACACCATGCAACCGGCTCGCCGCGCGTGATCGTGCCGTGGAACATCCGGCACAGTGCCAGCCGTCCGACGTAGGGATCGGCGTCCAGGTTCGTGACCAGAGCCTGAAGAGGGTGCTTTTCGTCATAGGAAGGAGCCGGGATGCGGTCGAGAAGAGTCTCGAATAACGGCTTGAGGTCGCTCCCCTCCTGGCTCTCGGCCAGCGATGCCCATCCGGCCCTCGCATTGCTGTAGACGATGGGGAACTCGATCTGTTGCTCGTCCGCATCCAGGTCAAGGAACAGTTCGTAGACCTCGTTGAGCACGTCGGCGATGCGCGCATCGGGCCGGTCCACCTTGTTCACTACCAGGATGACCGGTAGCCGCGCCTCGAGCGCCTTTCGAAGGACGAAGCGCGTCTGGGGAAGGGGTCCCTCGCTTGCGTCGACCAGCAGCAGCACGCCGTCGACCATCGTGAGGCCCCGCTCGACCTCGCCGCCGAAGTCCGCGTGGCCGGGCGTGTCCACGATGTTGATCTTGACGCCCCCGTACCGCACGGAGGTGTTCTTGGCGAGGATCGTGATCCCTTTCTCGCGCTCGAGGTCACCGGAATCCATGACTCGTTCCGCGACGTCCTGGTTCGACCTGAAGGCGCCGGACTGCCACAGCATGGCGTCTACCAGCGTGGTCTTTCCGTGATCGACATGGGCGACTATCGCAACGTTGCGAATGTCATCGCGCGTGGGCATCGGGACTCCTAACAAGGGTGGATGTCCAGTCTAGGGGCTGCGGGAGTTGACTCCGGGCGACCCAGAAGGCGCACTTTGGAGCGCTCGAGCGAAGAGGCGGCGTTCAGTTCCCGGCGTTGAGCAGCAGATTGAGAAGGATCGTCGCCACGATCGACCCGACCACCGATATCAGGATCATGCCCACGCAGCCACAGCCTCCCCCGAGAGGTCTGATCTGGAAACGGGGTCTTTGATCCATCGCACGGGCCTACCCGCGCCCGCCCATCCGAAACCCGCGGAGACCCCTGGCACCGAGCGCTCCGACAAGCCAAGCGCGCCCCCGGCCACTGAGAGCGATGTTCACGCGCTCGCCGCGTCCCCCGCAAGCTGCTCCTGCTCCGCGCTCAGATACTGGTGGCACAGCTGGATCGCGATCGATCCTTCGCCGACCGCCGACGCCACGCGCTTCACCGATCGGTGCCGAACGTCTCCGGCGGCGAATACACCCGGAACCGACGTTTCCAGTAACAAGGGGTCTCGTTCGCGCGGCCACGACTCGCGAGCGGTGGCGACCAGCTCCTTGCCCGTGAGGATGAAGCCCCAGTCGTCCCTGACCACTTCGTCAGGGAGCCATTCCGTGTGTGGCCACGCGCCGATGAGGATGAAGAAAGCGGTCGCGGGGACCTCCCTCACGTTGTCTCGTTCGTCCGCCAGAGCCAGCCACTCGAGCCGCCCCTCGCCACCGCCGCCCACCACCGCCGTGTTGAAAGCGACCTCGATGTTTTCGGATGCTTCGATCAGCTTGATCAGGTAGTCGGACATCCCCTCAGCGAGGTTGGAGCTGCGTACGAGGATGGTCACGTGGCGCGCGTAGCGCGCCAGGTCGAGCGCGGCTTGCCCGGCACTGTTGCCGCCGCCGACGATGAAGATCTCTTGTCCCACCATGCTCTTTGCTTCCGTGACCGCGGCGCCGTAGAACACGCCGGCGCCGACCAGCCTCTCGAGAGACTCGATCTCGAGCCGGCGGTAAGACACGCCCATCGCGAGGATGACCATACGAGAACGTATCGAGCGCCCATCGGTGAGCGTTACGTGTATCTCCGAGCCTTCCCGGCGCAACGCCTGGGCTGTGGCGGCGAATTCGAACCTCGCGCCGAACAACCACGCCTGCTCGTGAGCGCGACTCGCAAGTTCTCCTCCGCTGACTCCTCGAGGGAACCCAAGGTAATTGCGGATCAACGAACTCGTCCCGGCTTGGCCGCCCATCGCGTCCTGCTCGAGTACCACGGTCGCCAGCCCCTCTGAAGCGCCGTACACCGCAGCGGCTAGCCCCGCCGGTCCGGCGCCGACTATCAATACGTCGTGAAGGTCGGTATCGAGGTCGCGAACCACCGCACCCAGAGCCTCGGCCAACTCTCCATTAGAGGGATCTTGCAAGACCCGGTCGTGAGGCAAGAGGACGACCGGAAGGGTCGCGTTCTGCAGTTTCCTCTGCTCGATCAGTACCCGGCCCTCGGTGGACTCGGCTTCGATATAGGTGCGGGGGACGTTGTTCCGGCCCAGCAGCGAGCACAGCTCGCGGCCGCGAGCCGACTGGCTGGCGTCGATGACCTCTACCCCACGGGTCGTCAGACCCTGCGCCCTCGTCCATTCGTCGAGGAACTCCGTCACCACTCGATGGAACTGCTCGTCCGGTGAATGGACCGGCCTGGGGATCGCGTAGTCGATGAGCCCTCGTCCCGTGGCCCTCAGGATGTACTCGTCCGCTCCTCTGTCCCCCAACGGGACGAGCAAAACGCGCTTGGCGGTGGGGTGAGTTCGTCGAACCTCTCCGAGAAGGTTCGTGCCACGCACGCCCGGTAGATGCTCCTCGGCGAAGACGAGAGCGACCTCCCGGCTTTCGGTGTGCGCCCGACCCAGGAAACTCAGCGCCGCGTCCGCTGAGGTCTCGCACTTGACGACGTAGTCGGCGCTGTATCTCCTATTCAGCTCGTCGGCCGTCCGTCGAAGGGAATCGGCGTCGTTGTCCACGACCAGGATGAGAGGGCGGCGGTCGAACTGCATCCACCGAGCCTAGTGAGAGCCTCGAGCCTAAGCAATACCGTTGCGCGTAGAGATGTAGACGGGAGACCGTGGGAACATGGGCCGTAGTACTGCGTTCTCCTGAATGGAGGTGTCCCCATTATCTTCAAGCGACAGAAGAGCACGCTGCCCACCCCCGACCAGGCACTTCCTGGGCGGGACGTTCCGGCGTTCCCCATCCCCGAGCTCCACGCCGTGAACGGCACGAGGATCACCCCACCGTGGCCCGAGGGGGCCGAAAGCGCGGTGTTCGGTCTGGGTTGCTTCTGGGGAGCGGAGCGCTTGTTCTGGAACCTGCCCGGCGTCATCACGACGGCCGTGGGATACGCGGGCGGGATCTCGCCCCATCCCACCTACGAGGAGGTGTGCAGCGGTCGAACCGGCCACGCCGAGGTCGTGCTGGTTGTCTTCGATCCACAGCGCATCGCGTTCGACGATCTTCTGAAGGTCTTCTTCGAGGAGCACGATCCGACCCAGGGGATGCGTCAGGGGAACGATGCGGGTACCCAATACCGCTCCGCGATCTACTACGAAAGTGACGAGCAGGGACGCCGCGCACAAGCCGCGCGAGATCGTTACGCGGACGCCCTTGAAAGGAAAGGTCTCGGCCCCATCACCACCGAGATAGCTCCTGCGGGTCCCTTCTACTACGCCGAGGAGCATCACCAGCAGTACCTGCACAAGATCCCGAATGGATATTGCGGGTTGGCCGGGACGGGAGTTGCGTGTCCCGCTCCAGCTGGTGCCGTCGCGGGTGAGGCTGGGGCACACGGGTAGAGGGCGTCGCTTCTTCGCGTACGGCCTGGCGGGGTGGTGCGCCGAGGTCGCCTACACCGGGGTGCATGACTTCCTGCGATCGCGCGATCCGCGACTTCCTTCGCGCACGAGCCTGTGGATGTTTCCCATCTACGGTCTCGCGTCGCCGTTGTTCGAGCCATTCCATGAAGCGTTGCGTGGAAAGCCCGTGGTCCTGCGAGCCACCGCCTATGGGTGCGGCTTCATGTCCGTCGAATACGCAACCGGTTCGCTCCTCCGTCACCTGATCGGTGATGCTCCGTGGGACTACTCGGACGCGCCATTCCAGGTCGACGGGCTCGTGCGGCTTGACTATCTCCCCCTGTGGGCGGCGGCAGGGCTTGCCGTAGAGAGGCTCCACGATGCGCTCGAAACGCGCCGGCCGTCGTCTGGCACCCCGGCAGACGAACCGGTCGCCGAGCCGAACGGTTGATGGGTCGCCGAGTGCGCATAGCCGTCATCGGCCACATCGAATGGATCACCTTCCTGCGGGTGGATAAGGTGCCGGCCCCCGGCGAGATCGTGCACGCTCAAGCCGGCCTCGAGATACCGGCCGGAGGGGGCGGTGCGACGGCGGTTCAGCTGGCGAAGCTCGCCGACGAAGTTCATCTCTTCACAGCTCTCGGGGATGACGACCTTGGCAAGCGGTCGGTCGACGCGCTTCGAGAACTGGGCTTGCAGGTCCATGCGGTCCTTCGCCCCGAGCCCACGCGCCGCGCCGTCGTCCATATCGACTCCGTCGGGGAACGAACCATCACGGTCGTCGGAGACAGGATGGGTCTTCGCCAGGGTGATCGGGTCCCCTGGGACGAGCTGAAACGCATGGATGCGGCGTACTTCTCCGCGGGCGACGAGGCGGCTCTCCGAGCGGGGCGCCAAGCAAAACTTCTCGTGACCACCGCCCGCGTGCTTCCAACGCTGATCTCCTCGGGTGTGGAGCTCGACGTGGTCGTCGGAAGCGACGCCGACCCCGGCGAGCGGATGAACAAGTCGGACTTCCCCTCGGTTCCGGATCTCCTGGTCTGGACGCGCGGAGCCGAGGGCGGTCGGTGGACCACGGCCAGGGGCGAGACCGGACGGTTCGATGCGCCCCCGCTGAGAGGTGAAGTGAAGGATCGCTACGGGGCGGGAGATAGCTTCGTGGGCGGCTTGACCTATGCGATGACGACAGGAGCCGACCTCGAGACCGCGCTCGGATTCGCCGCAGCCTGCGGAGCAGCAGCGCTCGGCGGCGATGGTCCTTACGAAACTCAGCTCATACGCTCGGACCCCGCCTTCCAGGCGTTGCAGGTTCGCCTGAACCCGGCCTGACACGAACCCGCGCCTCGCCGTGCGTGTGACAATCCTCCGATGTCCTCGAGATACAGCGTGGGGGGCGTTGACCTCATCGAGCATGAGTTCTCTGTCCCGCTCGATCACAGCAGGCCCCACTCCGAGCTGATCACCGTGTTCGTACGCGAGGTAGCGGCCTTCGACGGCCGGGACCGGCCCTACCTCGTCTTCTTCCAGGGGGGGCCGGGATTCGAAGCCCCCCGTCCCACGCGCAATCCGAACGGCCCGGCCTGGCTGGATCGCGCTTTGGAGGACTTCCGCGTTCTGCTGCTTGACCAGCGGGGCACCGGTCGGTCGAGCCCGATCGGCTTTCTCCCAGAGTTGGATCCCCAGGCTCAGGCGGAACGCCTCACCAACTTCCGAGCCGATTCCATCGTGCGTGATGCGGAGTACATACGATCGGAGATGGGCGTGGATCGCTGGAGCATCCTGGGCCAGAGCTTCGGTGGCTTCTGCGCCACGACCTACCTGTCCCTCGCTCCTGGGGGGGTACGCGAAGCTTTCATCACCGGCGGGGTGCCGCCTGTCCAACGACACGTGGACGACGTGTACCGCGCGACATACGACCGCGTACGGGACAGGACCCGTCGCTTCTACGAACGATACCCCGATGATCGTCGTCGCGTCGTGGATCTCCATCAGCGACTCGAAGATGAAGATGTTCGACTCCCATCGGGTGACCGGCTGACGTGGAGGCGATTCCGTCAGATCGGGAGCGCTCTCGGCATGAGCGACGGCGCCGAGCAACTTCACTACCTTCTAGAGCTTCCCTTCGACTCCCCCGCCTTCCTGCACGATGTCGAGGCAGGGATGATGTTCGCCCGCGACCCCCTGTACGCGGTGGTCCACGAGGCCTGCTACGCCGACGGATGTGCGACCCGGTGGTCCGCCGAGCGGGTCATGCCCGACGATCTCGAGACGCCGGATTCCTTCACCGGCGAACACGTGTACCCATGGATGTTCGACGACTACGGTGCTCTGGAACCGCTAGGCGAGGCCGCGCACCTGCTGGCGGACCACGCGTGGCCGCCGTTGTACGACGCGGACCAATTGCGCGCTAACGAGGTGCCCTCGGCGGCGGCGATCTACGTCAACGACATGTACGTGGAACGCCAGTTCTCGGAGGAAACCGCGAGCCTTATCCCGAACATGCGGCCCTGGATCACGAACGAGTACGAACACAACGCGTTGAGGATCGACGGTGGTCGGGTGCTCGGCCGGTTGAT
>JALZJQ010000017.1 GCA_030859685.1 Actinomycetota bacterium | reverse complement strand
TGGTCGTAACCCTCGATCAGCGTCGAGGACCAAAGATCGCCTCGCCGACGCGGACGATCGTCGCCCCCTCCTCCACGGCGATCTCGAAATCCCGCGTCATGCCCATGGAGAGATCGGCGGCGCCGGGGGCCCGGTCGAGCAGCCCATCGCGGAGCGCCACGAGCTGTTGGAAGTAGGGCCGGGACTCTTCCGGGTCGTTGGGCAACGGAGGCATGGCCATCAAACCCGTGACGCGCAAGCCATCCAGATGAAGGAGCTGTTCGGCAAGGGCGGTCATCCGTTCAGGCGCTACGCCGTGCTTGTTCTCCTCACCCGAGACGTTCACCTCGATCAGCACGTCCTGCACGATGCCCATCGACGATGCCCGACGCGCGATTGCCTCCCCGAGCCCGAAGCGATCGACGGAGTGGACGAGGGCCACGCCCACGACGTGTCGCACCTTGTTGGTCTGCAGATGCCCGACGAAATGCCAGCGGGCGCCGGCGACGACGGCCTGCTTCTGTTTCAACTCCTGTGCCCGGTTCTCTCCGAGGTCCACCGCGCCGGCGGCGATCGCTGCCGACACGACGTCGGCCGGGAAGGTCTTCGAGACGGCCACGACGGTGACGTCGGACGCATCGCGTCCCGATCGCTCGGCGGCTGCCGCCACACGCTCGAGCACGCGGGCGAAGCGCTCCACGATCGTCATATCTCGACCCGCGCCGCGAAAGCTCCCTGCCGCCCCGTCACACCGTCGCGCCGGTAGGAGAAGTACAACGAGTCGCAGCAGGTACACGCGTCGCTCACCGCTACCTCGTCCACGCCCACTCGCCGCAGGATCGCGACAGAGGCCTCGGCGATGTCTACATGCGAGGCATCTGCGATCGGAAGGTCACGTGAGCGGAACGCTTCGATGACCTCGCTCCCAACCTCGTAGCAACAAGACCGGATGCAGGGCCCGATCCACGCTCGGGCGGGAGCTCCGAGTGCAGCGATCCCGGCTTCGATCACTCCGCCCACGAGGCCTCGCCAGCCCGCATGCAGGACCGCCAGCCCGTCCTCGCCCTCGACGACGACGGTCCCACAGTCGGCCGAGAGGATGGAGAGCACTGGACCAGCCGCGCGGGTGAGCAACCCGTCGGCCTCGCCCCTCACCCCCGACTCCCCCGCGCGCACCTCGATGAGATCGCGGCCGTGAACCTGCCGGCCGAGAGCCAGGTCGTGGCTCGAGAATCCCGCGGCCATCGACACGCGGCGGCGGTTCTCGACCACGCGTTCCCGTACGTCGCCCCCACGGATCGCGAGGTTGAGCGAGTCGAACGGTGCCTTGCTGACACCCCCATTCCGATCGGAGAACGCGACGAGGACACCTCTCTTTCGGGCGTCGGTATCGACGAGCAAACCGACGCCGTCGCGCCGGACCGAACGCAGGACGGGTGGGTAAGCCATTCCCTCAGTGTCGCGGACTCTCGGGCGGTGGCCGCTCCATCAAAAAGGGCGGGGCCTCGCGGCCCCGCCCCTGTGTTCCTGCATCCGCAGTTGGCTCTACTCGTTCCTCAAAAACGATGGGATGTCCAGATCTTCTTCGGCGTCAAAGATGAGCCTCTCGTCTTCCTTCTCGGGTTCCAGGTTCAGGACGCGATCGTTGTTGTTGTTCACCATCGCGGGGACCGAGAAGATGTCCTCTTCCGGCTTGACGAGCTCCTCCGCCTCGCGCTGCCCCCACCGGTCGAAGCCCGCTGCGATGACCGTGACCCTGACCTCGTCGCCGAGGGTGTCGTCGACGACGGCCCCGAAGATGATGTTCGCATCCGGATGGGCGGACTTGGAGATGATGTTGGCCGCCTCGTTGACCTCGAACAGGCCGAGGTCGGATCCGCCGGCGATGTTCAGCAGCACACCGCGCGCCCCTTCGATCGACGCCTCGAGCAGAGGCGAGGAGATCGCGAACTGGGCTGCCTCGGCGGCGCGATTGTCCCCGCGGGCCTGACCGATGCCCATGAGCGAGGATCCCGCATCCGTCATGACGGCTCTCACGTCGGCGAAGTCGAGGTTGATCAGCCCCGGGGTCGTGATGAGATCCGTGATGCCCTGAACGCCCTGGAGCAGGACTTCGTCCGCCATCCGGAAGGCCTCCAGCACCGAGGTAGTGGCGTCGCCGACATCCAACAGCCGGTCGTTCGGGATGACGATGAGGGTGTCGACCTTCTCTTTCAACGAGGCGATCCCGGCTTCCGCCTTGAGGGCCCGCTGGCGGCCCTCGAAAGCGAAGGGCCGCGTGACGACCCCTATCGTCAA
The DNA here is from genome assembly GCA_030859685.1 of Actinomycetota bacterium. GTDB lineage: Bacteria > Actinomycetota > CADDZG01 > CADDZG01 > WHSQ01 > JACCXF01. The sequence goes on along the minus strand of JALZJQ010000017.1, from coordinate 1,908 downwards.
CGCGCCGAGGGACTTGGCGATCTCGGCCACGATGGGGGCTCCCCCAGTGCCGGTTCCTCCGCCCTTGCCGGCGGTGATGAACACCATGTCCGAGCCCTTCAGTACCTCTTCGATCTCGTCCCGGTGCTCCTCGGCGGCCTGGCGGCCGACCTCGGGATCGGCGCCGGCGCCGAGCCCGCGCGTGAGATCCCTGCCGATGTCGAGCTTCACGTCCGCATCCGACATCAGAAGGGCCTGCGCATCGGTGTTCACCGCGATGAACTCGACGCCCTTCAGGCCCACTTCGATCATGCGATTGACGGCGTTCACGCCGCCGCCACCTATCCCCACGACTTTGATAACCGCAAGGTAATTCTGGGGTCCCGTCGCCATTGCGACCTCCTCTCGCCCCCTCGACCCGACTCCGTCTTCCCGCCTGCAGTGCGTAAGAGCGCTGGTCACAGAGGGTTCCGCTTGGCTTTACCTGTACTTCAGGGTTATGGTTATGTCAACCTACAGTAACGGTTGAGCAATATAGCACTGACGCTCGCGCCGTCAAGCGCCATCGCACCATCTCGTTCGCGCCGCGCGTGTCCCGCCTCCGGCTGGCCGGCGTCGACGCACGACCCTTACCCAGCGATCGCGCCGCGGCGTAGCTCCGACCAGCGCCAGTCCAGCTAGTTGCTTGGAGCGGCCGCTCCCTCGCGCGGGCCTGCTGGGGAGACGGCCGGGCTCGTGGGGACGCGGATGTCTATGTAAGACGCGTCGGAGCCCTCGGTCTCGAGGCGGTGGAAGAGAGCGGCGAGCACCTGATGCTTCGAGTGGAGGCGCTCGGCCGCGCCGTAGCGCACGAGGACGCCGTTGGCGAACGAGAATGTGATGCGCTCGATCGTCGGGGCGAAGACCGCCTCGACGTCGCTCCGCAGCGCAGGAGGCATCGAGCCGTAGGCCTCGAGCGCGTCGAGAACCTGGGGGGACTCGAGGTGACGACCCGGCTCGAGATCGCTCACCGACGCTCCGGCGAGGACGGGCAGGCCCTCGGTCGCCTCCCCCATCGCGAGGACCCGGCCACTGTCGTCGAGTGTCCAGCGGGCGGCGCCGAAGGCGAGGACGAGCGCGGGCTCGCGCTCCTCGATCCGCACCCTCACCGTGCCGGGTAGCTTGCGATCGACCTCCGCTCGCGCGACCCAAGGAAGGGATTCGACGCGCCGGGTTATCTCCCCGGTCGAGACGAGCAGCAGGTTGTCGCCATCATCCAGTCCCGCAGCACGCGCTACCTCGCGGCTACCGACGTGCTCCGCGCCCACGAGCTTCACGCCCCTGACGCGCAACAGAGGAGACCAAAACGTTCCCCAGGCTGCTCCGGCCACGAGCCCCGCCACGAGCAGGCGGATGACGACGCGCCGGCGACGGGTACGGGCCACGGCCTTGCGTCGCCGGCTGATGCGCGGGTCGGTGTGCATCCGGCCGCCGGGCCCTACCCGTTCCGCTGTGCTCATATCTCCTTCACCTCGTGCTCGTCTGACGGAAGCTCCCGATGAAGCGGATCTCGGGTTCGAGCTGGATCCCGGAGGCGCGGCCCACCCGGGCCCGCACCTCGTGGACCAGGTCGTATACGTCTTGGGCAGTAGCTCCGTCCCGTGCCATGAAGAAGTTGGCGTGGAGCTGCGATACCGAGGCGCCGCCCACGGAGTAGCCCTTGAGTCCCGCTGCCTCGACGAGACGACCGGCCGACTCCCCGGGTGGGTTCTTGAAGACACTGCCGGCGTTCTGCGTGGCCCCCGGCTGCGTCTCCGCTCGATGGGCACGGAACGACTCCATCCGGTTTCGTACCTCCGCTGCGTCCTTTGCATCGAGTGCGAACGACGCATCGAGTACGACGTCGCGCTCGGAGAGGTTCGACGAACGATAGGAGTAGTCGAGCTGGCC
>JALZJQ010000157.1 GCA_030859685.1 Actinomycetota bacterium | reverse complement strand
TTGTTCTTGTCGGACAACGGGGAGGAGAAAGTATGGATGATTCTGACCGGGGGGTAGTTGGACGAGCGCGCGATCTCGCGGCGAACGTCGGCGGAGCCGCTGCGGGGGTAGTCGCTCCAGGACCGGCCGACGCGGGGGCGGTCGCCGCAGCTCGAAGATTGGTCGCCACCGCAGCCGAGACGGGTGCCGGGGTGGCAGCGACGCAGCCAAGCACTGGAGCTCCGCAGCCAAGCACTGGAGCTCCGCAGCCAACTGGGGCGACTGTTAGCTCGACCGGACGCAGGAAGACCACGGGCAGAAAAAGGACCACCGCCCGAAGGAAGAGCACAGGCCGCAAGTCCACAGCTCGGAAGTCGACGGGCCGCAAGAAGTCGACGGGCCGCAAGAAGACCACCGCTCGAAAGACGACGGGCCGCAAGTCCGCGGCGCGCAAGGCCGCTGGTCGGAAGGCCGCCGCCACCAGGAAGAGGAACACCGCCCGCAGGAAGGCCGCTGGTCGGAAGGGCGGGAAGGCAACCGCTCGAAAGAAGTCGACGGGTCGTAAGAAGACCACGGGTCGTAAGAAGACCACGGGTCGTAAGAAGTCGACGGGCCGCAAGAAGACCACGGGCCGCAAGAAGACCACGGGCCGCAAGAAGACCACGGGCCGCAAGAAGACCACGGGCCGCAAGTCCACGGCGCGCAAGGCTGCCGGTCGGAAGGCCGCTGCGACCAGGAAACGAACCACCGCCCGCAGGAAGGCTGCCGGTCGGAAGGGCGCCGCCCGCAGGAAGTCGACGGGCCGCAAGAAGAGCACCGCGCGCAGGTCCACGGCTAGGAAGTCCACCGGACGCAAGGCGACCGGGACGCGCCGGAAGGCGACAGGAGCCAAATCCACCGCTCGCAGAAAGCCGGCGAGCCGCCGGAAGACGATCCGCAGGCGGTAGCAGCCAAGTGATCGAAGAGGCCCCGGGTTCGCCCGGGGCCTTTCTCGTTGGGAGCCTGCCGCGGGGCGGGGTTAGTTGCTTAGGATGCTCGGCGTGAAGAAGTACGTGATCAAGGGGCCCGTCAAGCTCGCCGGCGACGTTCAGATCAGTGGAGCCAAGAACTCCACGCTGAAGCTCATGGTGGCCTCCTTGATGATTCCGGATGAGGTCTCTCTCGAGCGGGTGCCTCGGATCCGCGATGTCTTCTTGATGGCGCAGGTCCTGGAGCAGCTCGGCGCCGGCGTTTCGTTCGAAGGCGACCGCCTCGTCATCGACGCCTCGGGAGATCTGTCCGAGGAGACCCCGTACGAGCTCGTAACGAAGATGCGCGCCTCGATACAGGTCCTGGGCCCCCTGCTCGCGCGGTTGGGCCGGGCGCGCGTTGCGATGCCCGGCGGCGACGCGATCGGGTCCCGCCCGATCGATCTTCATCTCTCGGGCCTCGAACGCATGGGCGCGAAGTTCCAGGCCGAGCACGGATATGTGGAGGGCGTGTGCGACCGGTTGCGTGGCGTGAACGTGCTGCTCGAGTTTCCCTCCGTGGGTGCCACCGAGAACCTGCTCATGGCGGCGGTTACGGCAGAGGGAACGACAATGATCGAGAACGCGGCCAGGGAGCCGGAGATCCAGGATCTCGCTCAGTTCCTCAGCTCGGCGGGCGCGAGTATCGACGGAGCGGGAAGTCCCTCCATCACGGTCGAGGGAGTGGAGCGTTTGACCTCCGTCGAGCACAAGATCATCCCGGACCGTATCGAGGCCGGAACGTTCGCCGTGATGGCCGTGGCGACGAGGGGCGATGTTCATCTGAAGGAGGCTCGCGCCGATCATCTCGAACTGCCTCTACAGAAGCTCGAAGAGGTGGGAGCGGAGGTGCACCGGGGAGAGGATGGCGTGAGGGTGACGATGCACCGGAGACCAAGCGCGCTCGACCTGGTCACGCTTCCTTATCCTGGATTCCCAACTGACCTGCAGCCGATGATGATGGTGCTGCTGTCACAGTCGGACGGTTCCTCGATCCTCACCGAGAACGTCTTCGAGGCTCGCTTCATCTTCGTCGACGAGCTCAATCGCATGGGCACCCGTATCCGTGTCGAGGGCCACCATGCCGTGATCCGGGGGGTCGAGAAGCTGTCCGGGGCCCCCGTGCGCGTGCCCGACATCAGGGCGGGCGCGGCGTTGGTTCTCAGCGGGTTGTGCGCGCAAGGTCGCACCGAGATCCACGATCCCGGTCACATCGGCCGCGGATACGAGGACTTCGACGAGAAGCTGCGCGGGCTTGGTGCGAACATCGAGGTCGCCGTTACCGACGCGTGACTCTCTGTAACGCCTAGCTGCTGTCTACGCCTACCCTCGCTGCATGACTCGCGGACTGAGAACAGTGGTGCCGGCCGTCGCCCTGGCCGCGTTGGTGGCCGTCCCCCAACCGGCGATCGCCAAGCGGAAGCTGGCCGCCGTGGTGGCTCCGGTTCGAGTGGTCCCGAACCGTTCGGATCCGTTGAGCGTTCCAGGCCTGAATCCCTACTTCGGGCAGATCGGCCTCGATTCGGCGAGCGACGGCATCGTGGTCACGAACCGGCTGGGCCTGGAGGAGTACCTGCTCGGCCTCAACGAGGTGCCGACCGACTGGCCCGTAGAGGCGCTGAAAGCTCAAGCTGTGGCTGCCCGCACTTACGCCTTATGGACGCTGGCGCAGCCACCGGGGGGAAGCGCCGCCGTCTACGGATTCGATATCTGCGCGTCGATCGAATGCCAGGTGTTCACGGGTGCAGCCGTGGCCGCGTCGGCCGACGGCCGCCGGTGGACCGAGGCGGTGCGCGCCACTGCTGGTGAGGCCGTGCTGTACGAAGGCGAACCGATCCTGGCCCGCTATTCGTCCACTACCGGCGGGATGACCCTTGATAACTCGGACGCGTTCCCCGACGAGGGGGACTACCCCTATCTGGTCTCGGTCCCGAGCACGACCGAGGAGGGCTCTCCTCTCTATCGTTGGCGAACGTCGTTCACCCTGAAAGATCTTCAAGCGATCCTCGAGCGAGCCGGATGGTGGAGCTCAGCGGGACGCTTGCGCGAGGTGCGAAGCGTTCCCTCTCGCACCGGGCTCCATTACCCGGACGTCATCTTCCGAGGATCCAAGGGGCGGTTGAGGCGAACCGTGGAGGAAGCGCGGGAGGTGATCCGCGACCTCGCCCCGGCGATGTTCCCGTCGAAGTATCCGTCGCTGGCTCTGACAACGACCGGCCGGCTCCCGGAGACGTGGCCGTCCAACCGCCTAACGATCCGGACCCAGAGCAGGATCGTCAAGGTGGTCGGTCGAGGGTGGGGACACGCTGTGGGGATGTCCCAGTGGGGAGCTCACGGGATGGCGAGCCTCGGGGAGGGTTACCAAGACATCCTCCGCCACTACTACACGGGCACGGAGGTCGACGAGTTCGAGGACCCGGGCGCGCTCAGCGTCGGAGTCGCGTGGGGGCGAAGGACCGTGACGGTCAACGGTTCTTTCCGGATCGTCGACGGTCGGGGGCGCACCCTGGTGCGCGAGGCATTGGGGGACTGGACCTTCCGATGGGCGGGATCCGGGGCGGTCGCCGTCGACACTCCACGGGGATACGGGCTTCCGCTTCGCGTTGGCATCATCGATGCGCCGAAGAGCGTCATCGCCGGACGCAAGGCGCGGCTGACGATCGCGCTATCCAGACCCGCGGTCGTTGAGGCCCAACACGAACCCGGAGCCGGAGCGCGCGGGATAGTCAAGACGGCGGGAAGGAGCCGGGTATCGTGGACCGCCCCGGATGAACCCGGCCGCTACGAGGTCCGGGTGGCGGCGGCTTCAGGCAAGGACGCGCGCAGTAGTGAATCGATCGAGATCCTCGTCGAGCAGCCCGCCCCGGCCGACGATGGAGCGTCCGATCGCCCGGGGGCGACGAGCGGTCGGTCCGAGAACGAGGGATTCCCTTGGTTGTGGGCGCTGGGGGCCATCCTCTCCGCCGCCTTCGTAGTGGTCCTAGGAAGTAGAATCATGCGATGGAAACCACCGTCATGGAGGAGCAGGTAAGGGCCGCACTCGAGTTGATCCGCCCGGCCATCCAGATGGACGGCGGCGACATCAAGCTCGAAAGCGTTTCGGGGGGAACCGTGACGGTTCAGCTTCTCGGGACCTGTGAGACCTGCCCGATCTCACCGGTGACGCTCAAGCAAGGCGTCGAGCGCATCCTGCGCGAGCGGGTCCCGGGTGTGACAGAAGTCATCGCGATAGAGGCCTGACCCCCTTGGACGACGACTCCCTGGTTGAGCGCGCCCGAGGCGGTGAGCGTCGGGCGATCGCCCGACTGATCTCCGCCGTCGAGGATGGCGGCGACGAGGTCGCCTCTCTCATGAAGGAGCTGTACCCCTTGACCGGCCGGGCCTATTCGATAGGGATAACGGGGGCTCCAGGCGCGGGCAAATCGACGCTTACCGAGCGCCTGGTCGCACGGGCCCGTCGCGACGACAACAAGGTCGGCGTCCTCGCGGTCGACCCATCTAGCCCGTTCTCGGGCGGGGCTCTTCTTGGCGACCGGGTACGCATGCAATCGCATGCCCTGGATCCCGACGTCTTCATCAGATCGATGGCGACGCGCGGCCATCTGGGCGGGATCTCCCTGGCGACCCCCGAAGCGGTCCGCGTGCTCGATGCGGTCGGCAAGGACATCGTGATCATCGAAACCGTCGGCGTGGGTCAGGCCGAGGTCGAGATCACCGATGCCTGCGACACCACGCTCGTCGTGGTCAATCCCGGCTGGGGCGACGCGGTGCAGGCGGCCAAGGCCGGCCTGATGGAGATAGCCGACGTATTCGTCGTGAACAAGGCAGACCGGCAGGGCGCTCGAGACACCGTGCGCGAGTTGAAGCAGATGCTCGACCTGTCCTCCGCAACGTGGAAACCCGAGATCGTCCGGACCGTCGCCGTCAAGGGCGAAGGCATCGATGAACTGTGGGATGCGACGCTGCGGCACCGCGCCCACCAGGAACAGTTCGGCCTCCTCGAGAAGCGCCGCCGCCGCAGGATCGAACGCGAGCTCCGCGAGATCGTCTCCGCGCGTTATCGGGAGCTGTTGGACACGAAGGCGTCGGAGCTGCTGTCCGAGATGGCATCCGAGGTCCACGCCCGCCGCCTCACCCCCTACCAGGCCGCCGACCGCCTGGTCGATGCGCTGTAGCCCCCCGCTCGGCTCCCTGTAGTCGCGGGCGTGCGTCGCTCTCCGCCGCTGAGGGATGCGATCGCCACTCCGGTCGTCCCCGCTCGCTGCGCTCGCTCCGCTCCGAAGCAGACGCCTGCGGCGGCTGCTTCTGCGCAAGTCCTCCCCCTCGGGCGATGCGCACCCTCACGGCTGGCAGACGACAACCAGCCACGCGGGTGTGCGCAAGTCCTCCCCCTCGGGCGATGCGCACCCTCACGGCTGGTAGATGACGCCGGGAGCTGAGCGACTGGCCGGTAGACTTGGGGGATGTCGGACGAGTTGCTGGGGCGGTGGCGCGAGAAGTATGAGGCCGCCGCGCTGAGGGAGGATGTCGACTTTGACACGTTGTCCAGTGTCGAGGTGGAGCCTCTCTATGGGCCTCCCGGTCCGGTCGAGGACATCGGCGTGCCTGGGGAGTATCCGTTCACGCGCGGCATCTATCCCACCGGGTACCGGGGGCGGCTGTGGACCATGCGTCAGTTCTCGGGCTTCGGGACGCCGCGGCAGACGAACGAGCGCTACAAGTTCCTGCTCGATCAGGGCCAGACGGGTTTGTCGGTCGCGTTCGACATGCCGACGCTCATGGGACGGGACTCCGACGAGCCCGAGTCCGAGGGCGAGGTCGGGCGCTGCGGTGTGGCCGTGGATTCCCTCGCCGACATGGAGATCCTCTTTCAGGACATAGACCTCGGCGCGATCACCACGTCCATGACGATCTCGGGACCGGCCCCCATGTTGTTCGCGTTCTATATCGCGGCCGCCGAGAAGCAGGGAACCGACGTGTCCAAGTTGGGCGGCACCTGCCAGACCGACATCCTCAAGGAATACATCGCGCAGAAGGAATGGCTGTTCCCGCCGAACCCACATCTCCGACTCACCGCCGACATGATGGAGTTCTGCGTGTCGGACGTGCCGAAGTACCACCCTCTCTCGATCTCCGGCTATCACATACGCGAGGCCGGTTCGACAGCGGTTCAGGAACTTGCGTTCACCGTTGCCTCCGGGTTCGCGCATGTGGAGCTCGGGCAACGGCGTGGGCTGGACGTCGATGACTTCGCCCCGGGCCTGTCGTACTTCTTCAACTCGCACGTGGACTTCTTCGAGGAGATCGCCAAGTTCCGGGCCGCGCGCCGCATCTGGGCCCGCTGGATGAAGGATCGTTACGGCGCCAAGAAGGAGCGGTCGTGGATGCTCAAGTTCCACACCCAGACCGCCGGCGTCTCGCTCACGGCACAGCAGCCCTACAACAACGTCGTGAGGACCACGACCGAGGCGCTGGCCGCGGTGCTCGGTGGCACGCAGTCCCTGCACA
>JALZJQ010000001.1 GCA_030859685.1 Actinomycetota bacterium | reverse complement strand
CCTCGGCCGTTCCGCCCGACGCAAGTGCGTCCAACCCATCCGGGCCGTAGGAGAGGTTGGCAAGCGCCTGGGTCGCGACCGCCCCCGCGCCCGCCCGGACCCACGGCACCGCGGAACCCACCGCGAGGAACTTCGACGCGACGGCGACGCCCCACTCGGGCGAAGGATCCGCGTTCGGGTCCCAGGCCGCGATCGAGAAGGTCATTGGCGGGGCGGGTCAGGCTTTGGCGGCCTGCTGCAGCTTCTCGCCCTTCTCGAGCGGGTACCAGCAGGCGGCGAAATGCTCGTTCTCGACCTGGCCGAGAGGAGGTACCTCTTTCCGGCAATCCTCCGGCACCTCCTGGGAGAGGTCGACGCTCCTGTCGTCGCCCTCTTTCGCGGCGGTCCTCGCGGCGGCCTCCTCGAGCGAGCCCTGCCCGCCCTCCGCCTGCTCGCTCGTGAGCTGAGAGCTCTTGCCCATCACCGCGCGCGCTTTGGGGCACCGAGGGTGGAACGAGCACCCAGAGGGAGGATCGACCGGGGAGGGAACATCACCCTGGAGGACGATCCGCTCGCGGATGGTCGAGTCGTGGTGCTCTTTCGGCACGGCCGACAGCAACGCGGCCGTATAGGGATGCTTGGGGTTCTCGTAGAGCTCGTCGGCCCCCGCTACCTCGACCACGCGGCCCAGATACATCACGGCGATCCGATCCGACACGTGTCGAACGACCCCAAGGTCATGCGAGATAAACAGGTAGGTCAGGTTGAACTCATCCTGAAGGTCCTCCAGGAGGTTGAGGATCTGTGCCTGGATGGAAACATCCAAAGCTGAAACCGGCTCGTCGCACACGATGAGCTTCGGCCTGAGGGCGAGCGCCCGGGCGACCCCGATCCGCTGTCGTTGTCCACCGGAGAACTCGTGTGGATAGCGGTTGTAGTGCTCGGGGTTCAGGCCCGTTCGCTCCATCAGGTCCTGCACCTTCTTCTTCGTGTCCCCCTCGGTCTTGTGGATCCGGAAGGGCGCGCCGACGATCTGACCGATCGTCTGTCGGGGATTGAGCGATGCGTAGGGATCCTGGAAGATGATCTGCATGTCCCGCCGCACGGGCCGCATCTCGCGCTGGCTCATCTTCGTTATGTCCCGGCCCTCGAAGATGATCTTGCCGGAGGTGGGGTCGAGCAATCTCGTCACGAGCCGGGCGGTGGTCGACTTGCCGCAGCCGGACTCGCCCACGAGGCCCACCGTTTCGCCGGGATGGATCGAGAAGCTAACGTCCTCCACTGCATGAACCCGCGCCACCTCACGCTGCAGGATGATGCCGCTGGTGATCGGGAAGTACTTCGTCAGGTTCTCGACGCGCAGCAGAGGTTCGCCGGAGTGCTTCTGTGAAGGCGCCGAGTCCACCGAGGTCAGGCTCACGATGCGGCCCGTGTGCGTTGCTGCTCCCGCTCGCTCCACAGTCGTCGCTTGTCCTCGATCGACAGATGACATGCGTCGGGGTGGCCGCCGCCGCGATCCTTCAGCTCGGGGATGTCCTTGTCGCAGGGTTCAAACCGATGTGGACACCGTGGGTGGAACGAGCATCCCGTGGGTCGGTTGATCAGGGATGGAGGCGCTCCCTTGATCGGGACCAACCTCTCGACTCGTTTGTCGACGGTGGGGATCGAGTCGAGCAAGCCCCACGTGTACGGGTGCAGCGGTTGGCGGAAGATCTCGTCCCGGGTTCCCATCTCGACGGCCTTTCCGCCGTACATGACCATGACCTTCTTGGACACGTCGGCTACGACCCCGAGGTCGTGAGTGATCAAGACGACGCCAACGTTGAACTCTTGCTGAAGTCGCCCGATCAGCTCGAGGATCTGAGCTTGCACCGTGACGTCGAGAGCAGTCGTTGGTTCGTCCGCGATGAGAAGCGCTGGGTTCAGAGCCAGACCCATGGCGATCATCGCCCTCTGACGCATACCACCGGAGAACTCATGGGGATAGGCCTTCGCACGGTCCTCGGGGCGAGGCATGCCGACGCGACGTAGCATCTCGATCACTTGCTTACGCGCATCGTCCTTGTTGACATCCCGGTGCGTCCGGATGGCTTCGGCGATCTGAGAGCCGACCCGGTAGTAAGGGTGCAGCGATGTCATCGGGTCCTGGAATACCATCCCGATCTTGTTGCCCCGCACGTGGCGCATCTCGTCTTCGGGCAACGCCAGCAGGTTCCGGCCGTCGAAGATCACCTCGCCCTCAACACGGGCCGACTTGCGGTGGATGAGTCCCATCACAGTCAAGAACGTCACGCTCTTGCCGGAGCCGGACTCGCCCACCACTCCCAGCGTCTCCCCAGGCTCGAGCCTGAAGGAGACTCCGTCGACGGCCTTGACGACGCCATCCTCGGTAGGGAAGTGAACCTTGAGGTCGCGTACCTCTAGAAGCGGATCAGCCATGCATCGATTCCTTTGAGGTCGGGGGCGGCAAAGCCCGCCCGGCTCACCTGTACCTTACGCGTGGATCCAGCACCGCGTACATGACGTCAACGATCAGGTTCAGAACGACTATGAACGCTGCTGCGAGAGTGACCACCGTCATCACTGCCGGGATGTCGTTGTTGCCGATCGCCCGGACGGCATACTGGCCCAAACCCGGGATGTTGAACACGGTCTCGGTGATGAAGACTCCGCCGAAGAGGATGCCGAGGTCCATGCCGAACATGGTGACCACCGGCGTCAAGGCCGACCGAAGCCCATGCTTGAAGATGACCTTCCGCTCCGATAGCCCCTTCGCCCGAGCGGTACGGATGTAATCCTCGCCCATGGTCTCGATCAGGTTTCCCCTCGTCATCCGTGAATAGAAGGCTGCGAATGCCAGCGAAAGGACGATCCATGGCATGACGAAACGGCCGGTGACCATAGCCTGGACCACCCCTTCATCCGAGGGGATGCCACTCGGCGGTGCGATGCCTAACTTGAACCAGAACAGGTACAAGAACAGATAGGCCAGCCAGAAGACGGGCGCGGAGACACCGATAAGAGCAAAGATCATGCTCGTTCTATCCGCGAAGGACCTACGCTTGATCGCGGAGATGATCCCGACAGGGATGCCGATCGCCAACCAGATGACCGCAGCTCCCATAGCGAGAGCGAAAGTGTAGGGGAGGCGGGGGTAGATCTCCTCCTTGATCGCAACATTGTTGCTGTACGAATAGTAGATCTGCTCGTCGAGCCACAACCCGGGCCACGGAATCATGCCCTTGGCGAAGCGCCCGTACTGAACCCAGAACGGCTGATCGAGCCCGAGGTTCTCGCGAATCTCTTGTAGGTCTTCAGCGTTGGTGCGCTGACCACCCATCATCCGTGCGGGGTCACCCGACGGGAGCTTCATGAAGATCAAGAAGGTGAGCACCGATACGAGGAAGAGGACCAAGATCATGAACAGCGAGCGTCGAATCAGGTACTGACCCATGTCGCTTGCACCTTACCTCTCTGCAGGGAACGAGGTGGGGGG
>JALZJQ010000186.1 GCA_030859685.1 Actinomycetota bacterium | reverse complement strand
GAAGTGGCGCACCTGAGGATCGCCTATCTCGCCGGCGGTGTGCGCGACTATGGCGCAGTGCTGCTTGAGCACATCGGATCCCTCGACAACCTCGTGGCGCGTGAGAGCACCAATGGCAATGGCATCTCCGTCGTCGCGGATATAGCTCATGTCGTCCAAGCGACCGATGTCGATCAGCATCGATGGTGTTGCGAGCCTCAACTTCATCAGAGGCAACAGAGAGTGTCCTCCCGCCAATAGCTTGGCCTCGTCACCGTGCTGTTCCAGAAGCTGAAGCGCCTGCTCGCCGGACTCTGCGAGCTCGTACTCGAACTCTGCCGGAATCATGTTTCACCTCCCGGAGTGTCGGCGGACCCAGCTCCGCCACCCGCCGCGGTTGCGTCCTTCCCCCGAGCATCGACCGGCGAACCGGATGCATTTTGTATCGCCGCCCACACCCTCTCGGGCGACACGGGCATGTCGATGTGGTCGATCCCGAGAGGTGAGAGCGCGTCGATGGTTGCGTTGACCACGGCGGGCGGAGAGGCGATCGTTCCCGCCTCGCCGATCCCTTTTACGCCTAGCGGGTTCGTTGTCGACGGAGTTTCCACTCTGTCGGTCTCGAATGTCGGAAGCTCGGCGGCCGAGGGCACGCGGTAGTTAGACATCGACGATGTCATGAGCACGCCGTTCTCGTCGTAGACGGCCTCCTCGTACATCGCTTCGGCGATGCCTTGGGCGATGCCGCCGTGAACCTGACCCTCGATGATGACCGGGTTGATCGCGGTACCGCAGTCGTCGACGGCCACGTACTTGAGGATGTTCGTCATCCCCGTTTCGGTATCGATCTCGATCGCACAGAGATGAGTTCCCGATGGGAACGTGAAATTTGGAGGGTCGAAGACGTGCGTCTCCTCGAGCCCAGGTTCGGTCCCCTCCGGCAAGTTGTGAGCCGTCCACGCCGAGAACGCGACCTCGGGGATGGTTTTTGATTTGTCCGGGGCTCCCTTTACCGAGAAAGTTCCGCCCGAGTACTCCAGGTCCTCCTCGGACACTTCGAGCTCGTGAGCGGCGATCGTCCTGGCCTTCGTAATGACCTTCTCGGCCGCGTAGTGCAGGGCGACACCCCCGACCGACAGGCTGCGGCTCCCATAGCTGTCCATGCCGAGCGGGCTTATCGCCGTGTCGCCGTGCAGCACCTCGATGTCTTCGAAGTCAACCCCGAGCTCGTCGGCAACGATCTGAGACCACGCGGTGACATGGCCCTGACCGTGAGGCGACGTTCCCGTGATGACGGTCACCTTTCCCGTCGGATGACAGCGGATCGTCGCAGCCTCCCAGCCGCCGGCCACGTAGCGCAGTGATGCAAGCACCTGGCTTGGAGCGAGGCCGCACATCTCGATGTAGGTCGACACGCCGATGCCGAGCAACTTGTCGTCACCCGAGTCCCGTCGGCGTTGCTGTTCTGCGCGGAGTTCGTCGTAACCGAACATGTTCAACGCCTTGTCGAGGGCAGCCCCGTAGTTGCCCGAGTCAAAGCTCAGGCCGGTGATTACCTCGCGCGCTTCATCGAACGGTTCGAGGAAATTCAAGCGCCGGAGCTCGACCGGGTCCTTTCCCACCCTGCGAGCAAGTGCGTCCATGATCCGCTCAACCGCGTAGGTCGCCTCGGGCCTCCCCGCACCACGGTAGGCGTCCGTCGGGGTCTTGTTGGTGAACACTCCCGTGCAGGTGAACGAGTAAGCCTGACAGTCGTAGACGCCGTGATAGAGGAACGCACCCAGTATCGGAATGCCCGGTGTGACGAGTTGCAGGTACGCACCCATGTCCGCGAGGAGGTTGGCCCGGAACCCGACGATCTTGCCATTCTCGTCGGCTGCGACCTCCATGTCCTGAATGACATCGCGCCCGTGGATGGTCGCGAGGTAGCCCTCCGAGCGAGTTTCGATCCATTTGAGTGGCACGCCAAGCTTGCGTCCCAGCGCGAGACACGTCGCCTCTTCCGCATAGACATTCAGCTTCGAGCCGAAGCCACCACCGACGTCGGGCGCTACGACTCGCAACTTCTGCTCCGGTAGTCCCAATGTGAGCGCAAGGGTCACCTTGAGGATGTGAGGGATCTGAGTTGCCGAATAGAGCGTGTACTCGCCCTGCGCGGGATTCGGCTGACATATAACTCCGCGCGGCTCGATGGCGTTCGGGATGAGCCTCGGGTGGTAGAAGCGCTCTTTGACCACGACCGCGGCATCATTGAAGACCTGATCGACCTCACCTACGTCGAGGTTCCACACATACGATGAGTTGTTCTCGAATTCGTCGTGGACCTTCGTGGCGCCGTCTTGGAGAGCCGCCTCCATGTCGACGACTACATCCAGGGGCTCGTAGTCGACGTCGACGGTCTCGGCGGCATCGACTGCCTGGGCCCGCGTCTCCGCAACGACAACGGCCACGGCGTCTCCGGCATAGCGCGCTTTGTCCTTAGCGATGGGCCAGTGCTTGGGCACTTTGATATCCTCGGTTACCGGCCACGCGCAGGGCAGGCCGTCGGCCCACTCGTCCGCCAGGTCGGTACCGCTGTAGACCCCCTTGACGCCCGGCATCGACGCCGCGCGAGAGGTGTCGACAGAGTTGATGGTCGCGTGGGCGAATGGGCTCCGCACGAAGCTCACCCACAGCATCCCGGGGATCGACATGTCGTCGATGAAGCGCGCGGCTCCGTTGAGTAGCTCCGGATCCTCTTTGCGGAGGATGCCTCCACCGACGTACTTCTGCGCCCGTTCGGCTACCTGTGCCATGGTCATCCCTCCTATGTGCTCGCGGGCGAACGCATCTCACCCGCGGCCTGCTGAACCGACTTGACGATGTTCTGATAGCCCGTACAGCGACACAGGTTGCCCTCGAGACCCATGCGAATGTCCTCGTCGCTCAGGTCATCGTTGTTGGCGATGAGGTCGACACTGGCCATGATCATGCCGGGGGTGCAGTAGCCGCACTGAAGACCGTGGTTCTCGTGAAACGCCTTTTGGAGAGGATGCATCTCGCCATTGCTGGCCAGCCCCTCGATGGTGGTGATCTCGGCTCCGTCGGCCTGTACCGCCAGCAGGGTGCATGACTTGGCAGCGTTGCCGTTTACCAGGATCGTGCATGCTCCACACGTCGAGGTATCGCAACCAACGTTGGTGCCGGTCAGTCCGAGCTGCTCGCGCAAGAAGTACACGAGAAGCTGCCTGGGCTCGACCATCGCTTCGTGCTGGACCCCGTTAACGGTGAGCGAGATTCGTCTCAAGGGCCACCTCCTTCCGAGGTCCATCGAGAGGGAGGCGCGGCGGCAAGGCCACCCGGGGAGGATATTCGGGACCCCAGCCTTCGTGACTCAATCCCACCCCCCGCGACAGGACCGACTCCGGCGATAATGAACAGAATCAACGTAGCACTACGTAGCGTTTCGGTCAGAAGGAACTTGAATGTGGGACTGCGAGGGCAATGAATCTGAGTGAAACCGTAGAGGTTCTTGCCGCCGTCGCCGATCTCGAGGAGCGTGGCCGGCCGATGGCTCTGGCCACCATCGTCTCCGTCACCGGCTCGACCTACCGTCGGCCCGGGGCTCGACTACTCGTTCCGGACGAAGGCGACGCGATCGGCAATCTCTCGGGTGGCTGCCTCGAGGGTCAGGTCACCGAGATCGGTCGCGATGTGATGGAGTCGGGCGAAAGCCGCCTCGAGTTCTACGA
>JALZJQ010000154.1 GCA_030859685.1 Actinomycetota bacterium | reverse complement strand
GACGGCCAGAAGGCCTAGGGCGACGTCTATGGGCGTCCTTTCCGCATGGGTTTGCCGCTCCTATCGACGGGTTCGTGGCGACTATCATGCTGCATAGGTGGGGAACCCCACTCAGACCAGCGATCCCCACTGCTAGGAGCTATGTGAGTCAAGTTTCCATCGAGACGATCGTCAACCTCTGTAAGAGGCGCGGCATCGTGTTCCCCTCCAGCGAGATCTACGGTGGACTTCGTTCGGCTTGGGACTACGGCCCGCTCGGCGTCGAACTGAAGCGGAACGTCAAGAACGAGTGGTGGAAAGCGATGGTCCACCTGCGCGGGGACGTCGTCGGGCTCGAGAGCTCGATCTTGATGTCGTCCAAGGTATGGGAGGCGTCGGGTCACGTGGCAACATTCACGGACCCGCTGGTCGAGTGCACGAACTGCCACAAACGCTTCCGAGCCGACCACATCAACCTCGAGAAGGCGTGCCCGAACTGTGGGCAGAGTTCTACGTGGACGGATCCGAAGCAATTCAATCTCATGTTCAAGACCTTCATGGGACCGGTCGAGGATTCGGCCCATACCGCGTTCCTGCGGCCTGAGACGGCCCAGGGGATGTTCGTCGACTTCCAGACCGTTCAGCAGACGTCGCGGAAGAAGATCCCGTTCGGGGTGGCGCAGCAGGGCAAGTCCTTCCGGAACGAGATAACCCCCGGGAACTTCGTGTTCCGGACGCGCGAGTTCGAGCAGATGGAGATGGAGTTCTTCGTCGAGCCCGGCACCGACGACGAATGGCACGACTACTG
Organism: Actinomycetota bacterium; assembly: GCA_030859685.1. Classification (GTDB taxonomy): domain Bacteria; phylum Actinomycetota; class CADDZG01; order CADDZG01; family WHSQ01; genus JACCXF01. The sequence goes on along the minus strand of JALZJQ010000154.1, from coordinate 10,767 downwards.
GCTCAAGGAGCGGATGAACTGGTTCCTGAACCTCGGCATGCAGGAGGAGAACGTCCGGTTGCGTGAACACGATGCCGACGAGCTTTCGCACTACGCGAAGCGGACCTATGACATCGAATACAACTTCCCCGGCATGGGGTGGTCCGAGCTCGAGGGCATCGCCAACCGCACCGACTTCGACCTAAAGGCGCATTCGGCGGCATCCGGACAGGATCTTTCGTACTTCGACAACGAGGCAGACAAGCGTTACATGCCGTATGTGATCGAACCTGCGCTCGGGGTTGAGCGCTGCACCTTCGCGTTCCTCATAGATGCTTACCGAGAGGAAGAGGCACCCACCGCGGATGGCAAGATCGAGAAGCGCACTCTGTTGAAGATCGACAAGCGCCTGGCCCCCATCAAGGTGGCGGTCCTTCCCTTGTCGAAGCACGCAGATCTCGTTCCGGTAGCGGACAAGGTTGCCACGGCGGTGAGACCCAACTTCGTGACCGACGTAGACATCACCGGCTCTATCGGGCGCCGTTACCGGCGTCAAGACGAGGTGGGAACGCCTTACTGCGTCACGATCGACTTCGATTCATTAACCGACGGGCAGGTCACGGTGCGAGAGCGTGACTCGATGGAGCAGGAGAGGATCCCCATCGAAGGTCTCGTGGACTATCTGCGGAAGCGCTTCGAGGCATGATCAAGCTATCCGGAACCGTGAAGGTGCGCGAGGAGCCGGCGCGCTCGGCCGTCGTCGAGTTGTGCAACTCGACGGGGGACATCGTGGATCAGGTGCAGGTGGGCGACGACGGCGGATACACCTATTACCTGGCCCCCGGCAGCTGGATGCTGAGGGTGTGGGACGCGCATGGGTACCGAGGACGCGCCGAGCTGACGCTCTCGGATGGGGAGACGCGGGTTCTCGACGTCGATCTGGAGAAGCCGGAGGTGGCGGAAGCATGACCAAGTGGGTCTACGACTTCAACGAGGGCGACGCCACGCAGAAGAACCTTCTGGGGGGTAAGGGGGCCAACCTCGCCGAGATGACCAACCTCGAGCTTCCCGTTCCGCCGGGTTTCACCCTCACAACAGAGGCCTGCAATGCCTACCGGGAGAGCGAACAACGGTTCCCAGACGGATTGCTCGACGAGGTAGCCGAACATCGGAAGAAGCTCGAGGAGGAGATGGGACGCCAGATCGGCGATCCGCGCGACCCTCTGCTGGTGTCCGTGCGCTCCGGAGCCCCGTTCTCGATGCCGGGCATGATGGACACGGTCCTGAACGTCGGATTGAACGACGAAAGTGTCACGGGATTGACGAAACAGACCTCATCTGAGCGGTTCGCGTGGGACTCCTATCGGAGGCTCCTGCAGATGTTCGGCAAGACTGTGATGGGGATCGAGGGGGACCTGTTCGAGGACGCTATCGAAGGGGCGAAGGAGAAGAAGGGCGTCCAGAACGACATCGACCTCGACACGAAGGATCTGCAGAAGCTGGTCAAAGAGTTCAAGAGGATCATCAAGAAGGAGACGGGCGAGCAGTTTCCGCAGGATCCCACTGAGCAGCTTCACAAGGCCATCGAGGCGGTGTTCCGATCATGGGACAACAAACGGGCGCAGGACTATCGCCGCCGGAACCGCATCTCGGACTCCCTCGGCACTGCGGTCAACGTGCAGTCGATGGTCTTCGGCAACCGCGGCGACGGTTCCGGTACCGGCGTCGCTTTCACGCGCGACCCCTCGAATGGCGACAAGAGAGGCTACGGCGACTATCTGCAGAACGCTCAGGGTGAAGACGTCGTTGCGGGCATCAGGAACACACTCGAGCTCGATGAGATGGACAACGTCCAACCCGGTGCCTACGCCGAGCTCAAGGACCACATGGACTCTCTGGAGCAGCACTTCAAGGACATGTGCGACATCGAGTTCACCGTCGAAGAGGGCAAGTTGTGGCTACTGCAGACGCGCGTCGGAAAGCGCACCTCGCTTGCGGAGTGGGTCATCGCGTACGACATGGTCCAGGAAGGCTTGATCGAAGAGGCCACAGCCGTACGCGACCGCCTAACTGCGGGAAAGCTCGACGAGTTGTTCAAGCCCATCATCCAAGCCGGGCTGAAAGACGCGAAAGAGCCGGTCGCCAAGGGACTCAACGCCTCGCCGGGAGCCGCTGTGGGTAAGGCGGTCTTCACCGCCGACGACGCTCATGAATGGGCCGAGAAGGGCGAGAAGGTGATCCTCGTACGGCGCGAGACCAACCCGGACGACTACCACGGGATGGTGGCGTCGCAGGGCATCCTTACGTCGGCCGGGGGTACGAACTCGCACGCCGCGGTCGTCGCACGTGGCGAGGGGATCCCGGCGGTATGTGGGGCGGAATCGATCCGGATCGATCGCAAGGCCAAGAAGCTCTCGGTCAAGGGCACCGAGGTCAAAGAGGGCGACTGGCTCACGATCGACGGAACGGACGGGACGGTCTACGCCGAGGGGCTCGAGACCGAGCCGTCCCTTCTCGAAGCCGCGATCCTCGGGGAGCCCGAAGCACGCCGATCGAAGCTATGGAAGGCATACGAGCGCTTCATGAAGGTCGCCGATAAGCAACGCCGGCTCCGCGTCCGTGCGAACGCGGACACGCCGGAGCAGTCGCGGAACGCGCGCGAGAGAGGAGCGCAGGGTATCGGCCTCTGCCGCACGGAGCACATGTTCCTGGGGGAGGAACGCGCGGGGGCGGTTCGCCAGATGATCCTCGCCGACAACGAGGCGGACGAAGCCAAGGCCTACGACGTCCTCGAGCCGCTCCAGAAGCAGGACTTCCTGGGCATCTTCGAGGCGATGGACGGACTCCCCGTGACGGTTCGACTGCTCGATCCGCCGCTGCATGAGTTCCTTCCGGATCACACCGAGCTGTCCGTCGAGGTTGCCCTGGCGGAAACCGGCGTGAACAAGCTCAAGAAGAAGGAGCTCGAGGAGAAGAAGGAATTGCTGGCGAAGGTGGATGAACTGCGCGAGGCGAACCCCATGCTGGGCCTTCGAGGAGTGCGCCTGGGGATCTTCAAGCCGGGGTTGTACGCCATGCAGGTGCGGGCCATCGCCGACGCGGCCGCCGAGCTGAAGAAGAAGGGGAAAGACCCCCGGCCGGAGATCATGATCCCGCTCGTGGCCACCGCCGAGGAGCTCCAACAGATGCGTGAGGAGCTCGAGCCCGTGGTCGAGCGGATCCTTCGGGATGCGGGAGTCGACCTTCATGTCGAATTCGGCACGATGATCGAGCTACCCCGGGCTGCAGTGTGTGCGGGCGAGATCGCCGAGCATGCGGACTTCTTTTCCTTCGGAACGAACGATCTGTCGCAGACGGCGTTCGGATTCTCGCGCGATGACATCGGGGGCTTCTTGGGTCTCTACGAGGAGCGCAAGCTGCTCCCCGCCAATCCCTTTGCAACGATCGACGAACCGGGCGTAGGCAGGCTCATGGACATCGCCGTCAACGAAGGGCGCGCCGCTAACGGGGACCTGCATCTGGGCATCTGCGGGGAACACGGTGGGGATCCCGAGTCCGTGGTCTTCTGCGACAAGATCGGTCTCGACTACGTGTCTTGTTCGCCGTTCCGGGTGCCGGTGGCGAGACTCGCCTCGGCGCAAGCCGTGATGGGCGAGGCGACTACCTCCTCGAGGTGATCAGCAACTCCCCGAACGGGCCAGCGCAAAGTTCAGGACGGATCCTACGCGCGGGGGACCGGCATTGGCTCGCCACGACAGCTCGACGCCCAGGGCGAAACCGAGGGGCCGGCGCGTGCTTCCCCGCCAAACGGCATGGAAGGAAGTGGGGTTGGCGAGCCCGGTGCTCAGCCGGCGCGGATAGAGCTTGAAGTTGTTCTGGATCGTCCCCGGCTTGTCGGTGGCGTTGTCGACGCGCAACCGAGCGCGAGCGAGGTGAGCGTTCGAACTGGTGCCGTCGCCCGGCGTGGTTCCAAGGACTCGAACGCGACGCGGAAAGTTGATGACCGATCTGACCCGGGTGGCGCACCACCTGCGACGGGCATCCACGTCCGATTGCATCCAGACCACTCCGAAGTTTCGCCTCCTGCTGTTCTCCTTGGCCGGATCGAAGGCGTAGAAGCGCAGGCAGGACCGGGACGTTGCGATGATCCGGCCCCCGGCGCGCTCAAGCCGACGATCGCAGTCCTTATTGACGAAAGCTAGAGGCCCCGTAACGCGCGGACGCTCCCTCGCGTCGAGCTGAGCGCTTGCCGGGCCGGGAAGCACGATGGACGAGAGGACGAGCATCGATACGATCCCGACCGCGCGGGTCTTTTCCCGTGCCTGAATCCCGTCCTGCCTCAACTTCCGCACATCCCCTTTGCGAACAACCTCTGCGACCAACCTCGGACTGGGAAGTTTATCCACAGCGTCACACCGTTGCTATAGCGTTCACGAGGTGAGCGTGGAAAAACCGGATGGCAATTGCCGCGAAAGGATCGAGCGCGTCGAGCGCGACGTTCTTTCGAGCCGGGCACAGCTGGCTTCCGCCAGCAAGGGCCGCGATGTGCCGGAGAACGAAGACGCCATGCGCACCTGCTTCCAGCGAGATCGCGACCGGATCGTCCATTCGAAGGCCTTTCGCCGGTTGGCTCACAAGACGCAGGTCTTTCTCGCGCCGGAGGGCGATCATTACCGGGTCCGCTTGACTCACACGCTCGAGGTCACCCAGGTCGCTCGTACGATCGCGCGAGCGTTGCGCCTCAACGAGGATCTGGTCGAGGCCGTGTGCCTCGGCCACGATCTAGGACATACGCCGTTCGGTCATCTCGGGGAGGAAGTGGTGGCCTCGTGGGCCCCCGGGTTCCGTCACAACCTCCAGTCGGTGCGGATCGTCGAGGTGCTGGAGGATCTCAATCTCACGTGGGAGGTCCGGGACGGGATCGCGAACCACACCTGGTCGATGCCCATGCCGGCGACGCTCGAGGCTCAGATCGCCCGGTTCGCCGACCGCATCGCGTACCTCAACCACGACATCGATGATGCGATCCGCGCCGGGATCCTGTCCGAAGGTGATCTGCCCGCTGCGACGAGGGCGGATCTCGGGTCCGGTCACTCCGAGAGGATCCAGAGGATGGTCGGCGACCTCGTGGCGAACTCCGAGGCGGGGGACATCGCCATGAGCACGGATATCGCAGAGGCGATGACCGTGACGAGGGACTTTCTCTTCGAAAGGGTCTATCTCGGTCGCATCTCCCCGGCTACCAAAGAGGCCGTCTACGACATCGTGCGTGCCCTGCTCGACCACTACGTCTCGAACCCCATCCCCCAGGACGAGGGCTGGTGGGCTGAGGATCCTCGTCAGGCGGCCGTCGACTACGTTGCCGGGATGACCGATCGATTCGCGATCCGCGCCTTCAAAGGGCTGAATGGAGGTCGGGTGCCGGACCTCGGCGCTTTAGGATGATGGGCACTTCCCCGCCCCAGACCTCGCCGATCCTGTGAGGCTCCGATGGCGAAGATAAAAGAAGAAGACATCGACGCTCTCCGGGAGCGGGCGGACATGGTCGACGTGGTATCCGGCTACACGCGTCTCAAGAAGGCCGGAGGCCACACGCTCAAGGGACTGTGTCCCTTCCACTCAGAGAAGACGCCGTCCTTCACGGTCGACTCAGCACGCGGACTGTTCCACTGCTTCGGGTGCCAGGAGGGCGGCAACGTCTACCAGTTCGTTCAGAAGGTCGAGAACCTTCCCTTCCCCGAGGCGGTGGAATGGCTGGCGAGACGCGTCGGGTTCGATCTGCGCTATGAGGAGATGCGACCGGGAGAGATGCAGGCCTCCGGCATCCGAGCGCGCCTCATCAAGGCGAACGGCGAGGCCTCGGCCTTCTGGCACAAGGCCTTGATGGAATCGCCCGACGCGCTCCAGGCACGCCGGTACCTCGAGGGGCGTGGATTCGATCGGGCCACGGCTGAGCGCTGGCAACTCGGTTACGCACCGGGACGAAACTCCCTCTGCAAACACCTCTTGGCGAAGGGATTCACGCAGCAGGAGATCGAACAGGGTGACCTCGGTCGTCGCAGCGATCGGGATGGCAGCCTCTACGACAGTTTCCGCCAGCGGATCACCTTCCCCACATGGAATCTGCAGGGCGACGTAGTGGGATTTGGCGCTCGGGCGATGGGCGACGCCCAACCCAAGTATTTGAATACATCCGAGACGCCGGTGTTCTCGAAATCGCGCGTGATGTACGGGCTCAACCGCGCTAAATCCGCTATCGCACGCGGCTCGGCCGTGGTCGTCGAGGGATACACGGATGTGATCGCACTACACGAAGCCGGTGTCGAAGAGGCTGTTGCGACGAACGGCGTAGCTCTTGGCGACACGCACTTCGAGTTGTTGAAGAAGTTCTCTCAACGCGTCGTCTTGATGCTGGACTCTGACACCGCGGGCAGGGGTGCGACCGAACGGAGCTTCGGCGTCCACCACCGCATCGGGCTAGAGGTGCTCGTGGCTCCGCTTCCGCCCGGGCGTGACCCTGCGGATGTGGTCGCGGAGGATGGCGTTGACGGCATCTCGAAGGCGATCGAGAGCGCGAGACCACTTCTCGAGTTCGTCCTCGAAGAAACCCTCGCAAAGCTGCCGACGGACACGCCGGAGGCGCGCTCGCGAGCGGTTCGCGAAGCGGCCAGGGTGCTAGGGTGGCACCCCGATCCGATCGCACGGGGCGAGTACGCGTTTATGGCGGCGAGACGGATCGGTGTGGACGTGGGGGTGTTACAGCGGGCTCAGGTTGAGGAGCCGACGGCACCGGGTGGATCCGACAGGGCTGTAGAGCGACGGCTTCCCGGTCACGTGAAGGTAGAGAGGGAAGCGCTGCAATTGCTGCTTACTGAAGAAGCCGGTATGGCTCCGTGGCTCGCCCGGATCTCGGAGCAAGATTTCACATCCCCCCCGCGGCGCGAACTTTTTCGCGAGGCGGTTGGGTCGCTGCGTCCCGACAGTGGGTTCTCGGGAGCGGAGCTCGCCTCGCGGTTGTCCCCGGACGCGCTGTCATTGTTCACAGAGTTGGCCGTTGGGGAGCGCGAGGTCTACCCAGAGGAACCAGGCGAACGCGCGAAAGAAATCTTCGTCCGCTTGAAGGTGTTCAGCCTCGAGCGGAATATTAAGACTCGCAGAGACGTCCTTCAGGAGGTGAACCCATTGGACGATCCAAGACGCCATGACGAGCTGTTCACCGAGTTGGTCGGTCTCGAGGCCGAGCGCCGTGACCTGCTTAGTCAACTGCAGGGAGCTGCCTAGATGAGCCAGGACGCGAGCGCGACCAACGGCATGGCGAGCCAGAACGCTCCGGAGGGGGCGACCATCACCGAGCTGACGCCCTCACAGGTCGAGGTTGAGCGGATCGTGGTCAGGTCGCAGAGGGACGGGTCGATCACCGCTGCCGACCTGGCTGAGAAACTCTCCGTCCTCGACCTGACCCCGGACGAGACCGATGCCGTCTATCAGCGGCTGGTCGAACTAGGGGTTGACGTCCAGGAGGACGAGTCGATCCGCGAGGAGACCGACGCCGCAGCAGAGCCGGCCCCGGACGCAGACGAGGAGCGGGTGCGGGCCAGGCGGGAAGTCGACCAGGCCCTCAAGGCTCCGACCAATGACCCGGTTCGCATGTACCTCAAAGAGATCGGCCGCGTGTCCCTTTTGACGGCGCAGGAAGAGGTCGAGCTCGCGAAACGCATCGAGTCGGGGGTCGAATCGTCAGATCGCCTCGAGCAGGGGATCTCGAAGGTCTCCGACGAGGAGCTCCGTGGCCTCAAGCATCTCCAGAACGACGGCGCGATGGCTAAGCGCCATCTCGTGGAGGCGAACCTCCGCCTCGTCGTGTCGATCGCGAAGCGCTACGTGGGCCGTGGCATGGCGTTTCTTGATCTCATCCAGGAGGGGAACCTGGGCCTGATCCGCGCGGTCGAGAAGTTCGACCACGAGAAGGGCTTCAAATTCTCCACCTACGCGACCTGGTGGATCCGCCAGGCCATCACGCGTGCGATCGCCGATCAAGCGCGCACCATCCGGATCCCGGTGCACATGGTCGAAACCATCAACAAGCTCGCCCGCATACAGCGTCAATTGCTCCAGGACCTCGGCCGCGAGCCGACGGCCGAGGAGATCTCCGAGCAGATGGAGCTCCCGCCCGAGAAAGTGCGCGAGATCCAGAAGATCTCGCAGGAGCCGGTCTCGCTCGAGACTCCGATCGGCGAAGAGGAAGACTCGAACCTCGGCGACTTCATCGAAGATTCCGACGCGGTGGTCCCTCTCGAAAGGGCCTCGTTCAAGTTGCTACAGGAGCAGCTCGAGTCGGTCCTGCACACGCTTTCTGATCGCGAGAAAGACGTCATCCGGCTGCGCTTCGGCCTGGTCGATGGTCAGCCTCGGACCCTCGAAGAGGTCGGCAGGAAGTTCGGCGTGACGCGCGAGCGCATCCGACAGATCGAGTCGAAGACCCTCTCGAAGCTGCGTCATCCGTCGCGCAGTCAGAAGCTGCGCGACTACCTCGAGTAGATCGAGGGTCTAGGTTGGTGGGGGAGCCACCGAAAGGCCACTCTGGCCCCCGCCGGAACGCCGGTCCTTGACCGTGTCCTGAATCTTATTCACGCCCTCCGAAGCCTTGTCTTTCGCGTTCTCGAGTCCCGAGCCGACCGTCTCCTTGGCCTTTCCGGTGGCCTGCTGGAACTGCGGCGACGTGACCAGGTTCTCGTAGAGGCGCCTGAGCTGCTCGTACCGCTCGGTGCCGGCTTTGGTGCCCAGGACGTAGCCCGCCCCAAACCCGATCAGGAATCCCAGTCGTCCGCGCATGCATTCCTCCTGGTGTTAGACGTATGTGTCGTCCATCGTATTGCCCGCTTCCCTCGTCCGCCAATCTCAGGCGGGAGGCCGTGAGGGCGATAGAGAGGCATCGGGGCATCTCGACCTTTAGGATGTCCACCGCCGATCCGGGGTAGCTCAATTGGCAGAGCATCCGGCTGTTAACCGGAGGGTTGCGGGTTCGAGTCCCGCCCCCGGAGCTGCGGTTCCTCCCATCTCCCTAAATCTGGGCCAGTCGTCGCCGTCACCCTCGTCCGAGGTGATGCCGGGCTTGATGTTCAGGTCGACGATCCGGAGCATTCGCCCCTCGACGTCATGCTGTTGCAGCTCCTCGAGGACCTCTCCGAGCATCGCTCGGGTCGATGATTCCTCGCTGCCGCCTTTGAGAGTGCAGTTCAGTGCCAGAGCTGCGAGTGCCATTACGGAACCTCCTGTTGATGGTCGATCCCGATCAGTCACGCCCGGTCGAGGCTTTACGCGTCGCCCTGCAAGGTCGAGGACCATGGATGCCGGCACACGCACGTAGGCTCTATCGTGACAACCGTGGGGGCCGTAGCTCAGTTGGTCAGAGCGGCGGACTCATAAACTTTCGCTAGCTGCTGGTTTCTGTCACAAATGCGCAGGTCAGAGGCCTGTCGCTCGATGCAGGGTGTGAGATGTTCCACATTTGTTCCACGTTGTGGTGTCATCTCAAGACCACGGGGGCGTAGCTCAGTTGGTCAGAGCGCCGGACTCATAATCTGGTGGCCGCTGGTTCGAGTCCAGCCGCCCCCACTACCTGAAATTTCTCGTTCACGTTCGAGTGTTCCCAGCAAAGAACTCACGAGTTGCCGCATTGTCACCCACAGGGTCCCACGGCAGGAGGTCACAACTTCCTTGTTGATGGAAACCCTGGATGGCGACTCGGGCCCGCGCCGTTCTGTGGCCGGCCTGATCGGCTCACCTGCGAGAGACACCCGAGAGAAGTTGGCTTTGCACAAGTTGGAGCCCTTGTATGAAACAGCGATGTAATTCCAACCCCTACGATGTGAGGGCGGAACTTCACTACGCCTCATACGATAAGAAGACTCCGTCGGCGTAGCAGTACAACCAGGTCGCACCCCGTTCGAGCGAACGGCTGATCGGATGACCGGTCGCCCGGTAGTGGTTGCTGGCATGCCTGTTTTTGGAGTTATCGCAACACCCCACCTGGCCGCACCGAGTACACATACGCAGATGGATCCACGTGTCTCCAAGTTCGAGACATTCCTCACAGCCCTCCGATGATGGCGTCAGGACTTGGACTTGCTCTAGATGAGTACAACGGGTGTTGGCCACGCGATTTCCCTTCGGTCGGTACGAGATGAGTCGACCTTAGGAGCGCGCGCATCGCATCGGCGATTCCACCAGTTTCCCCATACAAATGTCGCTTCTGGGATGCTTTCATGTGGGTTACCCCAGTTGTTCATTTGGTGTCGGGTTCCTAAAATGAGTAATGCTTTACGGACGGCAAGATGAAACCGCCCGACTCCTGGACCTTCTGGAAAGCGCTCGTCAAGGTCACAGCGCGGCGATAGTCGTACGGGGTGAGCCGGGGGCAGGCAAGTCTGCTCTGCTCGATGACCTCGCGGCCAACGCGTCCGAAGCGCTCGTGATAACCGGGCAAGGAGTCGAGACCGAATCAGAATTGCCCTTCGCAACCCTCGACCAACTGCTGCGCCCGCTGCAGGACGTTCTCGAAGGACTTCACCCTGATCAAGCAGCCCCGTTGCGGGGCGCTTTGGGCTTGGGGGATGGCGTCCACTCCGATTCGTACGGCGTCGCCTTATCTCTTTTGGCTCTTCTTGCCGAAGTCGGCGGGAATCGTCCCATCGTGTGTTTGATAGATGACGCCCAGTGGATCGACAAGGTGTCGGAGCAAACGCTCGTCTTCGTGGCAAGGCGGCTGCTCGCCGAAGGCGTCTTGAT
>JALZJQ010000129.1 GCA_030859685.1 Actinomycetota bacterium | reverse complement strand
GTCGCATGTCCACGATCGTGTCGATGTGCTCGATGTTCACCGGGCACGCCTGGACGCAGGCGCCGCAGGTCGTGCAGTCCCAGATCACTTCGTCCTCGACGACCTCCGGGTTCAGTGCAGGCAGCTCCGCCAGAGCGGTCTGGAAGGCCTCGTCACTCTCGCGCTTCGCTCTCAAGAGCTGAGGTCCGCGCTCGAACAATTGATCGCGCAGATCCATGATGAGTAGCTTCGGTGACAGTGGTTTGCCGGTGTTCCACGCGGGACACTGCGATTGACAACGCCCGCATTCGGTGCAGGTGAAGGTGTCGAGCAGCTGCTTCCAGGTGAGGTCCGATACGGTCGCTGCGCCGAACGTGTCGTCCTCCGACATCTGCTCGATGTCGAGGTGCATCGGCTTGAGCGCGCCCTTCGGGCGTTCCGAGGTGAACAGCACGTTGAAGCCCGAGGTGATGATGTGCAGGTGCTTCGAGTACGTGATGTAGACGAGGAAGGCCAGGATGATCAACGAGTGCCACCACAAGAAGACCGTGTCGATCGCTTCTCGCGTCTGGAGTGACATCCCCTCGAAGAGTTGAGCGAACGCATTCGATACCGGCGTCCACCTCGTGTCGTAGGGGAAATACCCCAGTGATATCTCCGCGGCGCGTGTGAACAGGATCGTGAGCATGATCCCGGCGATAGCGAAGAGGATGTAGTCGGCTTCTCGGAGGTGTGAGCCACGGAAGCGACCGGGACGCTGGATCTTACGGATGGTGAACGCCATGCCGATCCCGACCAGGACCGCGACGACGAAGAAGTCTTGCAGCGCGCCGAGCGGCCCCCACGTGCCTATCAGGGGAAGGTGGAAGCCCTCCTGATAGACCGCACCGAACGCCTCGACGATCGTCGTGAAGAGGATCATGAAGCCCCAGAAGATGAAGAAGTGCATGACCCCCGGGATGCCCCATTGGAGGAGCTTGCGCTGGCCGAAGACGACCACGAGCTGGTCTTTGAGCTTCCGGCCCCAGTTCCGGGGGATCCGGTCGTCGGGTTCGCCCAGCCCCAGAAAGCCCACCAGGTCGCGCGATCTGAGGGCGAAGGCGGCGAGGGACGCCAGGATCAACACCGTCATGAGGACCTTCTCGAGCACCGCTTCAGCCTCCTCGGTCGACCCGCCCGAGGCGTCACCGCCCAGGCGGAGCGCAGTATAGGACCCGTCGGGGCGGGGGCACGGGCCGCCCGATCGGCCGGGTCAGGGAAGGCCCTCCCGGCCGTCCAGCGGTCGGGAATGAACCGCGGCGGGGATTGTTGATAGAGAGACACTCAACTACGATGCGTGCTATAGCATCAGAGCCTACAAACGTAAGCAAGGCAAACAGAAGGCAGCCCCGAGCGGGGCAACGAATCCACAGGAGGAACAGACATGGCTAAGGCAGTTGGGATCGATCTAGGAACCACCAACTCCGTCGTAGCGACCCTCGAGGGGGGTGAGCCGACGGTCATCCCCAACGCGGAGGGCCAGCGGACGACCCCTTCGGTCGTGGCGTTCTCGAAGTCGGGCGAGGTCCTGACGGGCGAGGTCGCGAAGCGTCAGGCGATCACCAACCCGGATCGGACGATCCGGTCGATCAAGCGCCACATGGGTCAGGACCACAAGGTCGAGATCGACGGGAAGAACTACTCCCCCCAGGAGATCTCCGCGCGCATCTTGCAGAAGCTCAAGAGCGATGCCGAGGCCTATCTCGGCGACACCGTGACGGAAGCGGTCATCACGGTTCCGGCGTATTTCGACGATGCACAACGCCAGGCCACCAAAGAGGCCGGCAAGATCGCGGGCCTCGAGGTCTCACGCATCATCAACGAGCCCACCGCTGCAGCACTGGCATACGGCTTGGACAAGACCGAGGGCGAGCAGACGATCCTGGTGTTCGACCTGGGTGGCGGAACGTTCGACGTTTCGGTACTCGAGTTGGGCGATGGGGTCTTCGAAGTGAAGGCCACCTCGGGTAACACCAATCTTGGCGGCGACGACTGGGATCAGCGAGTCATCGACTATCTCGTGAAGACCTTCAAGGACAATCACGGGGTCGATCTGTCGAACGACAAGATGGCTCTCCAGCGCCTGAAGGAGGCGGCGGAGAAGGCCAAGGTCGAGCTCAGCTCGACGCAGAACACGACGATCAACCTGCCGTTCGTCACCGCGACAGAGCAAGGTCCGCTTCACCTCGAGCAGACGCTGTCGCGCGCCGAGTTCGAGCGCATGACCAACGATCTTCTGGGCGCCACGAAGGGCCCCTTCAATCAGGCGGTCAAGGACGCGGGCATCTCGGTGTCGGACATCGACCACGTGATCCTCGTCGGTGGCTCGACCCGCATGCCGATGGTGCGCGACCTCGTGAAGGAACTCACCGGAGGCAAGGACCCCCACCAGGGCGTAAATCCGGACGAGGTCGTTGCGATGGGTGCCGCCATCCAGGCGGGTGTACTACGCGGTGAAGTGAAGGACGTCCTTCTTCTCGATGTCACCCCACTGTCGTTGGGTGTCGAGACCAAGGGCTCGATCTTCACCAAGCTCATCGAGCGGAACACGACCATCCCTACGAAGCGCTCCGAGATCTTCACGACCGCGGAAGACAATCAGCCTTCGGTGCAGATCCACGTGCTGCAGGGTGAAGCCGACATGGCCTACCGCAACAAGTCGCTCGGACGGTTCGAGCTCGTTGGACTACCCCCGGCCCATAGGGGTCTTCCCCAGATCGAGGTGACCTTCGACATCGATGCCAACGGCATCGTGAACGTGTCCGCCAAGGACCTGGGCACCGGACAGGTGCAGTCGATGACCATCACCGGTGGAACCAAGCTCGCCGACGACGAGATCCAGCGCATGATGAAGGACGCCGAGGAGCACGCCGACGAGGACCGTCGCAAGCGCGAGGAAGTCGAAGCTCGCAACCAGGCCGACAACGTCGTTTACCAGTCGGAGAAGTCGCTGAAGGAGCATGGCGACAAGCTCGACGAGTCCGACCGTCAGCACATCGAGTCGTCCCTGGCGGCCGCCAAAGAGGCTCTGAACGGTCAGGATCTCGACCGCATCAAGCAGACGAGCGAGGAGCTTCTGAATGCATCGCAGAAGTTCGCCGAGGTTCTCTACCGTCAGGCTCAGCAGGAGCAGACCGGGGCCGCGGGCTCAGGCCCTGCGCCGGAGGGCGACGACGGGGTCGTTGACGCCGAGGTAGTGGACGAGGGCGAAGAGAGAAGCGCGTAAAGCATGGAAGAGCCACGCAAGCCACGGATAGTGGACAAACGCCGGAGCGCACGGACCGCCCCCGAACCGGGGGCGGTCGCGCCGGCGGACGATGTCGAAGCGGTCGAAGTGATCGACGAGGGCCGCAACGGCGACACCGGAGAAGTTGTGACGGATGTCGAATCGTCGCCTCTAGAAGCCACCGAGGAAGAGATGAATACAACCGCAGAACCGGATAGCTATCTGGACGATCTTCGCCGTCTTCAGGCGGATTTCGAGAACTACCGGAAGCGCATGATGCGCGAGCAGAGCGCGCTGGCGGATCGCGCGTCCGCCCGGGTCATCGAACGGATGCTTCCGATCCTCGACAATTTCGAGGCCGCTATCGCGCATGGCGAGGGCGGTCCCGGGGTCGAGATGGTCTACAAGGAGCTGCGCCGCGCGCTCGAGGAAGAGGGTCTGAAGGAGATCGAGGCTCTTAGCGAGGCGTTCGACCCACGCGTACACGAAGCATTCGAAGCCCATGAGGACGATGCCGTAACCGAGCCGACCGTGGCGAGCGTGATGCGCCGCGGTTACCACCTGGGCGATCGTGTGCTGCGCCCGGCGATGGTGTCGGTTGCGCGTCCGCCGGAGGCCGCGCCGGCCGACGCCGGCGAGAACGCCGCGGAGGCCTGACCCATGTCACAGCGAGACTGGGCCGAGAAGGATTACTACAAGGTGCTGGGTGTCTCCAAAGACGCGTCCAAGGAGGACATCAAGCGCGCCTACCGGAAGCTGGCCCAGAAGTACCACCCTGACGCGAACAAGGGCAACGAACAGGCGGAGACCCGCTTCAAGGAGATCTCCGAGGCGCATGCCGTGCTGTCGAATCCCGAGAAGCGTGCGGAGTACGACGAGATGCGGCGCTTGTTCGAAGCCGGTGGGGACCGGATCTATGGATTCGGGCCCGAAGGTGGCGGCGGTGTGCGGATCAACATCGGTGATCTCTTCGGCAACCAGGGGTCTGGCTCGGTGTTCGAGGATCTGCTCGGTGGAGTGGGATTCCGCACCCAGCGTCGGGGCGAGGATCTCGAATCGGAGGTCACCCTCTCGTTCGACGAGGCCATCGCGGGGTCCACGCTGACTCTCGAGAACGGCAGTCGCGTCCGCGTGCCCCCAGGTGTGGGGGATGGGGCCCGCATCCGCGTGGCGGGTAAAGGAGCCCGCGGCGTGCAGGGAGGCCCGGCTGGGGACCTGTACGTACGCGTTCACGTCACGCCCCACCCCATCTTCGGCCGGGGCAAGAACGGCAACCTCGAGATGGCGGTGCCGGTGACCTTCACCGAGGCCGCGTTGGGCACCAAAGTCGAGGTACCGACCCTCGAGGGAAGCGTCACCGTGAAGGTTCCGTCGGGGACCCCGTCGGGGAAGGTCCTCAGGGTCAAGGGCCGGGGGGCACCTCGTCCCCGCGGCGGGAATGGCGATCTTCTGGTGACCATCGAGGTCCAGGTTCCTCAGAAGCTGTCCCGCAAGGAGAAAGCATTGCTCGAGGAGTTCGCCGCGATGCATGACGAGTCACCGCGCGAGCACCTGAAGCGTTACATGGGCGACCGGCCGGCGAGAGCCTCCTAGGGGGTTGAGCATGGACGACAAGAAGAGCTACTCGGAGAGTCAGGCCATCTACGTGATCTCCGTGGCCGCCGAGCTTGCCGGGGTGCATCCGCAGACCCTGCGCGTTTACGAACGGAAGGGACTTCTGCAGCCCCAACGGACCGCGGGCAACACGCGCCGGTATTCGGACCGCGACATAGGAGTGCTCCGACGCATCCAGGAGCTCACCCAAGAGGGGATGAATCTCGCCGGCGTCATGCGGATCATGGAGCTCGAGCTCGAGATCGGGGCACTGAACGAGCGGTATGAGAAGGCGATGTCACAACTCGAAGTTGCGCTAGCGCGACTCGAGGAACTCGCCTCCGAACGCGAGCGCACGGCTCTCGTTCCCTTCAAGGACGTTAGAAGGGTCCGGCGCGCGATGAAGTCCGACGCGCTCGAAGAGGCGGGCCGGAGAAGGACGTTTCCGTCACCTCCGGTCGACCTGACCTAGTCGCCTGGGCGGAATGACAACCGAGCGCGTCGCCACCCCTCATGGCTCCGTTTCGTTCGCGATGGATGGACCCGAGGACGCGCCGGCGGTTGTCGTCCTGGCCCCCGGGGCAGGCGCGGGCATGCAGCACGAGTTCATGGTCGCGGTTGCGGACGAGTTAGCGGGTCACGGGCTGTGCGTGGGCCGGTTCAACTTCGTCTTTTCGGAAGAGGGGCGAAAGAGCCCCGACCGTGCGCCCGTCCTCGAGGACACCTACCGAGCCGTGGCCGACCACGTTCGGGGATCCATGCCGGGACGACCATTGTTCCTCGGCGGTAAGTCGATGGGCGGCCGGATCGCCTCGCAGATCGTGGCGGCGGATGTCGACTGCGCCGGCTTGGTCTATCTCGGCTATCCGCTCCACCCTCCCGGACGCCCCGACCGGATGAGGGATGAACACCTGTATCGGATCGACCGTCCGATGCTGTTCGTCGAGGGAACCAGGGATCCCTTCTGCCCCATCGCCACGCTGGAGGACGTGCGGCGCCGCATCCCCGACTCCACATTGGTGTTGATCGACGATGGCGACCATACGTTCAAGGTTCGGAAGGCCTCGGGGCGAAGCACGCGCGCTGCGTGGGATGAGGTTGCCTCGGCCACCGCAGGATGGGTCCTCGGTAGCGTCGACCGCCCGTGACGCTTATCGAGGACTACGCTCTCATCGGCGACACCCATTCCGCGGCCCTCGTCTCGAACGAAGGTTCCATCGACTGGCTGTGCCTCCCGCGCTTCGATTCTCCGGCGTGCTTCGCTGGGCTACTCGGCGGCGACGCGGCAGGATGCTGGCGGATCTCCCCCTCTGTGGATGTGGCTGACGTCTCACGCGCCTACAGGTCCGACAGCATGGTTCTCGAGACCATCTTCAAGACTGAGACCGGCAGCGTGTGTGTCACCGACTGCCTCGTGCTCGAGGAGCATTCAGACCCGCACCACCCTCGTCGGATCACCCCGCACGAGATCCTGGTTCGGCTGGTCACCGGTGTGGACGGCTCCGTTCCGGTGGACATGGATTACGCGCCTCGCTTCGACTATGGAGCGATCCGTCCCTGGCTACGGCACCGAGAGGAGGCGATCCAAGCGATCGGTGGTCCCGACAGCCTGGATCTCCGAGCCGAGGTCGAGCTCTCCATCGTCGACGATCGAGTGTGCGGCTCCTTCGTGGTCGATGAAGGAGACGAGTTCGCGTTCGTCATGGCGTACCACCCCTCCCACCTCGAGATCTCTAGTCCCCTTCCGCTGGATCGGGCGCGCGAGGTCGTCGACAGAACTGATCGGTTCTGGCGCGATTGGAGCGCGGGCGGGGTTGCCCTCGACTCGCGCCGTGAGGAGATCGTGCGGAGTCTGCTCACGCTCAAGGCGCTGACCTTCTCGCCCACCGGGGGGATCGTCGCCGCGCCGACGACATCGTTGCCCGAGGCGATCGGCGGGACGCGTAACTGGGACTATCGGTACTGCTGGCTTAGGGATGCCACGTTCACTCTGGACACCCTGCTGTCACTGGGCCACACCGCAGAAGCCATCGAATGGAGGGATTGGCTGCTTCGGGCCGTGGCGGGTGACCCCAACGATCTTCAGATCATGTACGGAGTGCAGGGCGAGCGCAGGCTGTTGGAGTACGAGGCAAGCTGGTTGGCGGGTTACGAGAGCTCCGCCCCCGTTCGCATTGGTAACGCAGCGGCCGAGCAGTTCCAGCTCGATGTCTATGGCGAAGTGATCGATGCCTTCCACTCCGGACGCAGGGCGGGGATCGATACACCTCCCGAGGCCTGGGAACTAGAGCGGGCGGTCATCGACTTTGTGTGCGATCACTGGACGGAACCCGACGAGGGCATCTGGGAGGTGCGCTCGGGCCGGGAGCATTTCGTTCATTCGAAGGTCATGGCGTGGGTCGCGGTTGATAGAGGAATAACTGCGATACGCAGGTTCGCCAAGGAGGGTCCCCTCGATCGGTGGGAGCGCGTTCGCGCGACGATACGTGCGGACATCATGGAACGAGGTTACGACCCGATGCTTGGGCATTTCGTTCGCGCGTACGGCGAAACGGAGCTGGACGCCAGCCTCTTGATGCTGCCACTCGTTGGCTTCATTCCCGCCGAGGATGACCGGATGCGCCGGACCATCGAGGCGATCGAGCGTGAGCTCATGGTGGAGGGGTTCCTCCTGCGCTACAGAACCGATCAGGCTCCGGACGGCCTTCCGCCGGGGGAGGGCGCGTTCTTGATGTGCACCTTCTGGCTGGCGGACTGTCTCTCGTTGTTGGGAAGACGAGCGGATGCAGAGGCGATCTTCGAACGACTCTTGAGTCTGCAAAATGACGTTGGCCTGCTTGCGGAGCAGTTCGATCCTCGACTCGGCAGGCTCACCGGCAATTTCCCTCAGGCTTTCTCCCACACCGCTCTGATCACAACGGCGCTCGAGCTCGCGCATACGCAGGCGGGGCTCAAGAGGCGGGGGAACTAGGCGGCGCCGGGGCCGTGGGTTGGGCGGCGCCGAAGCCGAGCGTCTGCAACGCTTCGATGCGGTCGTCGAGTGGCGGGTGGGTGTCGAACATGCGGTTTAGCCACGCGCCCGATCTGTTCGACCTCCGGCCCTCCGGCCCCTCGCTCGCCGAGCGTGCGATCGGCGATTCGATCCACAGATGAGCGGTTGCCTTGCTCGCTGTGCGCACGACGGTTCGATCGTCACGGAGCTTCTGCAAGGCGTTGATCAAACCGGGTGGGTAGCGCGTGAAGTTGATGGCGTCGGCATCGGCCAGGAACTCGCGCTGCCGTGAGATCGCGAACTTGAGCATCTGCGCGAAAAAGGGGGCCAGGATCATGAGTCCGATCCCGAGGAGCGCGATCGGAGCCCCCAGTCCGCCTCCACGATCGTCACGGTTCGAACCCCCGCCCCACCACATCGCCCGCAGGAAGAAGTCGGCCAGGAGCACCACGACACCAACGAGCGTTACGGCCAGGGTCATCACGAGCGTGTCTCGATTCTGGACGTGTGACAGCTCGTGCGCGATGACGCCCTCGAGCTCGTCCCGTTTCATCTTGGCGAGAAGCCCCGTCGTCACCGCCACCGCCGCGTGCTCGGGGTTGCGACCGGTAGCGAACGCGTTCGGTGCATCGTCCTGGACGATGAAGACGCGTGGCTTCGGGATGCCTGCTGCGATGCTCAGGCCCTCGACGATGTTGTGGAGCTGCAGGTATTCGTGCGGGTCCGCCGGCTGAGCCCGGCTCATGGATAAGGCGATGCGATCGGACGCGAAGTACGATCCCCAACTCATCGCGATCGCGATCCCCACGGCGATCCCGAGCGGCCAGAACCCGGTATCGGTGTAGAGGCCGAAGAACCACCCGATCGCGCTGACGAGCAGCACGAACACGATGATGAGCGCCCACGATCTGCGGACGTTCGATGAGATCCGTTCGTACATCCGATTACCGGCTTCGGTCTAGGCGGGTGGAGCTGACGAGGTCGGCCCCCCGGCTGGGGGAGTGGTCGGCTGGGTGCCGCCGCCCTGACCGAAGTCGACCCGCACCGCAGCTCGCGACTGCTCCTCCGCCTCGAAGTATGGCTTGGCGTCGAAGTTGAAGGCCCCTGCGATGAGGTTCGATGGGAACTGCTCGAGAGCGTTGTCGTACACGAGGACGCGCTCGTTGTAGAACTGCCGCGCGAACGCGATGCGGCCCTCGGTCCCGGTCAGCTCTTCCTGCAGCGCCAAGAAGTTCTGGTTGGCTTTCAGGTCGGGGTATGCCTCTGCCACTGCGAACAGCGAACGCAGTGTCTGGGTGAGCATGTTCTCCGCTTGTGCCTGGTCCTCGATCCCCCTTGCATCCATGGCCATCTGGCGCGCCCTCGTGACCGACTCCAGCGTCTCGCGCTCGTGGGCTGCGTAGCCCTTGACCGTTTCCACCAGATTGGGGATCAAGTCGTAGCGTCGTTTGAGCTGGACGTCGATCTGTGACCAGGCTGCTTCGATCTGATTGCGAAGTCGTACCAGCTTGTTGTAGGTCACCATGAGGAGCAGCACCAGGAGTACGACCACTCCCAGCACGATCCATCCGATCACACCCATTCGAATCCTCCTTGTCGTCTCCCCCTACCATCCGACACTCTGCGGCCGTAGGCAAACGCCTCCCACCGCTACACTGGCGCCATGAGGATCTCGATCGAATATTGCGCTCAATGAGGCTACTCACCTAGAGCCGTCGGTCTGACGGAACGCCTGCTGGAAGAGTTCGAAAGCCGGATCTCGGAGCTCGTCATGGTCCCCTCCCACGGAGGTGTCTTCGAGGTCGAGGTCGATGGCGAGCTCGTCTTCTCGAAGAAAGCGACGAAGCGACATGCCGAATACGACGAGGTGCTCGCGACGATAAGGAAGCGCGGCTCCTAGCCGGTCTGGAGCATCTCTCCCACGTCGAAGGCGAGGTCCAGGGACTGGGTAGCGTTC
The DNA here is from genome assembly GCA_030859685.1 of Actinomycetota bacterium. Classification (GTDB taxonomy): domain Bacteria; phylum Actinomycetota; class CADDZG01; order CADDZG01; family WHSQ01; genus JACCXF01. Next base: position 3,935 of record JALZJQ010000129.1, on the reverse strand, counting down.
AGACGCGGATCGCACAACGCGCGGTAGCGCTCCCGAAGGTGTTCGTCATCGAGGATGTCGTCGCCCCCTCCCAGACATTCGGTGACATCCTCATCGGTAAACTCCAGGTGGACGCCACCGGGCACCGTTCCCTCCTGGTGATTCACCGCGAAGAAGGCCTTGATCTCGCCCAGGATGTCGCCGAAACGGCGTGTCTTCAGACCGGAGCCGGTGACGAATGTGTTTGCGTGCATCGGGTCGCAGATCCACACCACGTCATGACCCGAGGCTTTGACGCCCGCAAGCAGGGGAGGAAAAGCCTCCTCGATAGCACCGACGCCCATACGGCTGATGAACGTCAACCGCCCCGGCTCCTTGTCCGGGTTCAACCGCTCGCACAGCGCCGTCAACTCGTCGACCGTCGCCATCGGACCTACCTTGCACGCGATCGGGTTCCGCACTCCAGCCAGGAACTCCACGTGGGCGCCGTCCGGCTGTCTCGTGCGTTCGCCGACCCACAGCATGTGCGCGGAACAGCAGTACCACTCGTCCGAGAGCGAATCGCGTCGGGTCAGCGCCTCCTCGTACTCGAGCAGCAGGGCCTCGTGCGACACGAATAGATCGACCTCGTGCAGGGTCGAATCCGCTTCGAGGTTCACACCGCATGCGGCCATGAAGCGCATCGCTCCATCGATCTGGGCGGCCATCGCCTCGTAGCGCCGACCCTGCCTGCTGGCTGCGACGAATTCCTGGTTCCATACGTGGATCTGTCTGAGGTCGGCGAACCCGCCCTTGGTGAACGCGCGGATCAGGTTCAGGGTCGCTGCCGACTGGTGATACGCGCGCACGAGCCTGCCGGGATCCGCGCGCCGCGAGGTCTCGTCGAAGGCTACGTCGTTGACCGCGTGACCCCGGAACGAGGGCAGTTCCCGGCCATCGACCGCCTCGTTCGGAGAGGACCTCGGCTTCGCGAACTGTCCTGCGATGCGCCCGACCTTGATCACCGGTAGCCCCGACGCGTAGGTCAGTACCACCGCCATCTGGAGGATGATCTTGAGCTTGTCCCGGATCGAATCGGCGGAGAAGTTCCCGAACACCTCGGCGCAATCCCCGGCCTGCAAGACGAATGCATCCCCACGCCCCGCTCTCGCAAGGGCTGCTTTAAGCGACCTCGCTTCGCCGGCGAACACCAAGGGCGGCAGGGCTCGCAAAGCGTCCAGGGCCTCCTTCAGCTCGCGCTCGTCCGGCCATTCCGGCTGTTGTGCGGCCGGGTGACTGCGCCAGGATGAGGGGGACCACTCGAGATAGGTCAATGGGATGCCCACTTTGCTTTCGCGTGGGACGATGCTGCCTGATGGCCGAAAGACTCGTCAACATAGAGCAGATCGAGGACGCCAGGAAACGGCTCGAAGGCGTCGCGGTTCAAACGCCGCTCGACCGATCGAGAGCCTTGTCTCAGCACATCGACGGACCGGTGTTCGTCAAGTGCGAGAACCTCCAGCGAACCGGTTCCTTCAAGATCCGCGGCGCCTACAACCGGATCAGCCGGCTCGGGCCCGAGGCGCGCTCCACCGGAGTGGTTGCGGCCTCGGCTGGGAACCACGCTCAGGGGGTCGCCCTCGCGGCATCGCTTTCGAAGATCCCCTCGACGGTATTCATGCCCATCGGCGCCGCTCTGCCCAAGGTAGAAGCCACACGTCGCTACGGCGCGGAGGTTCACCTCACGGGCAAGGACTTCGGAGCCGCGTTCGAGGCCGCGGTGGAACATGCCCAGAAGACCGGGGCGGAGTTCGTGCACCCCTTCGATCATCCCCACATCATCGCCGGTCAGGGGACGGTGGGGTGCGAGATCGTCGAGCAGATGCCCGAGGACATCGGGACGGTAGTGGTCCCCGTAGGCGGCGGGGGCCTCATCTCCGGCATCTCGGTCGCCGTGAGATCACTGCGCCCATCGGCTCGGATCGTCGGCGTCCAGGCCGCGGGCGCGGCTGCCTTCCCCGGGTCGCTCGAAGCCGGGAAACCGGTCGCACTGGAAGACATGTCGACCATCGCGGATGGGATCGCAGCGAACTGCCCCGGGGACATGACCTACGCACACGTCGAGGAGCTCGTCGATGAAGTGGTGTGCGTGGCGGACGAGTCGATCGCCCAGGGCCTGGTCTACACGGCCGAGCGCATGAAGCTGGTGCTCGAGCCATCGGGAGCGTCCGGGGTGGCTGCGGTTCTCGAACAGCTGGGTGACCTACGCCCTCCGATCGTCGTCGTGTTGTCCGGCGGCAACATCGATCCCATGCTGTTGCTCCGTGTGATCCGGTTCGGGCTGAGCGCCTCCGGCCGTTACTTCGCCTTCCGCACCCGCATCAACGACGAGCCCGGAGCGCTGGCCGCCCTCCTGGCCCGTATCGCCGAGCTCAGCGCCAACGTCGTCGGCGTCGAGCACCACCGCGAGGGGGCCAGGGTGCAGCTCGACGAGGTCGACGTGGCGTTGCAGGTCGAGACCAAGGGCGCCCCTCACATCGCGGAGCTCGTCTCGGAGCTTGGCGAGGCCGGCTACGTCGTGGAGCGCCTCTAGCCCTCCGGCGCCACGCTTTGCTCGGACGACCGCCTCCGGGAGCCGCCGTGTGAACCGGGCTCAACACCGTTCTGAGTCGCCCTCCCCCACGTCGTCGCCCTCCCGGCTCCTGGCCGCGGACCGACCCCCCTGCCACAGGGGGCTGGTTGGACGACCGCCTCCGGGAGCCGCCGCGCGAACCGGCCTCACCCCGTTCTGAGTCGCCCTCCCACACGCCGTCTCCCTCCCGGCTCGTGGCCGCGGACCGACTTGGGGGCCACGAACTCGAGCCGGTTGCTAGATCGGGGCTCCGGGTGTTAACTGTGTCGTTCTTGTTAATTATTGGGGCTTATGGGGTTTATGGGGGTGGAGTGAAATGAAGTTTCGTCGGTATCGGGGGCGGCATCTCAGGGTGAGGTCGCGCAAGAGGGGGCGCACTGTGGTCGGCACGGCTGCCGCGGTGTGGTTCTCGGGGAGCTCGGCCCAGGCGGCGGAGCACGTCGTGGCCCCCGGGGAGACGCTGTCTTCGATCGCGGCCCGGTACGGCACTTCGGTGAGCGCCCTGGCCTCGACGAACCAACTGGCCGATCCGAACTTCATCGTGGCGGGCCAGCGCCTGAGGGTCCCCAGCAGCGTGGCCGTCTCGTCGGTCCACGTGGTCCGGCGCGGCGAGAACCTCTCGTCGATAGCGAGGCGCTACGGAACCTCGACCGCAGCTCTCGCTCGGGCGAACAAGATCCGCGACCCGAACTTCATCGTGGCGGGGACGAAGCTCAGGGTGCCGGCCGGTGACTCGTCCATCGCTACAACCGCCGCCCCGGCGAGTGCTCCCGTTATCGACGTCGGCGCCGAGATACACGAGCAAGCAGTTGCGCACGGCGTCGACCCGGCGCTGGCGAAGGCCGTGGCGTGGCAGGAGAGTGGATGGCAACAGGACGCGGTTTCGAGCGTCGGAGCGGTCGGAGTGATGCAAGTCATGCCGGACACCGCGCGGTATGTGAACGCGTCGGTGGGCGGTCATGGCCTTACTTTGCGATCGACGGAGGGGAACATCCATCTGGGCGTGATGTACCTGCGACGCATGCTCGACTCGATGCCGAACGTTAGGAAGGCCCTCGCCGCCTAATACTCGGGTCCAGGCGCGGTGGGCTCTTCCTTGGACGCCGGACAGCGCGGTTACGTAGCAAACGTCCAGGCGCTGAAGGGTCGTTTCCGCTAGGTGCCGTCTCGTTCCGCGGGCGTGGCGGCTATCCCAGCCGCCGATGCGACCAATCCGATGATCCCCGCCCCCGCGACGAGGGCGAGACCAAGTCCGGGGTCGACCTCTCCACTTACGTCCATCTCGCGCGCCAGTTCCGTAACCCCGCGGTAGTCGGCGAATGCGATCGCGCCGATCACCACCGAA
>JALZJQ010000120.1 GCA_030859685.1 Actinomycetota bacterium | reverse complement strand
ACGTTCCGATCCAAGCCGCCATCGGCTCGCGGATCATCGCGCGCGAAACGGTTAAGGCGAAACGGAAGGACGTGCTTGCTAAGTGCTACGGGGGTGACGTCTCGCGCAAGCGCAAACTGCTCGAACGCCAGAAGGAAGGAAAGCGGCGGATGAAGCAGATCGGGTCGGTCGAAGTGCCACAGTCGGCCTTCATCGAAGCCTTGCGGGTCGACGTCGATGGGAGCAAGCCGTGAGCTGCGTCGCGATCGCCGGCCGTAGCGGTGAATGGCTCGAGTCGCCGGGCTTCGGCGTCTACGTCCACATCCCGTTCTGTAAACATAGGTGTCACTACTGTGACTTCAACACTTACTCAGGTATGGAGGACCAGCACGAGGTCTATGTGGACGCACTCGTTGCTGACATCCTTAGATGGGAGGGACCGGCTCCGATGGCATCTTCCGTATTCTTCGGTGGTGGCACCCCGACATTGCTCCCCGTGCGTTCCCTGGCTCGCATCCTTGCGGCCGTCCGCGACCGGTTCGCGTGCGCGCCCGATGCCGAGGTCACTATCGAGGCCAATCCTGAGGGGACCGACGAGAGTCTGTTCTCGCGCCTACTGGACGCCGGCTTCAACCGGGTGTCCTTCGGCGTCCAGTCACTCGTTCCATCGGTCCTGAGCGGCCTGGGCCGGACGCACTCTCCGACCACCGCCCTCCGCGCCATCGCTGCCGCTCGCGGTGCAGGTTTCGACGATCTGAACGCGGATCTGATCTATGGCTCCCCATGGGAGTCCACGTCCGACTGGCGCGCCTCGCTCGAGGGGATCGTCGAGGCGGAGCCAGATCACGTGTCCGCTTACGCGCTGACGATCGAGGAGGGAACCCCCCTGTCGACCCTTGTCGCAACGGGCAGGGTCCCCGACGTAGATCCGGACCTGCAGGCGGATCGTCACTGGACGGCCGAGGAGTTGCTGGGGGCCGCGGGATTCGAGCGCTACGAGATCTCGAATTGGGCCCGGCGGGGTGGCGCCTGCCGCCATAACGTCCTCTACTGGTCGGCGGGGGACTATGCGGGTTTCGGTGCGGGCGCCCACGGTCACATCGCCGGGCGGCGATCGTGGCGCCATCGCCTGCCGCGAGACTTCGTCGCCGGGGTCGCCGGTGACGCTTCCACCGAAGCCGGAGCGGAGGTCCTGGATGCGGATGCTCGCTGCGGAGAGGCCTTCATGCTGGGGTTGCGCCTGGCCTCCGGCCTTGACCTTGCCGGAGTGAGCCGGCGCTATGGGGCCGAGGCCGTCGAGACCCGGATGCCCGTTGTGGAGGAGCTGGCGAGCCGAGGCCTCGTGAAGCTGGAGGGCTCCCGCCTGAGGATCGCACCCTCGGCCACCATGGTGGCAGGAGATATCTGTGCCCGTTTGCTCTAGTTGCCTCCCTTATGAGAGGTGTGGAGGGTAAAGGGGTTGCCTTCCTGTGCCGACTATTACCCCGTACTCGCATAACCACGACCAAGCGGGGGCCCATGTCGGACTCGAACATGTCGCTGATCGACGGCGACGGCGGTGATGACGCGAATGTGATCTACGGGATCCCGCGCCCTGAGCGCAGCATCTCGGATCTCATCCAGGACCTCCGTCCGATGCAGGAAGCAACCGATCTCCCGGATCTGTACGCAGGGCTCGCTCGGTCGGTAGTCGGTTCTCTGAAGGCCGACGCCTGCCTTGTCTCTCTGCTCGACGAGCCGCGCGGCATCTTGCGGGATGTCGCCGCGAGCGTCGTGCCTCCAGCCCGGCTAAACACGGTGGCCGAGGAGTACAGGCTCGACAACTTTCCGGCCACCCACACGGTCATCAGTACCGGCCGTAGCTACGAAGCATCCGTGTCGGCCCCCGACGCGGACGACTCGGAGAAGACCTTTCTGACAAGCATCGGCTTCGGGCGGGTCCTCATCTGTCGCTTCATGGTCGAAGGCCGGCCGGTGGGCACAGTCGAGGTCTACCGCCTGGAGGACCGCCCCTTCCGCCGCGACGACGCGCGGCAGGTGGAGATGTTGTGCAGCTTCGCCGGCAACGCTTACTCGCGCATCCAGCTTGCCGGGAAGCTCGAGATCCACTACACGGAGACGATCGAAGCCCTTGTCTCGGCGCTCGAGGCACGCGACCCATACACGGAAGCTCATGCAGGCCGGATCCGCGATTTCTCCATGGCCTTGTCGGTAGCTCTCAAGCTCCCCCTCGAGGACCGCCAAGCTGTGAAGCTCGGTTCGATTCTGCACGACGTCGGCAAGATCGGAGTCTCGGACTCCATCCTCCTCAAGGAGGGCCCCCTCGACGACGAGGAATGGCGTCTCATGCGCGCTCATCCGTTGATCGGAGAGCGGATGCTCAGGGGCATCGACTTCCTACGCTCGGCACTGCCCATCATCAGGCACCACCACGAACGATGGGATGGCAAGGGTTACCCCGACGGGCTCGTAGGCGAAGAGATCCCCATCGGCGCTCGCATCGTGGCGGTTTGCGACGCGTTCGATGCCATGACGTCCGACCGGCCGTACCGGCGGGCGCTGCCGCTCGAGGCCGCATGTGACGAGATCATGAAACATGCTGGCTTTCAATTCGATCCCGACTGCGCCTCCTTGCTCGTTGACGTAGTGAGGAACATGGGCGACGACCATCTCGAGAGTCGCTTCGTTCGCTACGCCAGCTAACACTCCTCATGGTCAAAGCGCTCATAGCCGCTCCCTCGTACTCTTGACTCATGGAGGGTCGCGCGCCTTACGTCGGGGTGATCGGAGCCGGCGAAACCGATCGAAAGACGGAGGAGACCGCTGAGGAGGTGGGCCGTTTGCTGGCGGAGCGCGGAGCCGTGCTGATCTGCGGCGGTCTCGGCGGAGTCATGGAAGCCGCCTGCAGGGGAGCGAAGTCGGCCGGCGGCGTAACGGTCGGGATCCTGCCGGGAACCGACCGGCGCCATGGGAACGCCTACCTCGACGTGACGCTGCCCACCGGTATGGGCGAGATGCGCAATGCATTGATCGTCAGAGCTTCGGAGGTCCTGATCGCAGTCGCAGGGGAGTTCGGGACGTTGTCCGAGATCGCCTTCGCGATCAAGACCGGCGTTCCCGTAGTCGGGATGGACACGTGGGATCTGTCGGGAAAGGGACGAGCCGGCGACGCGGTCCTGCGAGCGTCGTCTCCCGGAGAAGCCGTCGACCGAGCCCTACGGGAGCTCAGTTGAAACGTTTCCATTCGAAGTGCATGCCGTCGGGGATCAGCCAGCGCCCGCCCCAGGTGAAGCCCCACTTTTCGATCACCTGCACCAGATCCTGGTTGAGGTTGGGCTTCGAACCGACGGGATTCTCTGCGACATTCAGATCGAAAGCGATGCCCCACGCGTGATGTGAGATCCGTCCCGTTGGATCGCGGGAGATGAACCTCGGCCCGAAGCAACCGCCGAACTGGTTCTTGTTGATCGCGTAAGCTGCCCCAGTTGCCCGTGCATCACTGAGTGCTCTTCGCAGCTGCGGAAAGACATTGCGGTGACAGGTCACCTCCCCGAGGACGGGGACGCGTTCGCTACGGATGTTTTCTCTCACCCAGCGCGGGTCGATCCGCAGGGTTCCGTCTGACTTGGGCTGAGCGGAAAATTCCCCGAAGTTCTTCTTCACCAGGAGTTGCGGTAGGACGGCGTCTCCGTACCGCAGGAACGGCGTCTCACCCTCGACTCGGATCCTCGCTACCTGCCCCGCCGGCAGCATGCTACGTACGGCCCGCGACACCCTCCTGCGAGCGTGGTGTTTGATGTGGGCGAGTACGAAGGTCTCAACCCCCTGCCACGCGGGCGGCGTTGCGCCGGCCATGATGCCCTCGTAACCGTTCGCGGCTATGTCACTCAACACCCCAGAGACGGTGGTCACCCGGTCACGCATCCTCAGGCGAAGACCGGCGCCGCCGCGCCGGAGCTTTGTCGACGTATCCGACAGCAGCATGTGGCCGCGCCTCAGAGCGAGGATCGCGGAACGCTCTCCCGGTGGGACGAAGCGCGCATACTCCGCCGGCTCCACGACCGCCACCTCCATCGGGATCGCATAGCCACCGGGCGGTCGATCGACCACACCTCCATCGGCGTCTTTCGAGTGGACGATCCAGTCCAGCCCGGCGCGCACGGTCGTGGCGTCGGATACCCCGGGTATCGTTTCGAGCCGGGTTTCAGCGTCGGGTGGCAGCCCCTGCGACCACGCGAGCAGGACTTGTGGACCCGACGTTGCGGGCCTGGGAGAGCGTGACCCGGCCACCCGCACCTTCTCGGGCGGCACGGATCCGCTCGCATCGCTTTCGGATGGCGGGCTCGACGGACCGGGAGCGGCGTTGCCGCTCGTTGTGACGCCGTGCGCCCAGAGGATCGCGACGCCTGCGAGGAGCGCCCCTGCAAGGGCGGCGAGAACGCGTCCCGCCACGCGGGCCCCGGTTCTCAACGAAGCCCTTGGGCGATCCGCATGACCGCGGCGCGTGAGAAGGAGGGTGCCGCGACCGCCCGGTAAACGCCGCGTTCGATCCACTCGACCTCGGATCGTTCGCTTGACCACCGCGCCGTTGTACCGCGCAGCGCTACCGGTTCCATGTTCTCGGAAGAAGGCGGGAGGATGTCGGTCCTCGGGGACTGAGTGATACGGATCCCGGCGGGATCGAAGTCTGCTTCGGGGCGGCGGTACGCGAGCGTGAGGGTTCTCGTTCCGGTGCGGGTGGTGGTCAACAACGCTCCGGTCGGTTCGTACCCGGGTGGAAGTGACACCGGCGATCGAGCGAAGGAGGGCAACGGGCTCGAGGGGGCCAAGCGCCGAAAGGTCAACCCATCGCTTCGGTACTGTCGCCGGCTCACGCGTTGGCCTTCGACCGGGAGGCTGGCGGCCACTTTCAAAAGCTCGGAACGCGGGAGGTTGCTCTCGATCCGAACCTTAAGAGAAGAAGAAGCCGCATAGACGTCTACTCTCCTGCGCAGAGACTGCTGGAGCGCAAGGGTCGCAGGGGCGTAGTAGGCGGTTCCCCCGTCCTCTAGCTTCACCTCTTCGACCGTGAGATCGAGGCCGACCTGCGATGTTTCGTAAGGCTCTTCGATCACGCGCAACCACGTCATCCCGTGCGCGTACGCGAGAAGACGCCCACCTTCGTCGGTCACTCCCGCCCGATACGGCTCGAGGCCCGCGGTGTACCTCGGGGCGAGCTGTGGGCCAACCACGGAGAAGCGACGCGCGCTGAACCCCCGGTCGAACGTGACCGACGAGGGTTGCGTGCGAAACGTCGACCTGGGAAGAGAGGATGGCTGTGAGAACGAGGTTGCCGCGACGGACAACAGAGGGGTACCGCCGGTCGCCGGTCGCACGGTGAAGCGCAAAGGGAAGGTTGTGACCGCATCGAGCCACAGATCGACGCGCGCTGATGGGCCGAAGCGACGCCACGAGCCTCCCGCCTGTAGGGCGGCAACGAGCGGAGCTGCGTACCTGTAAGACGTCCTGAGGTGCTCCGCGGGGCGGCCGAGGACTGTCGACGACCCGAGGACCGTGAATTCCGAGCTGCCGCCGATTGATTCGAGCGGCACGACTATGTCGGTGGGCAGAGCGGTTATCCCATCGAACGGTTGCCTCCGTACGATGGAGCGAGCCGACGCGGCCTGGGGGAGTGGACAACCAGGCAACGCCTGGGTGGGGCATGTCATCGGTTCCTCGATCCGCCATCGCCGCGCGCCCGCGGTGAGGTCTACGTTGTTCCGGGGCCACTCGTAGGGACCGGGATACGCCGTCCTATCGCGCACGAGGAGCCGGAAGCTTTCGGGGGCCTGGTAGGCGATCTCGGCAGTGAAGCGCCGGACGGGAACCGCGTCGTTCCAACCTCTCTCCGTGATGGAGAAACTCGCCCGATAGCTCGTGAGCGTTCGTGCGGCTCCCTGCACTTCTTGCGTGATCTCGGATGCAGCGGCGCGCTGGGGTGGGCTATCGACCCACGGTAGGGATGTCCCCAATAGAGCGAGAGCGACGACCGCCGCCGCTACTGCCCCGATGCGCAGCCGGGTGTTCCACTCGTCCCGTCGCCGGCGACCCAAACCCTCCTCTTGGATGCGTTCCAGGATCGAGTCGGATAGATCGGGAACGCGACCCACGGGTTGGGCGCGCAGGGTTCTTCGGACGTGCGCGAGCTCAGATCCGTAGGTGCGACACGCCTCGCACTCGGCCAGATGATCATCCAGGGCACGAGCGTCGTGGGCCTCTCCATCCAGGCGAGCCGAGAGCTCTTGCCGGAACTCGTTGCATCGTTCCTTAACCTTCACCGGTGCGCTCCCCGCGTTGGGTGAGAAGCGACCGGGCCAGCGTCGCCCGAGCGCGATGAACGCGACTCTTGACCGTCCCGACGGGCGTTCCAAGGATCCTCGCGACTTCCGCGTACGAGGCACCGAACATGTCGATGAGCACGACGGGTTCCCTTAGATCCATCGGCAGCGCAGTCACTGCCTCTCTGACCTCGAGGGCCACACTCTCGTCGGCTGGGGAGCGGGGCCGTTCCTGATCGAGCCGGGCGCGAAGGTTCCTCCGCCTGCCGCCTCGTCTCAACTCGTCGTTGGCGCAGTTGCGGGCGATCGTGAAGAGCCACGTGGAGAACTTGGCCTCGCCTCGGTAGCGGGGGAGGAACCTGAACGCCCTCACGAATGCTTCTTGAGTCACGTCGTCCGCCAGAGAGTCGTCGTGCATCAGATGGAGGGCGAGCCGCCAGACGTCGCCCTGGTACCTGCGCACGAGAACCTCGAACGCGTGGATGTCGCCTCGCCTTGCGGCGCCAACGACCTGCGGGTCCGGCTCCTCCATAGCGCCCTCCGTGGGCATTCAGCACAGGCTTTGCCAATAGTCGCACCTCACCGCCTTTGGACGCCGTGGGACCCGCCTAGGTTCTGGTCCACTGGCCACCAGAGGACCCGGCCGACCGGCTCCCGCCGGAGGGTCGCCCCGGGTTCGCGGACCACGAGCTGGGTGGCATGCTTTTCTCATGGGCTACGCCGGGAACCTGACCTGTGGGGATTGCGGCCTCACCTTCACCTCGAGATGGGGGTCGCTCGGTCACGCCGACGAATACCGCTGCGAGAACGATCACGTCATTCACGTCGACCCAACCTCGACGGCTCTCCTGGCGATCGACGGGAGCCCGCTGGGAGGGGCGACGCTCGTCGATCTGCGAGGTCGCTGCCCGCGATGCGACTCGGAGCTGGCCACCGGCCTGTTACCCCGATGCCCCGTCTGCGGGGGCCGCGATCACGAGGTCTTGCTGGCCTAGCACCCCTGCTCTTATGCCCGCACGCGGCGGGCTGCTGACCACAGCCCTTGCTTCACGGCCGGCATTCCATGCCGGCCTGCGGCAACCCACTGGGGGGGATCGGTCGCCCAGGCGACCTACTCCCCCCCCAGACCCCCCTCGGGGTTGGCCTCTTTTTTGGGCCCTTAGCACTCGTTGGGGGCGAGTGCTAAAGGCGGGGGGTCTCGGGTATCCTGGGGCCATGGTTGCCACGCATGGAGGGATCGACGAACGCAAGGCGGCGGTCCTGAGGGCCATCGTTTCTCACTACGTCGGTTCAGGCGAGCCGGTGGGCTCCAAGACCATCGTGGATCGATTCAGGCTGGGCGTTTCCGCGGCCACGGTTCGCAATGAGATGGGGGTGCTCGAGGAAGGCGGCTACATCTATCAGCCGCACACCTCGGCGGGGCGTATCCCCACGGATCGCGGCTACCGGTATTTCGTGGACGAATGGGCCGGGGGCGGAAAGCTGCCCGCGAATGATGCTCGCCTAGTGAGCGATTTCTTCGGTGAACCCCGGTGGGAGCTCGAGGACGCGTTGCGGCGGACCGCTGCGCTGCTGTCGGGGATGACGGACCACGCCGCAGTGGTGTTCGCACCGGCTCTGGACAAGAGCATGGTTCGTCACGTCGAACTCCTGCGCCTGGCGGGTGACCGCGCGATGGTGTTGCTCGTCACCGACACTGGGCGCGTCGAGAATCACGTTGTGCTGATCCCCGAGTCGCTCGACGAATTCCAGATCGATCAGACCGCCGACATGCTCAATCGTCTCGTGGCGGATACACCTCTCGAATTGGTGGCGGAGAAGATCCGTACTTGTCTCGACCGGTTCCCACTCGAGTTACGAGATGCGGTTGCGACCGTCGCGGGCGCACTCGACGACGAGTTGCCATCCCATGAGTCGGAGCGGGTTTTCCTCGAAGGCACTTCCAACATCGTGGACGAGGGAAAGTTCACCGATCTTGAAACCGTTCGCCAGGTTATCGGGGCTCTGGAACATCGACGGCTGCTGCTCGAGGTCCTGGCGGACGCCCTGAGCTCCGATGCCCGTGGCACCGACGCCGTCGGGGTGCGGATAGGAACGGAGAACCCCGTCGAGGAGATGCAGTTCTGCTCGATCGTCAGCGCGCCCTACCTGGTCGAGGGGAACGCAATCGGCTCCCTCGCCGTGGTTGGTCCGACTCGCATGGATTACCGACGAACGATCGCAGCCGTGCACGAGGTGGCTTCGGCCCTCGGCCGGATGATGAGCGAACTCGGCCTATAGCTCCCTGATGGCCGCGGATCATTACGAGGTCCTGGGGGTTACGAGGACCGCCACCCAGGACGAGGTAAAGCGGGCTTACCGGCGCCTGGCGCGCGAGAGTCACCCGGATGCCAATCGCGATGACCCGGGGGCCGAGGAACGCTTCAAGTCCATAACCCACGCTTACGAGGTCCTATCCGATCCATCCAAGCGCGAGCGATACGACACGTTCGGTGACGAACGGAGTGCGGGCGCTGGCGGATTCAGTGATCTCGGCGACTTTGGCAACATCTCGGACCTTTTCTCCGCCTTCTTCGGAGGGGCCGGAACCTCACGGACCCAACGTCGCGGGCCCTCGCGCGGGTCGGATGTACTGGCCGAGGTCGAGCTGACGCTCGAGGACGCGGCTACGGGAGTGGAGCGCGAGGTCGAGGTGAGCACGCTAGGGGAATGCACCGTTTGTGAGGGCTCGGGCGCAGCACCAGGCACCTATCCCTCAACCTGTTCCGATTGCGGTGGAACAGGGGAGCTGCGACAGGTCCGAAGGACGATGCTCGGCAACGTCATCAGCGCGACGGCATGCTTGCGCTGCGGCGGCACCGGACAGGAGATAACTCAACCTTGCGACAATTGCGCCGGCGCCGGACGGGTCGAGGTGGACGAGTTGCTGACCGTGCAGGTACCAGCGGGCGTCGGCGACGGGGCCCACCTGCGCGTCACCGGCCGTGGCGAAGCTGGGGTGCGTGGTGGACGTTCGGGCGATCTGTATGTCGAGATCCGCATCGCACCGCACCCGATCTTTAAGAGGGCAGGCGACGATCTTGGGTGCGAGGTCGTCGTGCCCATGACCGTCGCCACCTTGGGAGGTCAGGTCGAGGTTCCGACGCTCGAGGATCCCGAGCTCATCGACGTGTCACCCGGGACTCAATCCGGCGAGGTGGCCAGACTGAGGAACAGGGGCATGCCCCGGCTGGAGCGAAGTGGGCGCGGCGAGCTGATCGCGCTTCTCAAGGTTCAGATACCCAACGATCTCGATGAGGAACAGGCCGATCTGGTACGGCACCTCGCAGACCTACGTGGCGAGACGGTCGGGCAGCGCGGGCTGTTCGAGAAGATCAAGGACGCCTTCAACTAGCCATGAAACAGTCCTGGTTCGTCGTCGAGGCCGAGCAGTGGGACGACAACGAGATCCTTCTCCCCGTCGACGAGAGCTACCACGCCATCAAGGTCTTACGGGTTGCCCCGCCCGACGTCATAACGATCACCGATGGAAGAGGCAAGGTGGCAAAAGCGTCGGTGACCCGGATCGACGGAGACAGGGTCGCCGTCGAGATCCTGGAGGCGGAGGACAGGCGGCGGCTCAAGCCCGAGCTGGTCGTGTACCAGGGGGCCGCCAAGGGGCAGAAGGTGGACGACGCGATCGAGCGTCTCGCCGAGCTCGGGGTCGCGGAAGTATGGGTCTATGAGTCCCAACGGTCCGTTGTGCACTGGAACAAAGAGAAGCTGGACCGCCTGTCGCGCAGATGGCGGGCGATAGCTCGCTCGGCCTCCAAACAGTCGCGGAACCCTTTCATGCTGCGGACCGGGGGAGGGCTTTCGTGGACCCAGCTTCTTCGACGCGTGTCACAGGAGCCGTACGCGGTCGTCCTCTGGGAGGAGGGCGCTCTGCCCCTTCGGACGGCGTTGATCGAAGGAGCCGAACGAGTGGCACTGGTGGTGGGCCCGGAGGGGGGTCTCGCACGCGACGAGGCCGAGGCCCTCGCGGATGCCGGCTGCCAGGTCGTTTCCCTCGGCCCCCTCATCCTTCGAACCGAGAACGCCCCCGTGGTTGCCGCGTCCGCCGTGCTCTACCACTATGGGCTCATCGGATAGTTTCGCCCGCATGTCCCAGTCGCCTCCGCGCGTCTCCTTCACGACCCTCGGCTGCCGGTTGAACCAGGCCGAGTCGGATTCGATGGCCGAGGAACTTTCGGAACATGGCGTTCAGGCGTGTGCTTCTGAAGCGGAGCCGGATGTCGTCGTGATAAATACGTGCACCGTGACGCGCGAGGCGACCAAGGCATCTCGCCAAGCGATACGACGAGCGGCGAAGAAGCATCCGGACGCGAAGATCGTGGTCATAGGTTGCTACGCAGTGTCGGATCCAGATGAGGTTGCTTCCATCGACGGCGTGGACCTCGTCCTGACGAATGATGACAAGGAGCGCTTCAGTAAGGCTCTGGGCTCCCACTCCTCAACGGCTCCACTTCTCACGATCGGTGGCCCCAGCGTGCGTGCAGAAAAGCCCGTCGAGCGCGTGCGCGTCAACCTCAAAGCCCAGACGGGATGCGATGAATGGTGCACGTTCTGCATCATCCCCAAGACGCGCGGCCCGCTGCGGTCGCTTGACGAGGATGACCTCCTAGTGGAGGCGCGAGCTCGTGTTTCTGTAGGTGCACGCGAGATCGTCCTGACGGGAGTCCACCTGGGCAAGTACACGTACGACGCGGGTGGGGACGAACGTGACCTCGTGCGGTTGTTCAGACGTCTGCTCGAAATCGAGGGTCTTCGCCGTCTGCGTTTGTCGTCGATCCTGTCTCGGCACCTAACGCCGGACGTGATCGACTTCATCGCGAACGAACCGCGCATGTGCCGCCACCTCCACGTTCCCTTGCAGTCCGGAGACGACGGTGTGCTCGCTGCGATGAATCGGCCCTACCGGATCGCCGAGTACCTCGAGTCGATCGAAAGGGTGAAGGCCCGTATCCCAGGGGTAGCTCTGGCAACCGACATCATCGTTGGCTTCCCGGGGGAGTCTGAAGTTGCTTTCGCCGCGACGATGGAAGTCGTCCGACACGTGGAGTTTTCCAAACTGCACGTCTTCCGATATTCGGCGCGCCCGGATACGGCTGCTGCCGGCATGAAGGATGTCGTGGCTCCCGAGATCAAGAAGGATCGCTCGAAGCGTCTGATCGCGCTGGGCAACGACATCCGGGGGCGATTCCTAGAGGAGCATCTGTTGACACCCCTACACGTCCTCGTCGAGGAAGAGAGGCAAGTCGACGGGGTGGGCATCTGCTCGGGCCAGACGGACGATTACGTGCGCGTGTGGTTCGAAGGCAGCGACCTGCTTGGTGAGGTAGTCGACGTCGATGGAGTGAGGGTGCGCGCGGACGGCGTCGAGGGGCGTCTGTTGTCTCAACCGGATGCGGTCCTGGTCTCGGCCGGGCCGCGCTAGCTGTAGAGGGGGAAGGGTGGCCGATTGTTTGTTCTGCAAGATCGCTGCGGGTGAGATCGAATCCGAACTGGTGCACGAATCCGGAGGGGTGGTCGCTTTCAGGGACATCAATCCGGCGGCGCCCACTCACATCTTGGTGATCCCGAGGGAACACATCGGGTCAGCGGCCGATCTCACCGAAACCAAGGGAGTCTTGCTCGGGGAGCTATTCGCGACTATCGCAGGGCTGGCGACGAAGGAAGGTTTGGACGCTGGCTACCGTGTCGTTACGAACATCGGGCGAGATGCCGGGCAGAGCGTTGACCACCTCCATTTCCACCTGATGGGTGGGCGCCAGATGTCGTGGCCCCCCGGCTAGGGCCTCGACCCAGCCCCTACCGCTCCGTCTACCCCCGGCGGTAGACTCCATGAGCTATATGTTGACGACGACCCAAGTGAAGATCCTCGTTCCCGGCCATCACGACATGGTGAGGCTGGTGGGAGCGAGAGATGAGCTCCTGAAGATCATCGAGGGGGCATTCGAGACCAAGATCCTCGTCCGTGGCAACGAGATAGTCCTGTCGGGGCCGACCGAGGAGACCGAACGCGTCTCGAAGCTGTTCCAGGAGCTGATGGCGCTCCTCGATCAGGGGCAGGTGCTAACGAAGGACTCCGTCGACCGGTCGATCGACATGGTCAAGACGGAAGACGGGCCCAGTCCATCGCAGGTCTTGTCGGACACGGTCGTGATAACCCACACCGGCAAGCCGATCCGGCCGAAGACGGTAGGCCAGAAGAGATACGTCGACGCGATCAAGAGCAACACGATCGTGTTCGGCATCGGCCCCGCAGGATCTGGCAAGACCTATCTCGCGGTCGCAATGGCCATCAGAGCGCTCAAGACCGGAGACGTGTCGCGGATCGTGCTGACTCGCCCGGCGGTCGAGGCAGGAGAACGGCTCGGCTTCCTTCCGGGTGACCTCGCTGCCAAGATCGATCCCTACCTGCGTCCTCTGTACGACGCGCTGTACGAGATGCTCGAACCGGACACCTTCCAACGCTTTGTCGAGCAAGGAACGGTCGAGATCGCTCCGCTCGCCTTCATGCGCGGCCGGACGCTCAATGATGCATTCATCATCCTGGATGAGGCCCAGAACACCACTCCCGAGCAGATGAAGATGTTCCTAACGAGGCTTGGCTTCGGCTCCAAGGCCGCGGTAACAGGAGACATCACTCAGGTTGACCTGCCCGCCAACACACGGTCGGGGCTCGTCGTGGTCGAGGAGATCCTCGACGGTATCGCCGGCGTTAACTTCACGCATCTCGACGCGCGCGATGTCGTGCGCCACAAGATCGTGCAGGACATCGTCGAGGCGTATCGTGTGTACTCGGAGGGCGCAACGAGGCCCTAGTGGAGGTCTTCATCGCCAACGAGCAAGAACTCTCGGTCGACGAACCGAGCTTATCCGGCCTCGCCCGGCACGTACTGGACAAGGAAGGTCTGGACGAGTCGGTCGAGCTCTCCATCCTGCTTATCGGGGCGGATCACATCCGCCGGCTGAACGCGCGCTTCGCCGGCAATGATTACGCGACCGATGTTCTGTCTTTTCCCATGATGGATGACGAGGAGGCGAACGAGTCGATGTTGGGAGATGTTGTCCTGTGCCCTGAGCTCGCGCGGGCGAATGCCGAGAAGTTGAATCACTCGCTCGACCGCGAGCTCAACGTCCTGCTGGTCCACGGGATCCTCCACTTGCTGGGCTACGACCACCAGGGAAAGTCGGATGGATCGGATATGGAGCGACGACTGAACGAGATACTCGAGTCGTACGTCCCCTCGACCGCTTAGATGAGCGATCTCCTGGTTCTCGCAATCATCCTCGTGCTACTGCTGCTCGCGGCCGTTACCGCAGCTGCCGAGACCTCGATCAGCCGGATCGGGCGCGTAAAGGCCCATCACTTCGCAAGGGAGAAGCGCAAGAATGGTGAGCTTCTCGTCCGCATGGTCGAAGATCCTGCCCCCTACTTGAATTCGGTGTTGTTGCTGACCTTGATCGCTCATCTGACGGGGACCTCTCTGGCCACGGCTCTCGCGTTGCGACGCTTCGGAGCGGGGGGTGAAGCGATCGCAGCTGCAGCAATGACCTTTATCATCTTCGTCTTCGCCGAGGTCATCCCCAAGACCTACGTCGTGCGGTACACAGAGCGCGCCTCGTTGCTGCTGGCGCGACCGGTTTTCCTTCTCGGGAGGCTCTTGCAGCCGGTAAGCCACGTCCTCGTCTGGTTCGCCAACCTGGTCATGATTCCCCTCCCGGGCCGAGGACTCCCGAAGGGCCCGTTCGTCACCGAGGAAGAGATCCGCCATCTCACCGACATCGCCGAAGAGGAAGAGGAGATCGAGGAGGAGGAGCGCGAGCTCATCCATTCGGTCTTCGAGTTCGGCGACACCGTGGTGCGGGAGGTCATGGTTCCACGCACCGACATGATCGTCTTGCGCGCCGACGCAAGCATCGACGAGGCTCTGGAGACGATCGTTAAAGCGGGCTACTCACGCATCCCCCTGTATGAGGGCGACACCGACAACATCGTCGGAGTTCTCTACGCGAAGGACCTGCTCAAGCGCACCAGAAGCCCCAACGGGGCGGAAGTGTCGTCGATGGGCCGGGCCCCCTTGTTCGTACCGGAACAGAAGAAGGTAGCCGATCTCTTGCGAGAGATGCAGACACGGCGGATCCATATGGCGATTGTCGTGGATGAGTACGGCGGGACGGCGGGGCTCGTAACCATCGAGGACGTGATCGAGGAGATCGTTGGCGAGATCGTGGATGAGTACGATCAGGAGGAACCTCTCGTCGAGCCCGTGGACGAGAACACGATCCGGGTCGACGCCAAGATGCCTATAGACGAGGTCAACGAACTCCTGAATGTCGACCTCCCACATGAGGAGTGGGACACGGTAGGAGGGTTGGTGTTCGGACTAACCGGCCGGGTCCCAACGCGCGGCGAGGCCGTGCGCTTCGACTCCATCGAATTCGTTACGGAACGGGTTACGGGCCGTCGCATCCAAAAGGTCGTCATCAAGAAGGTGGCGGGGCCCGAGCCCGAGCTCGAGTGACTTTCCACTCCGGCTTCGTCGTCATCGTGGGCCGCCCCAATGTCGGAAAGTCAACCCTGGTGAACGGACTCGTTGGAGAGAAAGTCGCCATCACGTCCGACAAGCCTCAGACAACGCGCAGCGCTATCCGGGGCGTGTTGAACGGCGAATCGAGCCAGGTGGTGTTCATCGACACCCCCGGCTATCACAAGCCCCGAACCCTCCTGGGGCGAAGACTCAATCAGGTCGTGCGATCGGCGTGGTCCGATGTGGATCTAGCGCTCTTCGTTGTGGATGGAAAGGCCGGAGTAGGGCGGGGCGACCAGAAGGTCGCCGGCGACCTTCGCGCGGCGGGTTGCCCCGTGTTCTGCATCGTGAACAAGGTCGATGTCACCGCCAGGGACGGGGTAGCGGTTGCCCTCGCTGCGGTCTCGCGATTCGGTGACTTCGATGAATTCATCCCAGCATCGGCGTTGACCGGCGACGGGCTGGACCTGGTGCGTGACCTCGTGGTCGCGCGGATGCCGGAGGGCCCTCAGTACTTCCCCCCGGGGATGAACACGGATCAACCTCCTCCGGTATTCGTGGCGGAGCTCGTGAGAGAGAAGCTGCTGTCCCGAACCCGCGATGAGATCCCTCATTCGATAGCGGTGGTCACCGAGGACTACGAAGAGAGGGACGACGGACTCCTCGAGATCAACGCGCGCATCTACGTCGAGCGGGAATCCCAGAAGGGCATCGTGATCGGTAAGGGTGGGGCCATCCTCAAAGAGGTCGGTACCGAGGCGCGCGAGGAGATCGAGACGTTGTTCGGTCGCAAGGTCTTCCTCGCCCTGCGCGTCAAGGTCGAGAAGGACTGGCAGCGTCGAGCCCACGCCCTCGACCGCCTCGGCTTCGAAAGCTGAGCCGCCGTCTTCGGGGCCGTCATGCACTCCGGGGACTCCACACCTCGGGAGGCGCCGTGAACTCCGGGGACTCCACACCGTTTTCTAGTCGCCCCTCCGGCACGACGCCTCCCGCCGAGCTGAGGTCGAGCGGTTATCCTGCTTTTCGGAAACGAACCGAGACTGAGGGAAGAGGATGCCGCAGGCTACTGTCAAGAGTTATGACTCGTTAACCCGCACGGGCTCGCTCGTCGCGGACGATGGCGAGACGACCTTCCCGATCGACTCCACGAGCATCGAGACCAGCATGTTCCGTTTCCTCCGCCCCGGCCAGCGCGTCACCTTCGACCTAGTGGACGAAGGCGGCGAGTCCCACACTCGCAACCTCCGCATAGGCATCGCCTAACCCTTTCAGCGGAGGTCCCCGCCTCCCCCTTCGGCGGACGTGCGCGACGGTCCGAGGGCGAACACTCCGGGCGGGCGCGCGGGGTCAGCCTGGCTTGAGGAGGGCTAAGAGTTGTGGGCCGTAGCGTTCTATCTTCGTTGCGCCTATGCCGGGGATCGTCACCAGGTCTTCGAGTGACTCCGGGCTTCGGGATGCGATCTCCTGAAGGGTCGAGTCGTGGAACACGACGAAGGCGGGGACGCCGTCTTCCTTCGCCCGGTCGCGGCGCCATTTCTTCAGGGCGTCCAGGGTGGTTGGGTCCGGCTCGTTACGGGGTGGCCCGAGCGCGAACGTCGTCCCGTTCGCCGTGACTCGATCTCCGTAGGGGACGTGCAGCTCGCCGCCGCCTGTTAGTTGTACGGTCACTCCGTCCGGCTCCACTTCGATAACGGTGCCGGAGTAGCCGCCGGACAGTTCGAGCTCGATCCCCGTAGCCGCGGCGATCGTCTGCTCTTCGGGCTCCTTCTTCGGGGCACCGCTTCCCGCCTTGCTGCCCATGCGTTGTGGAGGACGAAGTTCACCCACGAAGCGGCTGCCCTGTCGCTTGCCATCGCTGACCCAGGAGATCGTCAGGTGAGTCTTGGCTCTCGTGATGCCGACGTAGAGGAGGCGTCGCTCCTCCGCTACGGCCTCGTCTGACTTGGAGCGACGGAAGGGCAACTCGCCTTCTTCCACGCGGGGGAGGAGGACCGCCTCGAATTCCAGACCCTTGGCGCGGTGGAGGGTCAGGAGTTGGACGCCCCTGCCGTCCCCTTCCGTACCGAATCGGGACTCGATGTCGGCGGCGAACTCGGCGCAGGTACGAGCGCCGTCATCGAACTCGCTCGCCAGCTGGATGAATCGAGCGAGGTCGTTCTGGCGCGTCAGCTCTTGGTCTCCGAGGTCGTCGGACGGCGATTCGACGTATCCGGACCGCTGGGCGATGGTTTCGACCTCGCCTGCGACCGAAGCCGACCTTGAGCGCTTCAGTGTGCCCAGCATCTGCCGGGCGGTTCGCCGGGAGAGGAAAGCACCATCCCTCACCTGATAGGGGATGTTCGCGGCCGCGAGCGCTTCTTCGTAGTCCTCTGATCGGAAGTTGACCCGATACAGGATCGCGATCTGCTCGAGCGGGACCTTCTCAGCGATCAGGGCGCGCACGCGATCGACGACGAACTTCGGCTCACCGCCGGCGGCAGAGAAGAAGCGAAGCTGTGGGTCCGGTCCCTGTTCGCGCACTGCGCGCAGAACCTTTTCGGCGCCACCCAGGCTCGGCACGAGTCGGTTCGCTATGGCCAGGACCTCCGGCGTCGAGCGGTAGTTCAACTCGAGTCGTACGACCTTCGTATTAACGAAGCGCTGTGGCATCCGTAGTAAGTGCACGGGTGTCGCGCCAGTGAAACCGTAGATCGACTGGTAGTCGTCGCCGACGACGCAGAGGTCGTCGCGTGGCCCCAGCCATTCGCGTAGAAGCGTTTCCTGGAGCTCGTTCACGTCCTGGTACTCGTCGACTGTGAAGGCGTGGTACCGCTCGATGAATCGCTCGCGTGCGAACTGATCCTTCTGGAACATCTGGATCGTAAGTTCGAGTAGATCCTCGAAATCGATGAGCCCCCGATCGTGCTTACCGCTTTCGTAACGCTTGTAGACGTTGGCCATGAGGTCCGCAGGGATGGGAGGTTCGCGATCCTTCAGAGACGCCAGATAGTCACTCGGAGCGATCCGCCGATTCTTCGCCCACTCGACCTCGGTTGCCAGATCCGCTGCGGGTCGGAACCTGTACGGCTTCGGAAGGGTGTTGGCGATCTGACGCAGCGCCATGACCTTCGACGGCAGGATCTGGCCCGGCGACTCGGAAGCCAGATTCCTTAGCTGCGCAAGGGCCGCGGAGTGGAAGGTGCGAGCGCGGACGCCCTGCACCCCGAGGGTCTCGAGACGGCCTCGCATCTCGCCCGCCGCCTTATCCGTGAACGTGACGGCAAGGATCTGCCCAGGCTCGAAGACGTCGGCGGCGACCTGGTTGGCGATCCTGCGAGTGATGGTCGTCGTCTTGCCCGATCCTGCACCCGCAAGGATGCACAGAGGCCCCCGCACCGTTTTCACGGCGGAACGCTGCTCGTCGTTCAACCCCTCGAAGATCCTCGTCGGGTCCACGGTTCCACGATATGGGAAGGGTGGGACGGTCGAGACCTGCTCTTCAGAAGACCGAATCCCCGGCGTTCCAATACCGAGATTCCCGCTCACGACTACTACGCTAGGAGCATGCCAGGGCTCTATAAGGACGAGGGCGTGGTCCTCAAGACGATCAAGCTGGGCGAAGCGGACCGCATCGTCACTATCTACACGCGCCACCACGGAAAGGTGCGGGCCGTCGCCAAAGGCGTGCGCAAGACCAAGAGCCGGTTCGGCGCGCGACTCGAGCCCTACACGCTGGTCGACCTCATTGTGTATCGGGGTCGGAAAGAGCTCGACACGATCACCGGAGCCGACATCATCTCGTCATTCAAGACGCTAAAGACGGGCTACGCGGGCCTTACGGCGGCCGCTGCCCTCGCCGACCTCGTCGAGAAGATAACGCCCGAGCGAGAACGGGCCGTCTCGGTCTACGCGCTGCTGCTGGCCGGCCTGCAGTCGCTCGAGGCGGGCGGTGGGAACACCGTGGTGCCCGCCTTTCTCGTCAAGTTGCTGTCGCTGTCCGGATACCATCCGGCTCTGTCGGTGTGCGCGGGCTGCGGCGACCCCGGCGGGCTCGGGGCCATAAGCGCCGAGATGGGCGGCGCCGTCTGCAGGTCGTGCTGGACCGAGGACGAGAACGCCTTCCGCCTCGCACCCGAACGGATCGCCCTGATCGAGCGCTTCTTGGCGTCGGATCTCGGCTATCCGGCTCCCGATCAGGATGCGTTCGAGGTTACCGATGCACTGCGGCGGTACACCGAGTATTACCTCGAACGACCATTGCGGAGCCTCTCTTTGCTCGCGGCCTCCTGACCGGGATGGAACGGATCCCATCTCATACCGATGTGCCGCGTCACGTCGCTGCGATCATGGACGGGAACGGCCGATGGGCAGAGCAGCGCGGGCTGCACCGGTCTCAGGGCCACGAAGCCGGTGAACGCGCCCTGTTCGATGTCGTCGAGGGAGCGCTCGAGGCGGGCATCCGATATCTGTCCGTGTATGCGTTCTCCACCGAGAACTGGAGCCGCCCTCCCGATGAAGTCGAGTTCCTTCTCAACTTCAACCGCGTGCTGCTTCGACAACGTCGGGATCACCTGAACGAGCGGGGCGTTCATATCCGCCGGATCGGGCGCCGGGAGGGCGTTCCTCAAGGGGTTCTCGATGAGTTCGATGCGGCGGACGCGGCGACCTCGCATCAAGATCGGATGGATCTGTTGGTGTGCTTCAACTACGGAGGTCGCGCCGAGCTCGAAGACGCCGCCGCCGCAGGATCGATTTCCCAGAATCTCTATGCACCCGACGTCCCGGATGTGGATCTACTCATCCGCACGTCCGGTGAGCGGAGGCTGTCGAACTTCTTGTTGTGGCAATCCGCCTACGCGGAGCTGTACTTCACCGAGACGTTGTGGCCCGACTTCAAGCGAGAGGCTCTGTTCGAGGCGCTGCGAGATTACGCGGGGCGAGCTCGCCGGTTCGGAGGATTGTCGGAGCGACCGTCTGACGGTCCGCCACCATCGAGCGGTTGACCATCCTCGTCGGTCGGCTCTTCGTCTTTGGGAGTGCGAGCTCCGGGGCCGATGGCCGACGCCAGCACTCCCGCGTTGGGGAGTACCACGGGTCCGTTCACGGCGTTCATGCTCACGTAGAAGAGCGTCATATCCGTGACGGTTCCTTCGTACTCGCCCCCTAGGGGGCCCGAGCGGAGGACGACGTGTTCGCCGATCTGCAAGGGGCGCGCGATCATCAGGACGATCCCCGCGAAGAAGTTCGCAAGCGTCTGCTGGGCCGCGATACCGATGACTATGCCCGTGATCGCACCCCCGAACAGCAGCCCACCGAGAGGAACGTCGAGGACACCCAGGAGTGCGAGGATCAGGACGAAGTAGCCCACGACCATGATGACCCAGCCCATCGCTACACCACGCGCATCGCCGAGGTTATTGGTTGACGCCTTACGCACGGCCCGCGCGAGCGCGCGGACGGCGATGACCCCTGCGACGAGCAGCACCAGCGCCCCACCGATGGCGAGGACCCTGTCCGTCGCGGTCACCTCGGGACCCTTGAGGTCGCCGAAGGATGCAGTGACCATCCCGGCGATGGCCACCAGCATCGCGATGCCGGCCCTCTTGAGATCCGGGCGCGCTTGCTGTACCCAATCCGTCTTCATGCTCTGGAGGCTAACCCTCCTCGACGGTGTCCTGGGGCGGCTGGGGGCCGGTCTCTTGTGCTCGTTCGACGAGAACCTGGACGACCCGCCTGCGTTGCATCGTCCGGACACGCAGTCGCCAGCCGTCATGGTCAACCGTGTCGCGCCGTTTGGGGATCCGCCCGAGCACGTCCATGAGCCAGCCGGCAACGGTTTCGTACTCTCCATCGGGCAATCTGAGGCCCAGACGCTCCTCCGCTTCGTCGATCCGTAACGTCCCGGGGATCAGGTACCGGTCCTGGCCGACGGTCTCGATGCCGCGCTCTGCGAAGTCGTACTCGTCCTGGATCTCGCCGACGAGCTCCTCGAGCACGTCCTCGATCGTCAAGATGCCGGACGTGCCGCCGTGCTCGTCGATGACCAATCCGAAGTGACGGCGCTGGCGGCGCATGTCCAGTAGGAGCGGGTGCAGTTTCCGGGATTCGGGAACCACGAGCATCTGACGCATGAGCTTGCGAGAGATGCGGTCCTCACGTCGCGACTCGTCGATCTTGAGCAGGTCCTTCGCATGGATGAACCCGATCACATGATCGATGTCTCCAGCGTACACGGGGAATCGCGAGTGTCCGGTGGTCAACACGGCGCGTTCTAGCTCCTCGACCGAAGCTGTTATGGGAACGGTGACCATCTCCGTCCGAGGCACCATCACGGAGGCCGCGTCGAGTTGGCTGAACCCGATCGCCCCTGTCAGCAGCCGGTGTTGGAAACCAGCCATTGCCCCCTTGTGAGCCGATTCGGTGATCATTGCCTGCAGATCCTCGGAGGTATGCACGGCGTCCATCTCATCGACCGGTTCGACGCCCAGGACCCGCACGCCGGCGTTGGCGATGAGGTTCAGGCCATGGATGAACGGCCGGAAGGCGTTCACGTACAGACGGAAGGGTCCGGATAGCCACAGAGCGCTCTTCTCGGGTTGAGCTATGGCGATGTTCTTGGGTGCCATCTCGCCCACGACCATGTGAAGGAACACGACTATCGATAGCGCGATCACGAACGAGATCGTGTGGAGCAACCCTGCCGGGATCTCGATCACAGACTCAAGGGCCCGTTCGATCACTGCGGCGACAGCCGGTTCGGCGACGAATCCCAACAGGAGCGAGGCCATGGTGATGCCCAACTGAGCACCGGCGAGCATGACCGAGAGTTCGCGGATCGATCGGAGGGCGACGCGAGCCCGCTTGTTCCCCTCAGACGCAAGCTGCTCGATCTGGCTTCGCCTGGCGGCCGTCAAGGCGAACTCCGCAGCGACGAAGAACCCGTTCGCGAGCAATAGCAGGACCGCCGCCACCAGGTACCAGGCCGTCACGACGAACCGCCTTCGGTTGCGTCGGGAGGTGGCGGCTTAGGCGGGGCCACGAGGAGGACCTGTGCGACCCTCTTCCGGTCCATCTCGACGACTTTCAGCTCCCATCCCTCGTGCTCGATCTGCTCTCCGGGGTCTGGGATCCGACTGAAGAGACTGAGTAGGAAGCCGGCCAGGGTTTCGTAATCACCTTCCGGCATCTCGAACCCGGTGGCTTCTCGGATCTCGTCGGGGTGCAACGCGCCGGATACGACATGGATCCCCTCGGGGGGCGATGTCTGACGGGACTGCTCGCGTGGGTCGTATTCGTCCTCGATGTCGCCCACGATCTCTTCGAGTAGGTCCTCGAGCGTGATGATACCGGCCGTCCCCCCGAATTCGTCGATCACCACGGCGAGATGCTTCCTCTCGCGCCGCATCTCCGCGAGGAGTGACCCGAGGGATCTGGACTCGGGGGCGAACAGCGGTTCCTGCATGATGTCTGTGATCGAGGCGTTCGCCCGTCTCTCCGGAGGGATGCGGTAGCTGTCCTTCACGTGTGCCACGCCAACGATGTCGTCGAGGCCATCGCCGCAGACGGGGAAACGCGAGTGTCCGGTGCGAAGCGCGGTAGAGCTCATGTCCCCGACCGTCTCGCTCTTCTTGACGGCGATGATGGAAACCCGCGGTACGAGTGCGTCGTCAGCGGTCTTCTCTCCGAACGAGAGCGAGCGCGATAGCAGTGCGAACTCCTCCTCAGCGAGAGCACCGCCTTCGCGGGAAGACATGATGATGCGTTCGAGCTCTTGGACCGAGCGAACGCCGAGGAGCTCATCTTGAGGTTCGATACCGAGCAGGCGCACGGACGCGTTCGCCGCCGCGTTCAGGAAGGTGATGACGGGTTTGAACAGACCGTTGACGAGACGAAGCGGACCCGAGATGGCCAGCGCGAGCCTAAGAGGCTGGGCGATCGCGTAGTTTTTCGGGATGAGCTCGCCGAGAACCATCTGGATGGCGGTCGCCAGGATCAGGGCGATCGTGGTGGAAACGGCCAGGGGAGAACCCCCTGGCCACAGGGCATCCACGATGGGCGCGATCGACCGCCCGATCGTTGGCTCGACGATGAAACCGACGAGCAACGAGCTGACGGTGATGCCCAGCTGACAGCCGGACAAGTGGAAGCTCAGCGTTCGCAAGGCCTCAAGGGCGCTGCTCGCCCTCCGGTCACCGGCCGCCGCCAGGTGCTCGACCTTTCCGCGGTTCACGGCAAGCAGGGCGAATTCGCCGGCGACGAAGAAGGTGTTGACCAGGATGAGCACGACGACGGCCAGAAGGCCTAGGGCGACGTCTATGGGCGTCCTTTCCGCATGGGTTTGCCGCTCCTATCGACGGGTTCGTGGCGACTATCATGCTGCATAGGTGGGGAACCCCACTCAGACCAGCGATCCC
>JALZJQ010000100.1 GCA_030859685.1 Actinomycetota bacterium | reverse complement strand
TTGCTTCACGGCCGGCACTTCGTGCCGCCCTGCGGCGATCCCTGGGGGGATCGGTCGCCGAGGCGACCTACTCCCCCCAGACCCCCCTCGGGCCTGTATTCCGTGCTCCGACGAAGCCCAGCGACTGCTCCTCAGTCTGATGGCGGAGGCCTGGGTCTTGGTTTGGCCTTGGTTTTCGTGTAGCGGGTGGCGGTTCACCCGGAGGGAGGCTCAAAACGGTTTGCCTCCCGGAGGGTGGGCCGGCACCCGGGGCCTCCCGGAGGGTGGGCCGGGACCCGCCGCCGGCGATCGGCGTGGCGGGATTGGGGGTTTGGACGGATTTTTCAAGGGGGGCGGTGGGTCGGCCGATAGGTATGTAGGGCTTTGCCGCTACTACTGGGGACCTAATGGAAGATCGACATGGCGATCGCTGATCGAGCGCTCGGCAAGGACCGTGATGCGCTCATTGAAACGCGCCTCGACTCGTATAAGCGTCTGGCCGAGATCTTTCACCTCGTCCTCTCCGAGCAGCACCTCGGGGACCTGCTCGAGAGGGTGGCCGACACGCTGTCCGACCTCATCCCGTACGACACGCTGACCATCTATCAGGCTCATGAGAGCGAGCCGATCCTTCTCCCCGTCCTGGCGCGCGACCAGTACGCCGAGGAGATCATGAACGATCAGATTGCCATCGGCGAGGGCCTCACTGGTTGGGCGGTCGAGCATCGGGAGCCGGTCTGGTCCAACGAGGCTCACCTCGACGCGCGCATGGTCCAGATCCCCGGAACCCCTGTGGACGAGAAGGAGGCGGTGATCATCGTCCCACTGGTAGCGCGTGGAGCGCTCCACGGCACGTTGAATATCTACCGTCTCGAGTCGGGATCCTTCGACGAGGAGGATTTCGAGCTCGCCGGACGGTTCGGGGACGCGGTCGCGATCGCCCTCGACAACGCCAGAGGACGGGCACAACTCGAAGAACTCGCTCACACGGACTCGCTGACCGGGCTCTACAACCACCGTTTCTTCTACGAGAGACTGCGCGCCGAACTGACTCGAGCGAGCCGGATACACGACTCCATCACCGTGCTGATGCTCGACATCGATGACTTCAAGAAGTTGAACGATGTTTACGGGCACGGTGTGGGCGATCAGGTACTGGTGAACATCGCCGAGATCCTCAACGACATGGTGCGAGCTTCGGACGTGGTGTGCAGGCTGGGCGGCGAGGAGTTCACCATCATCATGCCGTCCTGCGGCGCGGGCGACGCGCTCGGCTTCGCATCTCGCCTGACCGAACGTCTGTCCCACACCGATTTCGACCCGGCCGGTGGCGTATCCATGTCGGTGGGCGTTGCCCAGGGTCCGGAGCACGCTATGAACCCGCGTGAACTAGTCGCCTGTGCAGAAGCAGCGATGATGACGGCGAAGGCGCGCGGCAAGAATCGCGTGGTTCTCTTCGAGGAAGACAGGACGGAACGTCCGGACGCAACTAGCAGCACCAGCCGCGACGTCCGTTCGATCGCTCACCTCAAGATGCTGCAGAGCTTGGCAGGGAAGCTGAATCGTCTTAACGACGTCCAGAAGATCGGCATGACGATCGCCAACGAACTTCGGACGCTGATCGACTACCACAACGCGCGTGTCTATATGGAAGAAGACGGGAAGCTGATCCCGATCGCCTTCCGTGGCGAGCTATCCGCCTACCAGGGCGAAGAATGGAAGAGCGAGGGTCTCGTCTGCGAGGTCGGCGAGGGCATCACCGGCCGCGCGGCGCTGACCAGGACCTCGCTCCTGATCCATAACGCGCTCGAGTGTGACTTCGCGGAGGACGTGGAGGGAACCGACGAGATCGAAGAATCGATGATCGCAGTGCCGCTGTCCTACGGGACCCGCGTCATCGGAGTCATCGTCGTGTCCAAGTTGGGGGTCGGACAGTTTGACGAGGATGACGTCAGACTGATCGAGGTCCTCGGGGGTAACGCTTCGGTAGCACTGGAGAACGCTCGCCTCTACGAAGCTCAGAAGCGCGATGCGGAACGGGCTCGGGAGGCGGCGGACATAGCGCAAGCGCTCTTGGAGTTCAGCCGCACGCTGACCATGACCAAGGCGGACTTCGATGAAGTAGCGGGCGCGATCGTCGAGCAGGCGGGGGTGATCCTGGGATGCGACCAGATCTCCTTGTGGTTGCAGAAGGAAGAAGACGGCGCGGTGCTCCCGGTGGGGTACTCGGGCTACAGCGATGCAGAGCGGGAGCAACTCGACCGTTTCGAGGTCCCTGCCGAGCTGGCGGCCCAGTTCATCCACGCCGAACCCTTCGTGCTGCGCTCGAAGGACCTGCCCGAGGTCAAGGACTACGCCGCGGGCATGGGTCTCGAGCTCGGGGACGATCGCCTCGTTGGCGTTGCCCCCATGTCCTTCGACAAGAGGCATGGATGGCTGGTGGTGGCAGTTCCCGTGGAGGGCGAGAAGACCTTTTCCGAGCGGGAGCTCCGCCTGCTCGGCGGCGTGGCTCACCAAGCCCAGCTTGCAATCT
>JALZJQ010000068.1 GCA_030859685.1 Actinomycetota bacterium | reverse complement strand
GCGCTGGGACGCCGAGCCGTCGAGGCGGCGGGCCACGATCCCATCTTGGACCTGCCCGTAGGCACCGCCTTCTTCACGATCGACGCCGCCCGACACCACGAGGGCCTGGTAGTCGGGTCAGACATCGCCGCGGGAATGGTGCAGCGCACCCGAGAAGTAGCACGCGAGCAACGAACGCCGAACCTGGTGGCCGTCCAAGCCGACGCCCACCACCTCCCCTTCGCCGAAGCCACCTTCGGAGCCATCCTGTGCATAAACGGCCTACAAGTGATGCCGAACATGCCCGCAACCCTCAAAGAATTCCACCGCACCCTGAAACCCACCGGAACCCTCTACGTCTCCCTGATAACAGCCCCGCTAGAACGAGCCCTCCCCAAGCGAGCATCGACCCACCTACCAACCCTCCTGCGCTCCCGCGAGAAGGTGTTCCAACAATTCCAGTCATCCGGCTTCGAGATAAGCCGGTTAGAGACTCAGCGCTTCGCCTACTGGTTCGAGGCACGCCGGCGAACCTGATCGACAACGCGGCCGACAGGTTCAACCGACGGTTTGCCGGAGGGAGACGACGGGTGCGGAGGGGCGACTCAGACGGTGTGGGAGTCCCCGGAGTACCCGACGTCTCCCGGAGGCGACCCGCGGAGTCATCGGTTCCGACCACCCGCCGACAGGCCGAGGTTAGAGCAGGCGCACCCGCACGTTGCAGTCGAGGAGAAAGTCGCGGACATCCTGCCAACCCTCGTAGGGCTCGCCCTCGGTAACGACCTCGGTGATCCCCGAGTTGGCGACGAGCTTGGCGCACCCGAAACAAGGGACGCCGGTGATGTAGATAGTGGCGCCGTCGCGCTCGGTCGGCGACGAGAACAGGATCGCGTTGGCCTCGGCATGGATCGCGATGCAGTTGTCGTGGCCCCACCCGGTGACGGATTCGGAACGGGCCCGGGGACAGGCCCCCTGGTCGCAATGGGCGTGGCCCGATGGGGGCCCGTTGTAGCCGGTTGATGCGATGCGGCGCTTCTTGACGATCACGGCGCCGTGCTGGCGCCGGATGCAATTCGAGCGCGTCGCGGTCTCGCGCGCGATGTTCAGGAAATAGCGATCCCAGTCGGTGGTTCGCTGGACCTGCTGGACCATGCCCATGAGACGTCCCCCTGTTCAGAGCGCGCGAAAAGACGCATGACTAGAAGTGCCCGGGGGAAGTGTCCTGATTCTGACGCCGGGCGGTCTCGAGCGCAAGGTCTTCTCACTTATTGTCGGACCCCGTGAGCACCGATATCTCCACCGACATCCTCACGGACCTCCTGCGTTCCGCCTGGCTCATTCACTCCGCTCGGGCGCGGGTCTACGAGATCTGGCGGCCGCACGACGAACGCTTCGCCGCCTCCGTCCCGAGGGCCCGCCGGCAGGCGGAGATCATCGAGGAGACCCTGGTTCAGAGCGGCCGGGCCCCCGACGTGGAGCTGGTGGAACCGCACGCTTCGTGGATCGTGAGCCTCATCGGCGAACGGCCCGACGAGATGCCGCTCTCGGACATCTTCCTGACGCGCCTGGGCGATTGGGTCGAGGGGCACGCGAAACCCTTCTTGGCCGGCGACGGGGACGAGCTCACGCGCCTCGCCGACGAAGAGAAGGCCGCCACCGTCCTGCCCGACGAGTTCCCCGTGGCCCCTCCCTTCGAACCGCTACCGACCCCCGAGGTGGAGCCCCCCGGCGAGGTCAGGTTCCGCTTCGGGATCCTGGCCGACGCTCACATCGGCTCGCCGCGGGGGGAGCCGCTCGTCCGCGCGGCCATCGCCGACCTCAACGCCTCCGGGGCGGAGCTGGTGATCCAGCTGGGCGATGTCACGGACCACGGCAACGAGCGCGAGTTCGAGCTGGCGGCCACGGTGTTCGCCGACCTGCAGGTTCCCTTCGCCACGATGATGGGCAATCACGACGTGTGGTCCTACGAGGAGCAGGAGCTCAAGGGCCGCGAGTACTTCGAACGTCATCTCGGTCGCCCGGCGGACGGAACCCTCGTCGAACACAAAGGGATCCGTTTCGCGGTGCTCGATTCCGCTGAGCACAGCTCGTCCCCATTCGGGCCCTTCAACCTCGTGACCGGAGCATTCATGGAGGGGCAAGGGGGCGCGATCGTGCGCGGCGCACTCAGCGCTCCACAACACGACATCCTCGCCGACGTCGCCGCGCCGGATTCGGGTCCCGCCTTCATCTTCATGCACCACCCGCTCCAGCCCTTCACGAGCTTCCCGCCGGTGCTATTCGGACTGCGAAACGGGGACACCGGGCGGATCCATGCGGTTGCGGACTCCGGCAACGTCTGGGGAGTCTTCGCCGGCCACACGCATCGAAACGCCCTCAACTATCCCTTCGGTGACGTGCCCTGCCTCGAGGTGGCCATCCCGCGCGACTACCCCTTCGGCTACGCGCTGGTCGACGTGACCGACACCGGGTACGCCTACCGCTTCGTGCAGATCTCCGACGACGACCTCGTCCGAGACGCGGCCAAGAACATCGGCGACATCCAGCGTCGATACGGGACCGGCTCTGCCGGCTCCCGTGGTTTCAGTTGGACGGTCCCCGCCTGAGCTACAGATAGTCCTCTTGCTTGGGGGTCACTAGCTTCCGTTGCGCCAGCCGGTACAACGGCGGAGCCAGGATCCTGGGGATCTGCAGCGCGTAGTACCAGCGGGGCACCACGCGTTCCATCTTGCGACCCGAGATCGCCGACCGGATCGCCTTCGAGACGCCTTCCACGGACCCGAGCGCGTACTTCATGACAGGGTCGCTGAGCACGGGGGTCTGGGGGAAACCTTCGGTCGGTATGAGTCCCGGCTCCACCACGCTTACGCACACGCCCTTGTCCCGAAGCTGGAAGTACAGCGCCTCGGAGAACCCCACGACGGCGAACTTCGACGCCGAGTAACCGGGCGCACCGCCTATCGCCAGGCGCCCCGCCATCGAGGCCACGTTGACGACGTTCGATGGCGCCGAGTCGATCAGCATCGGAAGGAACTCGGCGGTGCAGTAGATGGTGCCGTAGAAGTTGGTATCCATCATCGCCTTCAGATCGTCCACGGCCCCCTCTTCGGTTAAGGGGCGCTCGCCCGAGAACCCGGCGTTGTTGATCAGGACGTCGCAGCGGCCATACTCATCGCTCACGTGGGTGACTAGCGCCTTGACCTCGTCGCGTTTCGAGACGTCGGTCACCGCGACGCTGTGACCCGAGCCGGGCATGCGCTGCAACAGTTCTTCCAATCTCTCTTTCCGTCGCGCCACCAGGCACACCCGCGCCCCCTCGCCGGCGAGATCGAAAGCCGTCTGGTACCCGATGCCACTCGACGCTCCGGTTACAACGCAAACCTGGTCGGCGAGGTCGGCGAGGTCGGCGAGCGGCATGATGTCTCCTTCGGTGTGCTTCGCGGGCCCCGTTTTGCGCGGGGAGGCGGTGGGTAGGAAGTGTGACGCACGCGTCCAACGCGTGCACCTTCATGGATGGACGAACTAGGAGGAACGCATGTTCTGGGTGCTAGCCATCATCGTCGGCTTGCTGGTCGGCCTGGTCGCCCGCTTCCTGCTTCCCGGACGGGATCCCATCGGGCTGATCGGGACGATCCTGATCGGCGTTGCCGGTGTGCTCATCGGCACCTGGCTGTGGGAAGAGGTCCTCTTCAAGGGCAACAACGACAACGACGGCTTCGCGATCTTCGCCGGCGTCGTAGTGACCATGATCATCCTGTGGGTGATCCGGAAGATGAGTTACGGCCGGGCCGGTCGCAGAACCGCTCTCTAGGGCTCCGCTAGATCTCGGGCGGCCAGCTCGAAGCGGTTGTCCCTGTACGGGTGACGTCCCGTGACCAGAGCCACCAGTGAAGCGGTGGGATAGGCCAGCAGGAAGAAGGGCCCCCACCGCTCCCACTGGCGGACGTGTATCAGCTCGTGTGCGAACAGAGCATCGTCGACCGCATCGACGCACAGGACCACCCGGCCAAGGGTCACCGCGCGGTAATGCCATCCGAGGCGTCGCGGCCAGGTCGCGCCTTCGCACACGAGGACGCCCTCGCGCCGGGTCCGCCGATCGAAGAACGGGGCCAGGATCAGCCCTAGGAGCGAGCCCGGAGCCGCCCACGCCGACCGCAGCAGGATCGACAAGGTACTAGAGCGGCACCTCGGAGAGCACGAGGACCTTCACCTCGGTCATCTCGTTCATCGCCGACCGGAGCCCCTCGCGTCCGGTGCCCGATTCCTTGGTTCCCCCGTAAGGCATCTGGTCGGCGCGGAACGACGAGACGTCGTTGACTATCAAGCCGCCGACCTCGATGTCGCGGTACGCGAGCATGATGCGATCGAGGTCCCGAGTGAACACGCCGGCCTGTAGTCCGTAGCTGGAGTTGTTCACCTCGGCGATCGCTTGACCGAAGTCCGAATACGTGGCAAGCGTCACGACGGGACCAAAGATCTCTTCACATCGGACCTTCATGTCGTCCTTCGTCTGTGTGAGTACCGTCGGCCTGTAGAAGGGGTCTTCTCGTTTGCCTCCCGTCAGGACCTCGGCCCCCGCCTGAACCGCCTCGTCGACCCAGGCGGAGATGCGTTCGAGCGAGTCGTGGTCGATGACCGGACCCACATCCGTCTCCGGGTCCATGGGATCGCCCGTCTTCAACTTCTCGACCTCGACCACGAGTGCATCAGTGAACTCCGTGGCCACCGATTCGTGAACCAGCACCCGCTGGACGGCGATGCAGGATTGGCCCGCCTGGTAGTACCCACCGAATGCGACGCGTTGCGCG
Source organism: Actinomycetota bacterium (assembly GCA_030859685.1). Classification (GTDB taxonomy): domain Bacteria; phylum Actinomycetota; class CADDZG01; order CADDZG01; family WHSQ01; genus JACCXF01. Next base: position 6,135 of record JALZJQ010000068.1, on the reverse strand, counting down.
GCGCGCGCCAGGTCGGCATCGTCGTGGACGATCACACCCGCGTTGCCGCCGAGCTCGAGCGTCACCGCCTTCTTAGGCGCGGCCGCGCGCAGCTTCCAGCCGACCTCCGACGAACCCGTGAACGAGATTTTCGCGAACCGATCGTCGGTCGCCATCTCGCCCGCCTGGCTCCCGCCCACCGGCAGCACCGAGCACATCCCCGGGGGCAGGTCGGTCTCGGCGAACATCTCACCGAGGAGAAGCGCGCCGAGCGGCGTCTTCGTGGCCGGCTTGATGACCACGGGGGCCCCCACCGCGAGCGCCGGCGCCATCTTGTGAGCCACGAGGTTGACCGGGAAGTTGAAGGGCGCGATGGCGAGCATGGGCCCGAGTGGGAAGCGCCGGATCAGACCGAGTCGGGAGCCGAGAGACGCCTCGGTATCGAGGCGCATCATCGAACCGCCCTCCCGACGAGTCTCCTCCGCCGCCCACCGGAAGGTCGACGCGGCGCGAGCGGTCTCGACCTTCGCCCACTTGAGTGGCTTCCCGCCTTCGCGCGCGATCACATCGGCGACCTCGTCGGCGCGTTCGATCAGACTCTGCGAGATCTGGACCAGCGCCTCGGCGCGCGCGTGCACCGGGAGCTTCCTCGTCTCGTCGAAGCACTCGGCCGCGGCCTGCACGGCGTCCTCGACGTCGCTCTCGGTGGGCGCAGCAACCGTGGCGACGACCTCGCCGTCGTACGGGCTCTTAACCTCGAAGCTCTCCGAGCCGGCGCGCCATTCGCCGGCGACGAGGTACTTCTTCATGTCAGCCATCGCCTGATCCTCCACGTCGTGTATGGGCACCTTGTGACCGTCCTGCCCTCGATGCTATAGGCGCACCCGGGCGTCCCCGCCGCCCCCGCGGCTCAGGCCCTCCCGCACTCTTGTACAGAGTGGACGAGATGGGCGTCCCCGTCCCCACTGGTCCAGGGCGCGGGGACGCGCTAGTGACGATCACGACCGCCCAATCCCCCAGGTCGAAGCTCGTGCCGACCACTAGGCCTCGGATCCGTCCTTGGCTAACTCGTCCGCCATCCTGTTGAAGCGGACGTAGTGGTGCTTCCCAGCAGCTTCTGAGCGATGCCCGGGCTGATGCCGGAACCGCACAATGAGGTCGTTCATCAGAATCACATCCCACGTTGCGGCTACGACTTGCTTGATCGTCGGATCTGAAGTGGGACGCCAGGTCTCCGCAATGGTGGCCCCATCCGAAAATCCGGGATCGATGTCGATAGCCGCACCCGCGGGCGTCGACGCCAGCATCCATGCGCATACGCCGATGTAGTCATGAACGACCGTGACCTTGCTGCCTCGACCCCCTTCAGGAAGGGATGTGATCAGTCGAAGAGCGGTATGGAGCGCGACCATTTCTCCGACTATGTGCTTCATCCGAACAAAGACGTCCATCAACTCTTCTCTTGACACGTGCCCTAGCAAGCCAGATGCGGAAACCGCTTGAATGGATGTCGCTTCCCGCCGGACCACGTCTGGTTCAGCATCCCTCGACGCCACGTGTACGACGACAATCCCAATCCCCTGCCCACCGGTGCCGCCCGCATCGGTAAACGCATAGAGGCCCGGCTCGAGGTGTATGCCGCCCTCGAGGAGGAGTTGACCCTCCTCACGGCTACTTACCTCGATTGCGGCGTGCTGTTCGGGACGGTCTTCCCCCCCGAACACGCCGCCCGCGGGTCCGGCGATGGCATACCACTTCCTTCTCTTCTCCATGCGACTCATCGGGTGCAGGATAGGTGGGAGAACGCGTCGGAGTCCGGCCGGAAGCTGGACTCCGAGCTTGCTGGTCGGAAAAGGGGTTACCCGGCTGCCACCGCAGGGGCCGGGCAGGTGCTCAGACATACTGTCTGAGTGCGAGAACTTCGAGAGCCGGATACGAAGACGAAGCGCGACCTGCCTAAACGAAAGCCGCTATGGGGACGCATCCTTCGGGCAGTGGCTCTGCTCTTGCTGGGCCTGACCATCGGAGTTGTAGTCGGCAATTGGGACGAGCTATTCCAGATCCCTCCCGTGAACGTGAGCCAGTATTACGGCGTCGCTCAGGGAACAGATTCAAAGGGCCGCTTTTGCATCAACAACAGCGAGGAGGGCGTCCGCTGTGCAGTCTTACGCCTGCCCGAAGGCGCGGACCCACCAGAGGAGGGTTATCCGGTGCGAGGCGGATATGCCGAGCTTCCATCCGACACATCGGACCTCCCAGAGCCGTCGTGGCTTTGGGTGACCCTCCTTTCCTGCGGGTGGGAAGGCACCGAGGACGCGACGCGGTGTCCAAGCGGCACGGCCCCCTGAAGCGAGAAGCAGCCTAAGGACCTTCCGAGGACAAACCCAAACCCTCTGCGGTAGCGAACTGAAGATCGGTCAAATCTAATCAAATACAGATCTTTGGAGCTTCTTGCCGACCGGGCGTCGGTTCCCACGCGCAACGTGCGGTGCAGGGAGGAGTTGGCAGACGGGAGTCATGAGGGACAGCCGTGTTGGTACGCGCCGGTGGCGGTGGTGCCAACTGCTCACAATGGCCTGGAACGTTGCTGAGTGCCGAAAAAACCGAATCCTGGATCCACTTCGTTATCGCTCACGTCAAACTCAACCTGCTGGTAGGGAAGGAAGTTGTTGACGCCGATACGCGGTCCGACTGCAAACGATGGCGGTAGGGAGAATGCCCCTCCTACCACCCAAGGCGTCCATGAACCCCTGATTGGATCACCACTGCGCTCGTCAAACACCCTTTCCGGCGCGAGGCCCCTATAGGCAATCGTGATGGTGGGCGAACCCACAGGCGGTATTCGAATAGACATGCAATCCTGTCCGACCACTGGTCGATCGCGGGCGGCAACCTTCGCGATCGCCTTGAGCAATTCTTCCTCCCGGAAGCCCATGTCGGCGGGGCCCTCCCGGAGACTGCCCCTAAGTGCCTCGACATCCTCTGGCGTTAGTTCGTTCGGCCACGGAGTCTGACACAAAGCAAACTTGGCCCTTCCAACTGAAGAGCCGTGGTCCCATCCTCTTGGCAAAGTAGAAACCACGAATTCGGCATCGAATCCTGGGCGCTCAAGCCGGTACAGAACCGGCCGGATTCTCTGTAGCTGTCGTCGCCGGGTTCGCCATTGCCACCCCACTGCCGCGACACTGATGTAGCCCGAGTATCCGCCTCGAAGGGGAGCCATCGCGTGCTTCAGCCCGACCGCCAAGTCATTGAGGGCTTTGCCGATGTCGGTGAACCATTTGGGCTTGCCGATATACAACCCCCGCCCCATCTGCGGAGGCTCGCCCCGAAGCCGACGCGCGATCCACTGATCGGTGGGCACTCCTTCCAGAAAGGCCGGGCCGCTGTAAGCCAGCGCTGCGACGGCATTCGTAAATCGGCATAGGAGCGTCTTGTTTGCCTGCGCGTCGAAGGCGACGCGATTGCTTGTGACCAGCCGGTCGCTGACCTGCAGACAGTAAAAGGGTGAAGCAAGCGAAAGGGCCAGCGTCATGAGCTGAGCTTAGATGCGACAAAAGGCTCTGTTTCTCTAAGCCCGCCTTTTTGTATCAACAGGCGCAGCTACCTCTGCTACCTCACAAGAGGTCGGCATCCCACCGCTGTGGAGAATGCGTGGCCGAGCTCGTGCACCAGGGTCTTGACGGCTTGCGCCGGCTCGACCGCACCGGGGTCCGGAGCGCCATCGGGGTCTGGCGCGAGACCGGGATCGGGCGTCGACCGGTAGAGTTGAACCATGAACCAAGGAGGCCCGATGAGCGGCACGTTCACCTGCGATAACTGTGGACGGGAATTCGAGAGCCGGCTGCTCAAGGAAGTGATGTACGAGGAGGGGCACGAGAGGATCCGAAGGGAGTTGTGCCCCAAGTGCCTCGACGGAGTCATCAACGAGTCCGGCGCCGTCAGAGGGATCGCCGGCGAGAAGAAAAGGGCCGCCGTGCATCTGGACTCGGAGTCCGGCACGGCATCGGGGTCGGGCGCGGCATCGGCGCGGCAGAGCTTCGGGGAGCGCGGCTCGGGCTGACCCCAGGGCCCCGCCTATTCCGCGAGGATCTCGGACGCTTTCAGCGCCAACCACACCTCGAGCTTGTCCTCGGCCGACGCCAGGTCACGGCCCAGCAGCTCTTCGGCCTGACGCACCCGGTACCGGAGGGTGTGTCGATGCACACCCAGGACGTCGGCCCCCTGCTCCCATCTCCCACCGGCCTCGATGAACGCGTTCACGGACTGGACCAGGTCTGAGGAACGATCTTGATCGCGGTCGATCAGGGGCCCCAGGACGGATCGGACGTAGCCCTCGAGCACCGGCCTGGGCTGGGCGCTCAGCAAGAAACCGTAAGAGCCCAGGTCGCGCTGCGTTGCGACCGTGTGGCCTTGGGGGGCCGCCCGCAACGCGAACAGTCCAGAGAGATACGACTGGCGGATCGTCGCGGGCGTCACGGTCTCCCCCACCCCGGCCCTCACTTTCGATCCCTCCACTCCCTGGCCGACCTCTTCGGAGACGACCAAGGCGAGATCCTCCGGGTCGCTCGCCGCCACGAGAGCGGCCACGCGGCCGGCGATGACGACCGTGCGTGCCGCGCGCGTCCGGCGGCCGAGGGACGCGTCGACCAGCCACGCGAGCTCCTCGATGGCGTGGCCGTCGTTCGGGTGCGGTTCCTCGAACACGAGTGCAGTCAACGCGTCGCCGGGAGGGAACCCGACGAGCTCCAACCTCCGCGCGAGGTCCGCCCCCGTCACCCGCCCCGCGAAAGCCTCGCTGAGGATGTCCCCGGTCACGCGTCGTTCCGCCTCGATGACCGCTCGACGGGAGGTGAGCAGGAGCCCCAGCACCGTTACGGCATGGTGCACGACGATGCGATCTCTCTGGTCGAGCCTCTTGTCCTTGCCGTAGACGAGGACCGCTTCGTGGCGGCGCCCCGCACTGACCGCGAGCGCTACCTGCGCACCTCGCGGGCCCGACTCGGCCGCGGTCGTGGGGCCGGTGCGTTCGGTGAGTCCCGGTGGAAGGCCCTTCCAGACCTCATCACCATCCGGCGCTTCCACGCCGGGACTCCCCGCGCTCGCGAGGATGTCGCCTCGCAGGTCGAACAGCATCGCCCACCCGGGGGCCAGCTCGACCACTTCATCGAGCACGTCGGCCGGTCCGGAGCCGTCGGTCACGAGCGAGGCGAGCCGCTCGTGGACCTCGACGGACATCTGCGCGTCCTTCAACCGGTCACGGGTCAGGTGTGAGGAGACGGCTTCGGTGATGGCGATGAAGGGCACCGGGTACGGGACTTCCAGTAGGGGGAGCCCCTCGCGCTCGGCGGCTCTCACGAGCGGCGGCGGCACGGTATCGAAATCGAAGCCGACCCCGAAACCGAGACCGGCGACCTTCGCCTTCACCAGGCGCCCTATGTAGGCGCGCTGGGCGGGCGGGGACCCCTGCAGGTCCATGCCGGTGGTCAGGAGGAGCTCGCCGCCGGACAGCCACGGCGTCGGATCCTGGAGCTCGGAGATGTGGGCCCATCTGATCGAAGAGTCCAAGCCGTCCCGGCCCGCGGCGACGGTCAGACCGAGGCCCGGCAGATCGAGGAGGTCCCTGATCGTCATCGTCACCTTGCTACAAAGTGTACAAACCGGCGAGACGGGCGTGTCCCGGAACGGCCGATCCGGCGGAGACGGGCGTGTCCCAGAACCGCCGATCCGGCGGAGACGGGCGTGCCCCAGAGCCGGCCCATCCGGCAGACGGGCGTGTCCCAGAGCCGGCCCATCCGGGAGACGGGCGTGTCCGGCGACCCGCGCCGCTAGGGCATGGCGGTCGTCGTCGCCGCCGACGTGAGTAAGCGCGGACTAGGTGCTGAAGGCCATCTTGGCGGCCTTCGCCCGGCGCTCCTCGACGTCCGACAGCTGTTTCTCCGCTCGGGCCTGCAGCAAGTCCAGGTCGATCCCCTGCAAGGTCTGCCCGTCGGTGGGCGCCGACTCTTTCAGGCTTCTCCACAGGGCCAGTTTCCCGGTGATGCCCACGGTGAGGCCCTCGAGCTCGACGACCCTGCTGAGATCCGAGTACCCGGTGAGGCTGCCGTTCAGCTTGAGCCGCCCGAGCTTCTCGGCCAGCCACGCACCGGAGTCCTT
>JALZJQ010000034.1 GCA_030859685.1 Actinomycetota bacterium | reverse complement strand
AAGGTGAAGGCCAGGATCGTTCCGATGACGAGCGACATGGTCTATCAGCGATCGCGGGGACGCGGCACCAGTCGGTAGCCGACGTTGCGGATGGTTTCGATCAACGCTTCGTGTTCTGGACCAAGCTTCGCGCGCAATCGCCGCACGTGAACGTCTACCGTTCGGGTGCCCCCGTAATAGTCATATCCCCAGACCTCGCGCAACAAGAGGTCGCGATCGCAGACCCGGCCTGGGCGTTGCGCCAGGAACTTCAGTAACTCGAACTCCTTATATGTGAGATCGAGTGGTTTGCCATGCACGTAAACCTGGTAGTTGTCTGGGTTAACCGTCAGATCGCCGACCTTGAGAACGGTGGCCTCATCGCCCTGGCCGGCGCGCCGGGCAGCGAGGGCGAAGCGCGCAGAGATCTCGTCGGCCGAAGCCGTGGTGAGCAAGAAGTCGTCCGCGCCGGTCTCGAAACGGAACCGGGACAGCGTCGTGGAGTCAACGACGACTATGAGTGGGGGAAGGCCGATCTCCCATGCAAGTGCCATCTTGCGTGTGGCGTCTTCGGCTGCGTCGAAGTCACCGGTTGCGTCGATCAGCAAGAGATCGGGATGGAGGGCGATCAGGTCCTGGGGAACGGTCGACTTCAGCGGGGCTTGTCGGAGGGCGAACGGCGTCATCGGAAGCTCTGGAAGCAGCTCTCTCACGTCTTCGTATCCATCCGAGAGAAGCAGGAGCGTGAGTGCCATATGCCGATGTTCGCCTATTCGCCCGGCTGCTCGCCCGCCGAGGGCCGTGGGGCGGCTGCGTGACCCTTGTCCTTCCAGCGATTCGTGATCGGAAGTCGGCGGTCGCGGCCGAAGGCCTTCGTGGTCACCTTCGGCCCGGGCGGAGCCTGGCGCCGCTTGTATTCGGCCTTGTCCACGAGGGCAACGACCTGGCGCACCGTGGCCTCGTCGTACCCGCCGGACACGATCTGCGAGATGGCTTCGTCGCGCTCGATGTAGGCCTCGAGGATGGGGTCCAGCACCTCGTACGGCGGAAGCGAGTCGGAGTCCTTCTGGTCCGGTTTCAGCTCCGCGGACGGAGGCTTTGTAAGGACGTTCTCCGGAATGACCTCCGAGATCGTGTTGCGGTAGTGGGACAGCGCGTAGACCTCGGTCTTGAAGACGTCCTTCAGCAGAGCGAACCCACCAGCCATGTCGCCGTAGAGCGTGGCGTAGCCGCACGCCATCTCGGACTTGTTGCCCGTCGCAACTACGAGGTGTCCGAACCGGTTCGAGATGAACATCAACAGGTTTCCGCGGATACGCGCCTGCAGGTTCTCTTCTGCGAGGTCGGTATCGAACTGCCCGAGGGACTCGACCAGCGATCCGAGATAAGCGTGGAAGGTGCCTGCGATCGGGATCTGCAACATCTCGATCCCGAGGTTCTCGGCCAACGCCTTCGCATCGTCGATGGAGTGCGAGGTCGAGTATTCGGACGGCATCGCCACGCCGAGTACCGAATCGGGCCCGAGGGCATCCACGGCGATCGTCGCCGTCAGGGTCGAGTCGATCCCACCCGACAGCCCGACTACGACCTTGTCGAACGAGTTTTTGCGTGCGTAATCCCCGAGCGACAGTCTTAGCGCGGAGTAGATCTCGGCTTCCGTCTCCAACGGTTTCGTGAGCGGCACTGTCGAGGTGGGAGCCGTCGCCTCCGTCAGCGCCGATCGGATCCGTTCGATGGACGCACCAAAGGTGTCCCGCTCCTTACCGAGAGGGACATCCACAACCTCGAGCTGCTCCTGGAACTGCGCCAGTCGCGCGACCGGGATGCCTTCCGGGTCGATGACGAGCGATCCGCCGTCGAAGACCAGTTCATCCTGACCCCCGACGCAGTTGACGTAGACGATCGTGGATGCCGCACGTCGAGCGCGCTCGCAGAGCATCGCCTCCCGCTCGGCGAGCCTGCTCTTGTGATACGGGGACGCGTTGATGTTCACGACGACCTGGGCGCCGGCGTCCGCTTGGGAGATCGCGGGGCCTGAGGGGTCCCAGATGTCCTCGCACACGCAGACTCCGATGACGCCTTGGGGCGTTTCGATCAGAACGTGCGACTCGCCCGGCTCGAAGTATCGGTGCTCGTCGAAGACCCCATAGTTCGGCAACAGTTGCTTCCTATACACGCCGACGACTTCCCCCCTGTGGCAGATGGCGGCGGCGTTGTAGAGGTGGCCCTCGCTCGACTCAACGAATCCCACGATCGCCAGCAGCTCGCCCGTTTCGGCCGCGACCCGTCGAACCGCATCGTGGTTGGCCATCAGGAAGCCGCGCTTGAGCACGAGATCTTCGGGGGGGTAGCCGCACACCGCCAGCTCTGGGGCAACCATCACCTGGGCACCGGCCTTCGCAGCCCAATCCGTCGCGTGCACGATCCGCTCGATGTTTCCGTCGATGTCTCCCACGGTGGGATTGATCTGCGCAAGCGCGAATCGGATCATGCAGCAAGCCTAGCGGGGCCCCATCGACACCTACCCACTTGCTTGTAACGTCGCCGAAACGCACCCAGCGTAGGCTTTCGGGATGGAGAAGCAGCAGGATTACGTCCTGCGCACGATCGAGGAGCGGGGCATCCGCCTGGTGTGGCTGTGGTTCACCGACGTGCTGGGTTTCCTGAAATCGTTCGCCGTGACCTCAGAGGAGCTCGAGCAGGCGTTCGACGAGGGCATCGGTTTCGACGGGTCGGCGATCGAGGGCTTCGCCCGGGTGCAGGAGTCAGACATGCTGGCCCGCCCTGACGCCAGCACATTCCAGATCATGCCCGTTTACGACGGGTCGACCGAGACCGGAACGGCTCGCATGTTCTGCGACATCCACAGCCCCGACGGCCGCCCGTTCTGGGGAGACCCTCGTTTCGTTCTCCGGCGCAATCTGGAGCGGGCTTCTGAGCGCGGCTTCACCTTCTACGTGCATCCCGAGATGGAGTTCTTCCTCTTCAAGTCGGTCGATGACCCGTCGCCGATCGATGCCGGCGGCTACTTCGACCTGACCCCATTGGACGTGACCCAGGAATTGCGGCGCGACACGATCGGCGTTCTCGAGAAGATGGGAATACCCGTCGAGTTCTCGCACCACGAGGTCGCGCCGTCGCAACACGAGATCGACCTGCGACACGCGGACGCGTTGACGATGGCGGACTCGGTGATGAGTTACCGGCTTGTCGTCAAGGAGATGGCGGCGAAACGCAACATGTACGCGACGTTCATGCCGAAGCCGTCGACGGACCTTCCGGGTTCGGGCATGCACACACACCTCTCGCTGTTCGAGGGCGATCAGAACGCGTTCCACGATTCTTCAGACGAGTACCACCTGTCGAAAGTGGCGAAGGCTTTCATCGCCGGCATCCTCGTTCATGCGCGCGAGATGACGGCAGTTACGAATCAGTGGGTCAATTCCTACAAGCGCCTGGTGAGCGGAGGCGGTTACCCCGTCCAGGAGGCCCCCACTTACGTCTGCTGGGGCCGCCACAATCGATCGGCTCTCATCCGCGTACCGATGTACAAACCACGCAAGGAACAGTCGACACGGATCGAGTTCCGCTCGCCCGATCCGGCGTGCAATCCGTACCTCGCCTTTTCGGTGATGCTCGCGGCGGGTCTGAAAGGGATCGATGAGGGCTACGATCTTCCGCCGGAGGCCACCGACAACATCTACGAGATCACCGAGAATGAGCGCCGGGCGCGCGGCATCGAGCGTCTACCCGACGACCTGTACGAGGCGCTGCTTGAGATGGAAGGTTCCGACCTCGTAGCCGACGCTCTCGGCGAGCAGGTGTTCGAATACCTGCTACGCAACAAGCGCGCCGAGTGGGACCAGTACAAGGGCTACGTCTCCCCTTACGAGATCGAGCGCTACCTTCCCGTTCTCTAGAAAGGAAAGAGCCGGGCACGTGGCCCGGCTCTGCAGTTGCTCGAGATCTTGTTGCGCTCAACGCAGAGTGCTGACGCGCGTGGCGCCGACCCAGCGTGGACCCCAGTAGTACGGGTCCCAGATGGAGCGCACCCTCACGCCTCCGGAGGAGGTCGTGGAGATGAACTTCCCGTTGCCGGTGTAGATGCCCACGTGACCTACGCGGGCGCTGGTCGTCTTGTGGAAGACGAGATCGCCCTTGCGCAGCTTGCGGCGGTTCCAGATCCGGCGGTAGCCGGGTCTGCTGGCGGTCCTGAACTGGTCCAGCGAGTTGTGCGGTAACGATGCCCCGTGACCGCCGAAAGTCCACATCGTGAAGCCGGAGCAATCGAATCCACTCGACGAGGTGCCGCCGTAGCTGTAAGGGGTGCCGAGCTGACTCTTGGCACGTTGCTTGATGTGCCGCCGCTCACGCCAGTTCGTTTCGATGGTGTGTGCGTCTGCCGGCGAGAACCAACCGGCTGAAAGTACGGTTCCCGCTGCTACGAGCACAGCGAGGAGCTTGATCCAAGGCGAATTTACGGTAGAGCTACCCGTCATTCCCACCTCCCGGTTGTGAGGCCGTGCCGAGCGCCAACCACCGCACTCCCGCCACAGGGGGCTCCTCTTCGAACCCGCGACACGCCTCCGACGTTCGGTTCGTCTCTCGGTACGGAATCTCGCAAGACCCGTGAGACGATCCGCTTTCCCCGTGGCCCCCTGGCTGAGGGCCCTCGCGTTAGTGCCCCCGGCTGGGGGCACTGGTCGAGAACCTTAGCCCAGTTTCGCCCAATTGGTAAACCTGCCCAACTCAGAACAATCACCCCGAATCTTCTGGCGGCGGGCACAACGGTTTTTCCTAAAGTTCGCGCTCTCGGCCGTTCCTGTAGCGCGGATAGGCTGCCGCGAAATGGACCCTGACCAGCCCGAACGTGCCCGGATCGAGGCTGTTGCGGCCTCCAGCCGGACCCTGTTGGAGGCGCTGGATGCGGACGAGAGCTTGGCGAGCGTCCTGGCTGAGGCGGAGGCGCTGCCCAGCCGATCCGGCCACCTCGATCTGATGAGGACCGCGTTCGATCGGGGCGGAGCCTCCGAGCTGCGCCGGGCCAAGCGTCGTCGCCTGGCGGCGATCGCGGCTCGGGACCTGACCGGTGAGCTCACCCTGGAGGCGGCCACCGCGGCCCTCGCCGGTCTGGCCGACGCCTGTCTTCAGGTCGCTCTCGAAGACGCGGGAGCCCAGGACGAGGTCGCGGTAATAGGGATGGGAAAGCTCGGGGGCGAGGAGCTCAACTATTTCTCGGACATCGACGTGATGTTCGTCGCAGACGATCCCGGCGGAGCGACCTCGGCCGCGGGGCAGGTGCTGAAGACTCTCGCGGAGTTCTCTCCCGACGGACAGGTTTATCGGGTCGATGCGAATCTGCGTCCCGAGGGCCGAAGCGGGGCCCTGGTGCGATCGCTCGATGGCTATCTCGAGTACTACCGCCGGTGGGCGAAGCCATGGGAGCACCAGGCGCTCATCAAGGCGCGCGCCTGTGCGGGCGCGAGCCGGCTCGGCGGGCGGTTCGTCGAGGCGACGCGACCGTTCGTGTTCCCGGACGAGATCTCCGCCGAACGCGTGGCGAGCATCCGCCGGATGAAGCAACGTGTCGAGGAGCACGCGCGCAGTTCATCGCGACGCGGTTCCGACGATGCCGGCGACGTGAAGCTCGGCCCCGGCGGCATCCGGGACATCGAGTTCTCGATCCAACTGTTGCAACTGGTGCACGGCGCAGCCGACGCATCCGTTCGCAGTCCCACGACGCTCGAAGCGATCGTGGCGTTGGTCGAGGGCGGTTATTTGGCCGAGGAAGATGGCGCCGGCCTGTCCGTGGCCTACCGCTGGTTACGCGCGGTCGAGCACCGCCTTCAGCTATGGCAGGAACGGCGAACGCACCAGCTCCCCGGGGATGAAGCCGGCCGCGCTCGCGTTGCGCGAGCCATGGGCTTCAAGGATTCGCCCGTCGCCAGCGCGTCGATGCGCTTCGACGAGGTGCACTCCTCCGTGCTCGCCGACGTTCGAAACCGGTTCGAACGTCTCTTCTACAGGCCGATGATCGAGTCGCTCTCCGAGGGTTCCGGTCCCCGGCTGTCGCCAGAGGGTCTGCGCGATCGGTTGCTGGTGCTGGGCTTCCGCGATGTCGAGCGCGCCGCCCGCACGCTCGATGGACTCGTCTCCGGCACCTCGAGGCGCGCGCGCCTCTTCCGGCTGTTGACCCCTGCTTATCTACGCTTCGTCGCGTCGTCTCCGGTTCCCGACGAAGGCCTCTTCGCCTTCCTGCGACTCGGCGACGCCTTGGGGGGCCGTCTCGACGCACTCAACGCGCTGCGCGAGAACCCTCCCGGCATCGAATTCCTGGCTCGCTTCCTCGGGACCGGCCGGTTGCTCGGGGACGTGCTCGAGCACGTCCCCGAGGAGTTGCACGCGATCGCGGATCAGCGCATCCCGGAGAGCCTCAAGGACCGGGAGCGCTTGCTGCGCGAGGCGGTGTCGTCGCTCGAATGGAGGGAGCCCGAACGCCGACTCGACGGTCTGCGACGCTTCAAACGACGCGCCATGTTGCAGGTGGCGCTTGCAGACGTTGGCGGAACGGTCGACATCGAGACGGTGGGGGCAGGTCTCACAGACCTCGCCGATGCGTGCGTCGAGGCGGCGCTGCAGGACCTCCACGTTCCGTTCGCGGTGATCGGGATGGGGAAACTGGGGGGTCGCGAGCTCAATTACTCGAGCGACATCGACGTGATGTTCGTACACAACGCGTCGCAAGACGAGGCTGAGTCGATCGCGGAGGATCTGCTTCGCACGATCGGTGAAGTGACCCCCGAGGGCCAGGCCTTCCGCATCGACGCCAATCTGCGGCCCGAGGGGAAGTCGGGTCCCCTGACGCGATCGCTCGACTCCTATTTCGAGTACTACGCGCGCTGGGCGAAGCCATGGGAACACCAGGCCCTGCTTAAGGCTCGGGTGGCGGCGGGAGACTCCGAGATCGGAGACGCATTCGTGCAGGGGACGCGCCGCTTCGCCTATCCGCAGGAGCTGACCGCCGACGTCATCGCTCAGATCAGGCACCTCAAGGCGCGGATGGAGCGTGAGCGCATCCCGCGCGGGACCGACCCGCGCCGGCACCTGAAGCTGGGACCAGGCGGGCTATCGGATGTCGAGTTCAGCGCCCAGATCTTGCAGCTACAGCACGCGCATCGCGTCGAGGCGCTCAGGGTTGGGGGAACGCTGCCCGCTCTTGCAGCCGCCTGCGACGAGGAGCTGTTGAGCGAGGACGACGAGCGCCAGCTCGGCGATGCGTACCGCTGGCTCATGCAGCTTCGCAACAGGCTGTTCTTTCTGTCGGGTCGCCCCACCGACGCGCTGCCGCCGTCCCCCGAAGGCCTCGAGGCCCTCGGTATCGCGATGGGCTACCGGGAACAACCGCGCCAGGAGCTCGAGGAGGCTTACTTGAGGATCACGCGGCGAGCGCGGCGTGCGGCCGGATCGTTGATCTACGGAGGCAAGCGCTAGGAATGTCGCAACGTGTCGAGCAGCAGCTCCATCGAGACGTTGTCCGATGAGTCCTTGGCTCGGTGCACGAACGTGATGTCTCCCTCCGTATCGATCACCACCGCGCCCCCGAGTTGCATCGGGTCCTGCTTCGGTTTGGCGATCCCGCGTCCCTTCAGCAGTGACTGGGCACCCCGCTTCCACACCGCCGGGCCGATGACGCCAGTCCACCCCGATCGCTGCATCCTCAGCAGCTTGTAGCTGCGCTTCTCGGGGTCGACGAACAGTCGGAACTGGATCCCGAACTCATCGCGGAAGTCAGCGGCCATGTCGGGGCGACCGAGGCCGATGGCGACCACGTCCGCGCCCAGCGAGCGGATCTCGTCGTAGTGGTCGCGCAACTGCGCGACTTGCTCGCGGCAGAACGGTCAGCCGTAGTGACGCAGCCACTCGATCGCCACGGGCTGATCCCGCCACAGCTCACCGATCCGCTGGGTTTCCCCATAGGAATCCAGCAGCTCAACGTCGTTCAGCTCAGTGGTTTCCATAATCCGGAATCCTACCCACGCTCTCAACCCGTAAGCCCGAACGCGGACGCGGCAGAGGGGACGGAATCGCGCCGGCCCCTCCTTGTCCGAACGTTCGCCGGTGGATCCCGCTTAGGTGTACATGAGCGAGCCTGGCGTGGTGAGTAGCTCGCCGGTCTCTAGCCAGGTCTTCAGACCCGAGAGGATCATCGGCCAGCCGCCGTAGAGCTCCTCGTTCGCGCCCTCGCGGAGCTCGCTGTGGGTCACGGTCAGGCGGCACGAGTCGCCGACCGGTTCGATGTCCCAGGTGACCTTCGACGCGCCTTCGTTCTTGACGTCGTCGCTCCACAGCGCGGTCATGCTTTGGACCAAGCGGCGGGGTGGGTCGATCTCGAGGTTCTCTCCTTCCCCGAGGGGCGCCGGGGCGTTTGGGTTGACCATCTCGAAGCGCGAGCCCGGAGTCCAGTCCGACTTGATCTGGGAGCCGAAGTTGTACTTGCTCCTGATCTCGGGATCGGTGATCGCTTCCCACAGGCGCTCCGGGGTCGTGCGGATGTAGATCTCGAAAACCTTCTCCATGCCACCCTCCAGTGTGCTCTTGAGACCGCTGAGCGCAGCGGCCCAGGGCTCGGCGTACTTGCTCACCCACCGGTCGTGGACGAGCCGGATCGGGACCGGGTTCAGGAAGTGGAGCTTCTCGCGCCCTCGCCGCTTGGTAACGACCAGGCCCGCCTCCTCGAGCTGCTTCAGGTGCTTCATCACGCCGAAGCGCGTCATCGAGAAGCGCTCCTCGAGCGCGCTCAGCGATTGCCCGTCCTCTCGGAAGAGCTCGTCGAGCAGGCTCCGACGTGTCGGATCGGCGAGGGCCCTGAACACCGCGTCCATCCCAGGAGGATAGGTGACCTAACAGTCACATGTCAAACTCCCAGGTCAGAGCCTCTAGATGTCGTAGTAGAGGTAGAACTCCCACGGATGGGGGCGGAGCCGCAGCTCGTCCACCTCGTGGACCCGCTTGTAGTCGATCCAATGGCTGATGACGTCCTCTGTGAAGACGCCCCCTTCGAGCAGGAAGTCATGGTCCGCCTCCAGCGCGTCGAGCGCCTCCTCGAGCGAGGCCGGCACCTGGGGCACCTCGGCCAGCTCCTCGGGGGGCAGCTCGTAGAGGTCCTTGTCGACGGGCTCGGGCGGCTCGGTCTTGTTGCGGATCCCGTCGAGTCCGGCCATGAGCATCGCCGGGAACGCAAGGTACGGGTTCGACGACGGGTCCGGGCACCTGAACTCCATCCGCTTCGCCTTCGGCGACTTCGAATACAGCGGGATGCGCACGGCGGCCGAGCGGTTGCGTTGCGAGTAAACGAGGTTCACCGGCGCCTCGTAACCGGGCACCAAACGCTTGTACGAGTTCGTCGTCGGCGCGCAGAGTGCGAGCAACGCGGGGGCATGCTCGAGGATGCCCCCGATGTACCAACGAGCGGTGTCGGACAGCTGTGCATAACCGAGTTCGTCCCAGAACAAGGGCTCGTCCTCTTTCCACAACGACTGGTGCACGTGCATGCCGGAACCGTTGTCCTGGAAGATCGGTTTGGGCATGAACGTGATCGTCTTGTTGTGGCGGAGACCGATGTTCTTGATCACATATTTGTAGAGCATCAGCCGGTCGGCGATCTGCAGCAACGGTGCGAAGCCCATGTCGATCTCGGCCTGGCCCGCGGTTCCGACCTCGTGGTGGTGCACCTCGACGGGGATGCCGAGCTCGCGCAACGTGAGCACCATCTCGGAACGAAGATCCTGATAGTGGTCCATCGGCGGGACCGGGAAGTAGCCCTCCTTGTAACGAGGCTTGTACCCGAGATTCTTGCCGCCCTCCTCAGCCCCCGAGTTCCAGACGCCTTCCACGGCGTCGATGTGGTAGTAGCCCTCGTGATGGTTCTGGTCGAAACGGATCGAGTCGAAGATGTAGAACTCGGCTTCGGGCCCGAAGTAAGCGACGTCGGCGATCCCCGTCCCCTTTAGATACTCCTCCGCCTTGCGGGCGATGTAGCGAGGGTCGCGCGAGTAGTGCTCGCCGGTCAGAGGGTCTTTCACGAAGGCATGGATCACTAGCGTGGGGTACTTGGCGAACGGGTCCATGATCGCCGTATCCGGGTCCGGGACCAGGATCATGTCGGACTCCTGGATCTCCTGGAAGCCCCGGATCGACGATCCGTCGAAGCCGAAGCCTTCCTCGAAGGCGTCTTCGGACACCTCGTCGAAGGGGATCGTGAAGTGCTGCATCAATCCGGGAAGGTCCGAGAACCGGATGTCGAAGAACTTGGCACCGTTCTGCTCGCCAAGCTTGAGTGCGTCGGATGGGCTAACCGCCATGCGTTCCTCCTTGAGCCACGTGGGCAGCTTGAGTCCAGATTGCGGTCACCATACGGGCGCGCCGTTTCTGAGGAGTTTCGATGGTGTTACGGACGCGTTACGAGGCGATCTAGCCCTCGAGCCAGTCGTGCAGGCGGTCGGCCTCCTCGTCGTATGCGGCGGTGATCCCTTTGATGATGTGGCCCTCGACCTTGGGGCCGTAGATCGGGACCTTGACCACAACGACCCCCGTCACTCGCCGGACCGCGCCGTCGGCGTCGGTCTCGATATCGATCGTCCCCCGGGACTCGAGCAGTTCCTCGGCCACCTCCGGCAGGATCGTCCAGCGCCACCGCATCGAGCCGGGGTCCCAATGCGCTTCCTCGATCCAGGCCGGCTCTGCGTCCCCCAGGAACTTGGCCGCCGCGCCCAGATCGACCCCGAGGACGCAGCGGACGCGGCGGGTCACCGCCCCGTCCTTCGAGGCCTTCTGGGACAGCAGCTCGCGTTCGCGCAGGGCCCCCACATCCGATAGCGAGGCCTGGAACTTCTCGTCCAACAGGGCATCCGCGACAGTGTCGGGTTCCGCGGGCAGGAGGTGGGCGATGTCGAAGTCCAAAGTGCGAGGAAGGATAGCCGAGCGCCCCGGCGTGACCGGGGGGAACAAAACGGTCAAAAGGCTCATGCGGGCATACTTGTTGACTCGGGTAACGGAGGGGGTTACCGTTAACTTCCAGCGAGAGCGGACATCGTTGGACGCCAACCGGGGGCAACCGGTGGCACGGTTTCACGGAACACCGGGACTGAACGGCTTTCTTAGGGGTATTTCGTTTCTTAAGCGCACCCTTAGGTGCGCAAGTGTGGGGAGGAACCTTCGTAGTGGCTCGCGCTCGCTGGCTCGCAATCCTATTGTCGCTCGTGATGAGCGCGTCCGCGTTCGCCCTTCCCGCCCTGGCGGCCCCTAAGTCTTCCGATCCTGACGGGGGCGCCCAGAAGGCCGGTAAGTCCGGTGACGACCCCGGCCACAACAAGGGTGAGGCGAGGTCCGACGATCAGTCGCCCGGCGACGAAGAAGAGGCGGAGCCTTCTCCATCGCCGCAACCCTCCGCATCGCCAGCCGCTCCATCGAAAGGTCCTACGGACGATGGAGGACAGGGTTCGGGGGGACAGGGTTCAGGGTCGCAGGATGAGGCCGCCTCGGCCGAAGCCGCACTGCTGACGACGTCCGTCTCGGCGTCTCCAGCGACGATCCTGGTGGGCGAGACCAGCTACGTCGTCGCCCGGGTCACGAACGCCGGCGACTCCACCGCAACCAACCTGACCGTCGATATCCCGATCCCGTCACAGCTCGACATCGTGGACGCGGGTCCCGAGCCGTTCGAATCCCTGAACGGCGGAGACACCGTCCGATTCCATCTCGGCTCACTACCGGCCGGTGAGTCGGCCGAAGTGTGGCTCAACCTCGAGGGAGCCCATCAAACAACTCCCTCGGGTGTGACCGTTACGGCGACCGCTACCTCGGGCGAGCTCGTGAGCAGTGGCTCGGCTCAGATCGTTGTTGTCGGCTCGACCGGCAACGAGAACCTCTCGCTGACCACCAGCTCGAACCGCCTCCTCGTTCAGCTCGGCGAGCTCGTCAACTACTCGATCACCGTCACCAACGTCGGAGACACCACGCTCCACGATGTCGTCGTGGTTGACCGGCTCCCGGCCGAGATCCGTTATCACTCGGTCGCTTACACGCCTGCTGTCGACGCCGTCCAGGTCGGTGAGTCGGGGGGCGAGCAGGACATCGTGTGGGTCAAGGATTCGCTCCGTCCGGGACGGTCGATCACCGTCACGTGGACGGGCCGCGCCGCCAGTCTCGGGGACTTCACCGCGATCAACAGCGTCACGGTCAAGGCCGACGAGGTTCGCCCGGTCAACGAGGAACGCACGACCTATCTCGGCACGGTTGCCGTGACCAGAACCAACAACCCCGCCTTCGATCCGATCGTCAAGGCGCGCAGGATCGAGCGCACCATCACGCAACCGGTCGATGGCGATGGGGCACAAGGGTCGATCCTTCCGATCACCGGTCTTGACAACCAGGCACCTCTCGTCATCGCGCTCCTGCTGATCGCGTTCGGCGGTCTGGTGCTGTGGTCGCGGCGGTGGCGGGAGCCAAGCAGGAAGTGGACCGCGATCACTTTGGCCGTGGTGCTGGCGGCGTCCGCCGCCTGCGTTGATAGCGAGCCGGATGCGACCGCAACGAAGCCCGATGTCGGCCAGTCCGAGACCGAACCCAAGAAGGACAAGAAGAAGGAAGAGGTCAGAGGTCGCCGCATCCAGAAGAACAACAGGAACGGCAACGAGAACGGCAACGGTGACGAGGGCCAGACCGGCGCTCAGCCAGGCGACGGGCCCTCGGGCGACCCCGTCGATCCTTCCTCACCCCCGGTCACCCCCCCGGTGGTCGCCGCCCCCGCACCCACCACGCCGGTGCCCACCGAGCAGGTGACGGTCACCCGCCGCGTCCTGACGACGATAGGGCTGGCCGGCCTTCCGATCGACGCACTGGGCGCCCGCCCGTCCGACAACCAGTTGTCCTACACATGGAACGAGGCGTCGGGCAGGATCACCCGGGCCACGTCATCCGTGGCCTTCACGAAGGGCGCGACCGTTGAGCTCATGACCGAGCTCGGCTTCGGGGGCGACCAGATCGACGTCACGGTCGTTGTGCGCAACCTGTCGCGGAACCGCCGTCTGGCGATCAGTGGCAACCTGATTCACGACGTGTCGGGTTCGTCGGGTTCGATCGCTTCGTTCTCGGCACCGGTCGATACGGTCCTCGCCCCCGGGGGCGAGACCTCGGCGCGCTTCACTTATCTGTTGCCTTCCGGCGACTACGACGTGATGGCGCGCTTCCAGCCCAACTAGCCCTGCAGGCTGACTCGCTCGGCCCGCGAGGTCTAAGCTGATTCCCAACAGTTTCCAGTCGACAGAGGAAGAGGTTGGTTCGGTGGAGGGTGAATCTAGCGGCAACGCTTCGAAGCTCGAGCGCGTCCTCACCGACCTGCGAGGCGTTCGCGGCGCACGTGTGGATGTCGACGAGGACGAGGTCAAGGCCGTACGGGTTCTCGTCGTTCCAGAGCGCGATGACGAACGCACGGAGCGCGACGTCCGACGACTTACGTTCTCGACGCTCGGTCGTCCACTCGAACCCGATCGCATCCAGGTGCTTAGCGCGACCGAGGCGGGCAACGCGACGGAGCCCCATCCGTTGCAGCGTCGCAAGCTGTCGTCCCTGACCATCGAGAGGACGGGGAACCGGTTCAGCGTGCGAATCACGCTCGAGCTAGGCGGCGACGTTCTGGTGGGCGAGAGCGAGGGGCCCGCCGTGAGTCGGTTCGAACAACGCGTCGTGGCCCGCGCCACCCTCGAAGGTGTGGGTGAGCTGCTGGACTTCACGACTGAGCTCGAATCCGTCGAGTTCCTGCAGGTCGGCGATTCCGAGGTTGCGATCGTGGCGCTGAGCACGCCTCACGGGTATCTGACCGGCTCCGCCATGGTGAAGCTCGATCGTTACGAGGCGATCGCCCGCGCAACGCTCGACGCGTTGAATCGCTTCACGATAGGTCGGGGAGAGCGGAACCCGGGCTAGTGCACGAGGCCGCGCCGGAAGGCTTCTGCAACCGCCTCCGTGCGATCCCGCACGTCTAGCTTCTTGTAGATATTCTTGAGATAGGTCTTGACGGTCTCTTCGGAGACGTGGATGTGCTCGGCGACGCCACGAGTAGCGTTGCCGTCGGCGAGCTCCTGAAGGACGGTCAGCTCGCGGTCGGTCAGAGCGTGTTGGTCGCGCCCGCCGATGCGCCCGAAGACTCCTTCCGTCACGTTCGGGTCGAGGACCGCACGTCCCTCGGCGACGTCATGGATCGCCTGGACCACCGATTGACGCGACGAGCCCTTCGACAGGTAGCCGTCGGCCCCCGCCTTGACCGCCTCGGCGACTGTGCCCGGGTCGGTGAACATCGTCAGGACCAGGACCTTGGTGTCGGGGGCCGCCTTCTTTATCTGCTTGGTGGCCTCTATCCCATTGATGCCGGCACCGAGGTTCACGTCCATAAGGACGACGTCGACCGACTTTTCCTTCACGGTTGCCACAGCCGCGTCGCCGTTACCAACGACGTCGGCCAGCTCGAGGTCATCGGCCATCGAGAGCATCGCCTCGAGGCCTTGCGACACGAGCGTGTGATCTTCCGCGATCAGGATCTTCAGAGTCACTGGCCCACCCCACCTGGAAGGATCGCTTCGAGTCGGGTGCCGTTGCCCGGCGCACTGTTCAGCACGATGCGCCCTCCGACTCGCGCGGCCCGTTCCTTCATCAACCGCATGCCGACGTGGTCTTCACCAACCTCATCTTCGGGATCGAAGCCGGGCCCGTCGTCTGCGACGACGATGTGGAACTGGCCGTCTCCGTCTTCGATCTCAACCGTGACTGTACTGCCTTGGGCATGCTTCATGGCGTTTATAAGGCTCTCCTGCAGTATCTGGAAGGCGGCGAGGGCAACGGGGATCGGGGGTTCGTGCGCTACGTCCCCTTTGATCACGACCTGTGCCGCCCACACCGTCGATACCTGGTCCGCGAACTTCGTGATCGTTTCGAGAAGCCCGCCCTCTTCGATGGACGATCGCCGCAGATCGACGAGCGACGCACGGAGGTCTTTGATCGCGCCCTCGACCGCATCACGCGCGCCGACGATCGCCTCCGCGGCGAGA
This sequence comes from Actinomycetota bacterium, assembly GCA_030859685.1. Lineage (GTDB taxonomy): Bacteria > Actinomycetota > CADDZG01 > CADDZG01 > WHSQ01 > JACCXF01. Next base: position 122 of record JALZJQ010000034.1, on the reverse strand, counting down.
TCGTCACGTCCGGTGCCGAGAAACTCCTCCGCATTCCCGATCCCGTAAGTAGCAGCAGCCAGAAGCTGAAGGCTTGAGTCGTGGATGTCCTCCGCGATCCGCTTACGCTCGTTCTCACGTTC
>JALZJQ010000180.1 GCA_030859685.1 Actinomycetota bacterium | reverse complement strand
AGGGAAGGACCACGGCTCCATCGCTTCGAGCGATACGAACAACACCTTCTTCGAGAGGCGCGCGAAGCGTATCTAGCGCGTCGCGACGGTAAAGAGTGAGCTCGTCGAGAAAGAGAACCCCTTGATGGGCAAGGCTTGCCTCGCCCGGTCGGGCAAGCCCGACGCCCCCACCGATGAGGCCCGACATCGAGATGTGATGATGCGGCATCCGAAAGGGGCGTTGGGTAATGGCCCCGGAACTCGGCCCGAGAAAGCCCGCAACTGAGTAGATCCGCGTCACTTCCAGCGACTCGTCGAGGGTCATCGGAGGAAGGATCCCCGGGAGAGTGCGCGCCAGCATGGTCTTGCCAGAGCCAGGCGGACCCAGCATCAACAGGTTGTGTCCTCCAGCCGCCGCGATCTCCAGGGCACGCTTCGCCGCGGATTGACCACGAACCTGTGCAATGTCCTCATCTGGCTCGACCGAAGGACTCTCGGCGGGTGCTACCTCGGGGGGGATCCACTTTCCCTTCAGGAAGTCGATGCACTGGCGCAGGTCGGTTACGGCCACCACCTCGATGCCCTCGACCAGGGCCGCCTCAGCCGCGTTGGCCGCCGGACATATCAGTCCCCTTCGGCCCTCTGCGCGGCATGCGAGCGCTGCGGCGAGGGTCCCCCGTACCGGTCGTACCGCCCCGTCGAGCGCCAGCTCTCCGATGGCTATCCACCCATCGAGCGGTTCCTGTGAGATCCGCCTGTCTGCCGCCGCGATACCGAGCGCAAGCGGCACGTCGAAATGGGTTCCGTCCTTGCGCAGGCCACCGGGGGCCAGGTTCGCCACCATCCTCTGTCGAGGCCACCGCAAGCCGGACGACTCGAGAGCCGAACGGGTCCGTTGCTCGGCCTCACGCACGGTCGTGGTCGGAAGCCCTACGATCGAGAATCGCGGAACGCCGGCCCCCACATCTACCTCGACCTGGACGAGATGAGCTTCCGTGCCTATCAAAGCCACGGTCTCCGTCTTCGCAAGCATCGATACCTCCCGTCACCATCCCGGGAGCGCGGCCCACGCAGAGCAAGGTAGCGGGACCCTGCGACACAAGACGACCGGCTAACGACCGGTGAAGCGCGGCTCCCTCTTCTCGAGCCAGGCGGTGACGGCCTCGCGGGTATCGTCGCTCGCGAAGCACAGAGCTTGGGTGATCGATTCGGCGTCGAGATTCTCCTCGATCGATCGCTCCCCGGCGCGATTCAGGTTCTCCTTGATCATCGACGCGGTTCTCGGGGGCAGCGCCGCCACCCGCTGGGCGAGATCCTTCGCTACGGCATCGACTTCGGCCGGCTCGCACAAGCGGTTCAGGAGTCCAAGACGATCGGCTTCCTCGGCAGAGATCGTTTCTCCGAGCAAGGCCAACTCTTTCGCTTTGTTCAACGGAAGGGCCCGTGTCAAGGCCCAGGTCCCACCGAAGTCCACGACCAGTCCCCGCTTGACGAACAGCTCGGCGAAGGCGGCCGCGCGGGTCGCAACTACGAAGTCACACGAGAGCGCGAGGTTGCAGCCGGCACCCGCAGCGATCCCAGTCACCTTCGCGATCGTCGGCTTGGCGCAGGTCATCACGGCTCGCGCGATCCGATGCACGTGGTGCATCCGATCCTTGAGTTCGAACGAGCCAGTGACGAGATTGGCCGGATCGCTCAGGTCGGCCCCCGAGCAGAAGGCGTCGCCTGCACCCGTGATGACCGCGCACCTGATGTCACCTTCGCCAGTCACGCGTTCGAAGACGGCGCCGATCTCTTCGAACATCGTCCAGGACATCGCGTTCTTCTTCTCGGGCCGGTCGAGAGTGATGGTTACGACGTAACCCTCTTGCTCCCATCGCAAAGATTCGTAGTCGCTCACTTCATCTCCTAAAAGGCGTCGGGGATGTGAGTCAGATGCAACCGACCGTCTCGAACGATAACGGAGACCACATCGAAGCGGATCTCGACGGACTTCGGTCGCCGGGAGGCAAGCCACGCCGCAGCCAATCTGCGAAGTCGAGCCTGCTTCTGAAGGGACACCGCCTCCGCGGGGGTGCCGAAGTGATCGGTAGCGCGCGTCTTCACCTCGCAGAACACGACCATGCCATTACGACCGACGACGAGATCGAGCTCGCCCGCGGAGCAACGGTAGTTGCGGTCGAGGACCCGATAACCGTTCCTCTCGTAAAAGGTTGCGGCTGCTCCCTCGCCGCGACGGCCCAGAAGCGTTCGTGCGTGCACACGAGGACCCTAGACAAGGGGTGAGACGGAACTCTTTACGGTCTGCAGCATGGTGCGGGAGGTCAGCTCGGTGCGGGGGGTTGTCGGGAGCCGGGGTCAGCTCTCGGCGCCGGGCGGCTCGGGGAGGAGGTCACGCTCGGCGAGTTGCGACAGCTCCTCGACGTTCAGGTCTCGGAAAGTCACGACCTTCACGTGAGAGACGAAGCGCGCCGGGCGGTGCATATCCCACACCCAGGCGTCGTTAAGCTCGACCTCGAACCACACCTTGGCCCCCATGTGCCGGGTGTCAACCTTCACTTCGTTGGCCAGGTAGAACCTTCGCTCGGTTTCGACGACGAACTTGAACATCGGGAGAACATCCCGATACTCCTTGTACAGCTGGAGTTCCATCTCGGCCTCGTACTTCTCGAGGTCCTCGACGCTCATGCGCTCCCCTCTTCCAAGTCCACCGTATCCCCCGATTCTCGCGCCGGATGAGGGCGGAAAACACCATCTTCGAAAAATCCGGTGACCCCGTAGAAAGACCTGCGGTGTATCTCGCAGGGACCGTATTGTTTGAGGGCGTTCCAGTGATAACGGGTGCCGTAACCCACGTTGCTCGCGAAGCCGTAATCGGGGAAGCGCCTGTGATACCGGCGCATGGCCGCATCCCGATGAACCTTGGCGACTATGGACGCCGCCGCCACGCTCTTCGACACGACGTCACCCTTTTTCACGGCAAGCGACGGGTGCTGAAGCCGTCGCATCTTGAAACAGTCCACGAGGATGTAGTCGGGGTCGACCTGGAGCCCGTTGAGGGCCCTCCGGAGGGCGTTGAGGTTGCTCTTCTGAAGCCCGATCCGGTCGATCCTCCAGGGCTGGACGCGCACGATCGAGACGCCGAGGGCGACATCCATGATCTCTTCTGCAAGCCGGTTCCTCTGCAATCTCGTGCAGAGTTTCGAGTCCCTGAGGCCGTCGATCCGAACCTCCGCCGGGAGGACGACGGCGGCCGCCACCAGGGGACCCGCCAGCGCCCCGCGGCCTACTTCGTCCGCCCCGGCGATATGCCGGAAGCCTGCCTCCTCGAGTCGAGCTTCGAGCACTCCGCAGGCGACCGAGTGGGCACCTGGTGCCTGCTGCTCCTGCTCGTCAGCGCCGGGGTCGAGCGCGGACACATCCTCCAACGCCACGTGCCTAACTCTCGCACCCGGAGCGGTGCTCGCCACCACGGCAGCTATCGGTTCCCGGGCCCCCATCGAGGGTGTCTTCGCCGGTTCCACCGCGCAGATCATCTGGACCGGTGAATCCGATCAGATAGTCGTCCCCGCCACGCCCGAGCAGCAGGTCACCCCCCCGGCCGCCGAACAGAAAGTTGTTCCCTTCATCGCCCGCCAAACGGTCCGGGAACCGGGACCCGACCAGCACTTCGAGGCCACTCAAGGAATCGACGTCCTGACCCTCCGCCGTGCCCGTCCGCAGGTCGACGATGACCCGTCTCGGGGCCCCGGCGTATGAGACCGCGTCGAACGAGCCATCGCCGCCCGAGATCACGTCATTACCCCCCGCCCCGACGAACGAATCGATGCCGGAGCCTCCGAATAGCGAGTCTGAATCCGGCCCTCCCTCAAGGGTGTCGTCGCCGGCTCGGCCCTCGATCGTGTCCATCCCCTTGCCGCCGAAGATCTCGTTGTTCTTGCGGTTCCCGATCGATGTGTCGTCGAAGCTGGAGCCGGTGAGGTTCTCGACGCCGCTCAGCGTGTCGGCACCGTGCCCGGTTGCGACCCCGGCGAGCAGGTCGACCTGCACCGGACCCGGGGAGCCCGCGTAGATCGCTTCGTCGCCCAGACCGCCGTCGCCGGCTATCGAATCGTCCCCGTCGCCTCCAGTCAGCGAGTCGAACCCGCTGCGGCCCCGGATGTCGTCGTTCCCCGGGCCCCCGTCGAGCCCGTTGTCACGCCAATCGCCGAGAAGACGGTCCGCGAAGGCGGAGCCGTCCGCCCGCTCGATACCGTTCAACGCATCGCGTCCCTGGCCGGTCGCGGTTCCGTCCGCGAGGTCCACAGAAACGGGACCGGAAGCGAGCGCGTAGCTCACTCGATCCCGCACCCCGGACCCACCATTCAATCGGTCGTTCCCGGTCCCCCCAACAACGAGATCGCGCTCCCCTTGCCCCTTGATCAGGTCTCGCCCTTCGCCACCGCCGAGAGAATCTCCTCCGGACCCGCCGCAGATGCGATCCTCGCCCCCCCTGCCGTCGATCCGGTCACCGCCACCCCGACCAACGATCACGTCCGAATGGCGCGTACCGGAGATGACGTCGGGGCCGTCGGTCCCGATGATCGTGGCGCGCCGCCCGAAGCACGTAGGCGGCGCGGCCGTCGCGGAGGCCGTCATGGCGCCCAGTAGCGAAAGGATGATCAATGGAGCCGTCCACCTGCGCGTCACGAGGAGCTACAGACCCCCGAAGTCCTCGGGGGGCCAGATCACGACGAATGCGCGGCCGACGATCTTGTCCTCGGCAACCGGGCCGATGTCGCGTGAGTCCGCCGAGTTGTTCCGGTTGTCTCCCATCACGAACACCCGCCCGGCCGGCACCCGGCATCCCCCGTCGGCCACCTTCATGTCCAGGCGCTTGCAATCGTTCGCCGTGAGTGGGGCGCTGGTGCGATCGACCCCGCTCTTGACATACGGCTCGTCGACCTTCTCGCCGTTCACATACAAGGTGCGCGGCTTGCCTTCGTACCGAACGCTGTCTCCAGCAACCGCAACGATGCGCTTGATGTAGTCCTCTTCAGTGCCGGTGGGCAATCCCAATAGCTCTCGCATGTAGTTGCGAACGTCGTCGTACCAGGGAACGTCGGGAGGCGCCTGGCCGAACACGGAGCGCGCGAATACCACCACGTCACCTTGACTCGGGTCGTCCCACGTGTAACTGAGCTTCTCGACCAGCACACGGTCACCGATGCGCAAGGTTGGAACCATGGAGCCGGACGGGATGAAGAACGCCTGCAGAAGGAAGGTCTTGATCAATACAGCGATGATGAACGCGAACAGGATGAGTATCGGGAGCTCGATGAGCTGATGTACGAAGCCACCCTTCTTAGGCTTCTTCGATCTCTTCGCTGGCGCCGGTGACCCGTCTCCGGACGGAGCGGCGCCGTCCTCGCCGGCCGGCGGCAGGGAGTCCCGCTTGGTGAGATCTTCGGGCGTCGGTGGCGGCGGGATGTCGGAACGGCGCTCGACCGTCGAGGTGGCCGCGGGCATCTGGGTCGTCGCGGGCGCGTCCGAACCCGGCTCACGTGGTTGCTCTGTTGACTCCTCGCCGCGCCTCATGCCTGAACGTTAAGCCCAGAGGCGGTCGTATGGGGGCCAAATGAGCAAAACTGCTCGGCCCGCAGAGGCTGTACCCGGATGGGCCTAGGCCTCGCGCTTCTCTCGTACCTTGGCCTTCTTACCGACGCGCGAGCGCAGGTAGTAGAGCTTTGCCCGGCGAACGTCGCCCCTGGTAGCCACCTCGATCTGGGCGAGCATCGGCGAATGGACCGGGAAGGTCCTCTCGACCCCGACGCCGAACGACACCTTGCGCACCGTGAAGGTCTCGGAGAGCTGGCTCCCCCTCCGGCGGATGACGATGCCCTCGAAGACCTGAACCCGCTCTCGTTCGCCCTCGACGACGCGCACATGGACCTTCACGGTGTCGCCTGGCCTGAAGTCGGGCAGGTCGTCCCGCAGGTACGGCCTTTCGACCAGATCCGTCGGGTTCATCGTCGGCTCCTTCTCTTCCAGTTCTTCCTGATCGGTTACGTCGCGACACCTCGAAGCGCCGCTGTGGTAGCCCGGACGGGATTCGAACCCGTGATCTCCGCCTTGAGAGGGCGGCGTCCTCGGCCAACTAGACTACCGGGCCATGCTTGTGGCGATCTGAAGCCGATCCAGCTGGGGCGCCTGGATTCGAACCAGGACTAACGGAACCAGAATCCGCCGGGCTGCCAGGTTACCCCACGCCCCAAAAGTCGGACACACGCCCACATCGGGCCACGCGCGCCTGGCGAAGATCGAGGATAGCAGTCGTCTCCCGCGTTACGCGGCCGCCCTCCGAAGACGCTCCACCGTTTCCTCTCGCCCGAGGATCTCGAGCGACTCGAACAACGGAGGCGATATCAGGGTCCCCGTCACCGCGGCCCGGATCGGCTGGAACGCTTGCTTCGGCTTGAGCTCCCGCTCGGCGGCCAGCGTCCTCAATGCGTCCTCGATCGCAGCAGTCGCCCACTTCTCGAGGCCCTCCAACCTGGCCGCGGCCTCAACCAGGTAGTCGCTCCGGCCGTCGACGGCCTTGGCGGCCTTCGCATCCGGCGACACGTCTTCGAACAAGAAGCGCACCATCGGCGGCGCCTCATCAAGTCTCTTCAGGCGCTCGACGAGGAGCGGAGATACCTCCCGCAGGATCTCCCGGCCCCGGGCGTCGCTTGCATCGAAGCCGGCGGCCGCGCAGAACGGAATGAGCGCCTCCGCGAGGGCCTCCGGCGACATCTGCCGGATGTAATGCCCGTTCAACCACTCGAGCTTGTTCACGTCGAACGCGGCCGGGTTGCGAGCCACCCGCTCGAGACTGAAATGCTCCACGAGCTCGTCGAGCGAGAAGATGTTCGTCCTGTCGTCGTAAGACCATCCGAGGAGCGCCAGGTAGTTCACCATGGCCTCCGGCAGGTATCCCTGATCGCGGTACGCGCTCACCGCCACATCGCCCCACCTCTTCGACAGCGGCTTGCCCCGCTCGTCGACCAGCAACGGGAGATGGGCGAACACCGGAGCGGTCGCGACCGCCATCGCCTCCCGCAACAGAAGCTGCCTTGGCGTCGCCGAGATGAGGTCCTCGCCGCGGATGATGTGCGAGATGTTCATGAGGGCGTCGTCAACGGTTGTCGCGAGCATGTACATGGGGGATCCGTCCGAACGCATCAAGACGAAGTCCTGGATCTGGGAGGTCTGCGTTGATATCTCGCCCCGCACTACGTCGGTGAAGACGATCGTTCGCCCATCTGGGACCTTGAACCGCACGACATGGGTGCGGCCTTCGGCCTCGTAGGCCGCTCTCTGTTCCGCCGACAGCTTGCGGCACCGACGGTCGTATCCCGGAGGCCGGCCCTCCGCCTGTGCCAGCTTGCGGCGCTCGTCCAATTCTTCGGGCGTGCAGAAGCATGGATAAGCCGCGCCTCGTTCGATCAGGTCCGAGGCCGCGCTGCGGTATCGCTCGAACCTCTCGCTCTGGCGGTATGGGCCCAGTCCGCCTCCCGCTTCGGGGCCCTCATCCCAGTCCAAGCCCAGCCAGCGGAGATCCTCCAGGACCGCCGTGAAGGCCACATCGGTGGCTCGCTTGCGATCGGTGTCCTCGACGCGCAGCACGAACGTCCCTCCGTGGTGGCGCGCGAACAACCAGTTGTAGAGCGCGGTGCGTGCGTTCCCGACATGGATCGAGCCACTCGGTGCCGGTGCGATCCGGGTGCGGACCCCTTCTGCCACACTCAGCCGACTACGTCGAGCCAGTCGGCGTACTTCTCGTCCTGCCCCTTGACGATCTCGAAGTACTTCTGCTGGATCGTCATCGTGGTGGGGCCGGGATCGCCGATGACGCGGTCGTCTATCTCGCGCACCGGGGTGACCTCTGCCGCGGTCCCCGTGCAGAACATCTCATCGGCGGTGTAAAGATCCGCACGCGTGAGAACCCGCTCCCGCACCTGGATACCGAGATCGGCTGCGATGCGCATGACCGTGCCGCGGGTGATGCCCGGCAGGGGTCCGGAGGAGGTCGGCGGCGTGACGATCTCGCCGCCGTTGACGATGAAGAGGTTCTCGCCGGTGGCCTCCGAGATGAAGCCGTCGGGGTTGAGCATGATCGCCTCGTCGAAACCGCCCCGCACGGCCTCCAGCTTCGCCATCGAAGAATTGATGTACCCGCCGGTCACTTTGGCCTGGGGCGGGATCACGTTCGGGTCGTGACGTCGCCATGACGACACGGTCATGCGAACGCCTTTCTTCAAGGCATCCTCGCCGAGGTATGTCCCCCACGGCCACACCGCGATCGTTACATCGATCGGGTTGTTGTCCGGATTGACTCCCATGTCACCGAAGCCTCGGAACGCGATCGGGCGTACGTAACAGGTCTTGAGACGATTGCCGAGGATCAGCTCGTGCGTAGCCTGGACGAGCTCGTCCACTGAATAAGGGATCTCCATCAGGAAGATCTTTGCGGATCGTTCCATGCGCATCAGGTGATCCCTCAGCCGGAAGACCGCCGGGCCCTTGTCTGTCTCGTAACAGCGGATGCCCTCGAAGACACCCGTGCCGTAATGGAGCGCATGAGTCAGCACGTGAACCGTGGCGTCGGCCCACTTGACCAGCTTGCCGTTCATCCACACCAGGTCGACCGGCTGTACGGGCATTACGCCTCCCTAGCCTCGGGTTCCAGGACGATCAAGCGAGCGTCACGCATGGACGCCTGGCGCACGATCTCATCCAGTACATCTTGAGGTATCGGCGAGTCGACCGCCATCGCCATCATCGCCTCGCCCCCTTCCGTATGCCGGGCCACCTGCATATTCGCGATGTTGACTCCGGCTGCACCGAGGAGGCTACCGACGGCCCCGACGATGCCGGGCCGGTCCTCGTACCGGAACAACGCGATGATCGGCGAGAACGCCATGTCCACCTCGTAGCCGTAGATCCTAACGAGCTTCGCGTTATCTCTCTTGCCCACGAGCACGCCGGCCACCGAGACGGTCTCCCCTTTACATTCGGCTCGGACCTCGATCAGGTTCACGTAGTCGAGCGACTGAGACGACTTCGTCTCCTCCACCGAGATTCCGCGCTCTCTCGCTAGGAGCGGCGCATTCACGAACGTCACCGGCTCGTGCATCACCGATGAGAACGCACCCTTCAACCCGGTCAAGGTGAGGGCGCGCGTATCGTGCTCGGCGATCCCTCCGTAGTACTCGAATCGAAGTCCCTCGATACCGGCTCCGGCCAACGCGACGGCGACGCGTCCGAGCCGCTCGGCCAGACCGAGGTACGGACGCACGGGCTCGGGGATATCCGCCCCGACCTCGAGGTTGACCGCGTACGGCACGAACTCACCGCGCAAGGCAAGCCCGACCTGCTCGGCGATCGCCATCCCCGCCTTGTCCTGAGCCTCGGCCGTCGACGCGCCCAGGTGTGGGGTCACCACCACGTTATCGAGGGCGAACAACGGATGTGCGGTGACGGGCTCCGAGACGAAGACATCGACCGCCGCTCCCGCCACGCGACCGTCCTTCAGCGCGCGTACCAGCGCGTCTTCGTCGACGAGCCCTCCCCGAGCCGTATTGACGATGCGTAACCCCGGTTTCGCCGTGGCCAGCTCCCGCTCGCCGATGAGGCCGACCGTCTCCGAGGTCTTGGGAAGGTGGATCGTAAGGAAGTCGGCTGCCGCGCAGACCTCGGGCACCGAGGGCACGAGGCGCACGCCCATCTGGGCGGCCCGGCTCGCGGAGACGTAGGGGTCGTACGCGACGACGTTCATGCCGAAGGCACTCGCGCGCTGGGCTACCAGCGTGCCGACGCGCCCGAGGCCGACGATCCCGAGCGTCTTCGAGTGAAGCTCGACGCCCTGCCATCTCTCCCGCTCCCAGGAACCCGAGGTGAGGGCGGCATGAGCCTGTGGGATGTTCCGAGCCTGAGCGAGCAAGAGCGCCATCGTGTGCTCGGCAGCCGACAGCACGTTCGACTGTGGTGCGTTCACCACGAGGACACCGTGGCGCGTCGCCGCGTCGACATCGACATTGTCCAGTCCGATGCCCGCCCGACCAACGACCTTGAGGTTCTCCGCGCGATCAAGGAGAGCCGCATCCACCTTCGTCGCCGAGCGGATGATGAGTGCGTCGTAGCCGGCGATGATCGAGGTCAGGTCCTCGGACGACAGCCCGGAACGAACGTCGACCTCGAGTTCCCGCCGGAGCAGATCGAGGCCTGCCTCCGATAGTGGCTCGGCCACCAGTGCCTTCATCACGTATCTCCACTAAGGGCATCCACCACGAAGTCCACGCTGTGTGTGAGGGCTTCGACATCGTCGGGTTCGATCGCCGGATACAACGCCACGCGTAGTTGATTGCGTCCGAGCTTGCGGTACGGCTCGACGTCGACGACGCCGTTGCTTCGCAGGACACGTGCCACCGCGCCGGCGTCGACCTCCTCCTCGAAGTCGATGGTCCCGACCACGTGACTGCGCTGATCCGGGTCCACGACGAAAGGTCGCGCGTAAGCGGCCTTGTCGGCCCACGTGTAGAGACGGTGGGCCGAGTCGTCGCATCGAGACGCGGCCCACTCGAGTCCTCCTTGCTCGAGCATCCAATCGATCTGATGCGCCAGGAGGAACAAGGTCGCGAGGGCGGGCGTGTTGTAGGTCTGGTCCAGCCGAGAGTTGGTTAGCGCCACAAGAAGGTCCAGGGACAAGGGGATGTAACGGTCCGACTCCCCCAAAGTCTCGATGCGCTCGATCGCCGCCGGCGAGCACAGCGCAAGCCAGAGCCCGCCATCTGACGCGAAGCACTTCTGCGGCGCGAAGTAGTAGATGTCGAAATCCTTCGGGTCCACCCGCAAGCCGCCGGCCGCAGAGGTCGCGTCAACCGCCACCAGCCCCTCGGCCCCCGGGCGCTTCACCGGCATGGACACGCCGGTGGAGGTTTCATTGTGCGTCAAGGCGAAGACGTCGACCCGCTCGGCCACCTCGAAGGGTGGGTGGGTTCCCGGTTCCGCTTCGATCACGACAGGCGGGCGAAGGTGCAACGACAGAGCGGCGGCTTCGGCGAACTTGGCCGAGAATTCGCCGAAGACATAGTGCAGGCTGGCTTGGTCGATGAATCCAAAAACGAGGCCGTCCCACAACATGGTCGTGCCGCCGTTGCCCAGTACGACCTCGTAACCGTCCGGCAGTGAGAAGAATCGCCCGAGCCCCTCCCGGATCCGTCCGACGACCTCCTTGACGCCGTCCCGGCGATGGCTGGTCCCGAGATAGGTCGGGGCGGCGGCGGTGAGAGCCGCGATCGCCTCCTGACGGACCTTCGAGGGGCCAGATCCGAAGCGTCCATCGCCCGGCAGCAAGTCGCTGGGTATGGCGATGTCGTCGGCGGTCACTCTGTCCTCGTCTCTCGTGTCGGGCTCGACGTCCGGGCGGACCTGCGAACCCTGAATATCATGCAAGCATGCCCGACCCTCGCTTATCGAAGCGCGTCGCCAACATCACCGAGTCGTCGACCCTCGCCATCGATGCCAAGGCGAAAGCCCTGAAGGCAGCGGGTGAGAACATCATCGGCTTCGGCGCCGGCGAGCCCGACTTTCCCACCCCCGCCCACATCGTCGAGGCCGCTGCGGCCGCGTGCGCGGACCCCGTCTATCACCACTACACGCCCGCAGGAGGTTTGCCTCGGTTGCGCGCAGCCATCGCCGTGAAGACGGCGCGCGATTCCAGACTCGAGGTCGCCCCGGATCAGGTCCTCGTGACCAATGGCGGCAAGCACGCCCTGTACAACGCGTTCCTCTCGATCCTGGATCCCGGAGACGAGGTCATCGTGCCGGCCCCTTACTGGGTCAGCTATCCCGAGATGATCCAGCTCGCCGACGGGCTTACCGTCGAGCTGCCTACGTCCGAGGCCACAGGCTTCCGCGTCACGATCGATCAACTCGAACGCGCCGTTACTCCCAAGACCAAGGCGCTGCTGTTCGTATCTCCCTCGAACCCCACCGGGGCCGTCTACCCGCGCGACGAGATCGAAGCGATAGGCAGATGGGCGGCGGAACGGGGCCTGTGGGTGGTGACGGATGAGATCTACGAGCACCTCGTCTACGGAGACAGCCGATTCCATTCCATGCCGGTCCTGGTGCCCGAGCTTGCGGATCGCTGTCTGGTCATCAACGGCGTCGCGAAGACCTATGCGATGACCGGATGGCGGGTGGGGTGGGTCATCGGGCCCCCCGCCGTCATCAAGGGAGCCGCGTCGCTCCAGTCACACACGACCTCGAACGTTTCGAACGTCGCCCAGGCGGCTGCGCTTGCGGCCGTGACCGGTGATCTGTCGGCTGCCGGTGAGATGCGCGCTGCGTTCGATCGCCGGCGCATCACGATGCACAAGATGCTGAACGAGATCGATTGCGTGTCGTGCTACGAGCCCGAGGGAGCCTTCTACTGCTTCCCCTCCTTCGACGGAGTGATCGGGCGCGAGATCGCAGGAACCCCCATCACGGACACCTTGACGCTGACCGACGTCGTTCTCACCCACGCGCGCGTCGCGATGGTCCCCGGGGATGGTTTCGGCGCTCCCGGTTACATGCGTCTCAGCTACGCCCTCGGCGACGACGACATCGTCGAGGGCATCACACGCGTGGCCGAGCTCCTCTCCTGAATCCTCCGCGCGCGATCGGCTCTGCGCGCACCGTCGCCATCCCGATCGGCATCGGCCTGGTGGCCGGCCTGGCGAGCGGACTGCTCGGGGTCGGTGGAGGGATCCTGATCGTCCCCCTGCTGGCGGCCTTCGCGGGCTTGAGCGAGCACGAGGCTCACGCCACGTCCCTGGCCGCCATCGTCCCTATCGCCATCGTCGGGGCCGGACGGTTCGCCGTCGACGGGAGTATCGATCTCGGCCTGGCGGGACTGCTGGCCGCGGGAGCGCTGCTCGGAGCACCCCTCGGGGCGCGCCTGATGGCCGGCGCAAGCGAGGGCCTGCTGAAGGTGACGTTCGGGGCCCTCGTGGTCGCGGTGGGGTTGCAGATGGTGCTGTCATGAGCGGCGGAACGATCGCGCTGGTGGTCGTGGCGGGGCTGGTGGTCGGCATCCTGTCGGCCCTGTTCGGGGTCGGGGGCGGCTTGTTGATGGTGCCGTTCATAGTCGTGGTGCTCGACGAGAGTCAGCACGTCGCGGAGGGCACCTCGTTGCTCGTGATCGTCCCGACGGCCCTGGTGGGCGTCCTCGCCCATCTCGGGCGCGGCTACGTCTCCTTCAAGCACGCCGCGCTCGTCGGGCTCGGAGGAACGGCCGGCGCACTACTCGGTTCGTCGCTGGCGCTCGCGACGGACTCCAACACGCTGCAGAACATCTTCGCCGTGTTCCTGATCCTCATGGGGGCCCGCACGATCTACCAGGGCGCCCTCTCCCTACGCGCCCACCCCCCAACGCCGGCAGGAAAGTAGCCCACCACCACCCACTTACGTTCGGGCGGTGGCTCGGGCTCGGGTGAGGCCTGCCAGGATCCTCAGGTCCCGGCGGAAGATCCGGCCCATCAGCGGCTTGAAGATGGTCAGGCCGATCGAGCCCAGCACGCCCAGGGGAGGTTCAAGCTCCTCGCGCCAGAACATGTGGGTGCGGTCCTTACCGATCGGGGTGAGGAACAACTCTCCTCGTCCGGCAACCCAGCCCTCGTGGGCGATCGAGAGGAGCCGAAGCGGCTCCCACGCGACCACCCGTATCCGGTCCCGCGTCTTCACGCCGCCGATCTTGATCGTTGCTTCGGCCTCGACGCCGATCCCCTCTCGCTGCGAGCCCAGGACCACGAAGTCGCTTGCCTCCAGCATCCAGTCGTCCTGATGCTCCCAGTCGGTGATCAGGTCCCACACGACTTCAGGGGGGCCGGGCAGCGTCGCGGCCATCTCGAGCACGACGTTCCAACCACCAGCGACGCGGCTTAACGTGCTCAACTCAGCTCTCCAGTTTCGAGCGCAGCAGGTCGTTCACGAGCTTGGGATTGGCTTGCCCGCGCGACTTCTTCATGACCTGGCCCACGAGGAACCCGATGGTTCCGAGATTGCCGGCGCGCACCTTGTCGGCGGCGGCCGCATTCTCGCCGATGACTTCATCGACGACGCTCTCGATAGCCGATGAGTCGGTGATCTGCTCGAGCCCCTTGTCACGAGCGACCGTGTCGGCATCTTCCCCGGATGCGAACATCTCCGTTAGAACGACCTTGGCCTGCTTGCCCGAGATCGTGGCCGCGTCGACGAGCTTCACGAGGCCGGCCAGTTGCTCGGGGGCGATCTTCGACTGAGGCAACTCCATGCCGGCTTCGTTCAGTAGCCCGTAGAGGTCGGCGATGATCCAGTTCACCACTTTCTTCGCATCGCCTCCGTATGCTCGAGCGGCGCTCTCGAACCAGTCCGCGGTCGCTCGGGATGTCGTTAGCAACACAACGTCCGCATCCCCGAGGCCGTAGTCGCGCACGAACCGTTCCCGTCGCGCGGCGGGCAACTCCGGCAACGACGACCGGATCGACTCGACCCACTCCTGCGACGGCTCGAACGGGACCAGATCCGGCTCGGGGAAGTACCGGTAGTCGAACGCGAACTCCTTCGTCCGCAGCGACGACGTCGTCCCGGTCTTCTCGTCGAAGTGGCGGGTTTCCTGGATGAGCTCGTCGCCCGCGCTCAATGCCTCGCGCTGACGCTTCTCCTCGAACTCGAGGGCACGGCCCACCGATCTGATCGAGTTCATGTTCTTGACCTCGACCTTGGTGCCATAGCCCGCGTCCCCCCTGAGGCGCACCGAGACGTTGGCGTCGACGCGCATGGACCCCTCCTCCATACGCACATCCGACACGCCCAGGGTCTCCATCAGCGCGCGAAGATCGGTGACGAAGACGCGCGCCTCTTCGGCGGAATGGATGTCGGGCTCGCTGACGATCTCGACCAGGGGCGTCCCGGCGCGATTGAAGTCCTCGAGGGAGTAGTCCGAGTCCGCGATCCGGCCGCTTCCACCTACGTGCTGGGACTTCCCGGTGTCTTCCTCGAGGTGAACGCGAGTGATGCCTACCCGCGTCGTGCCGAAGCCACCCGCGATCTCGAGGAAGCCACTCGACCCGAGGGGGTAGTCGTACTGCGAGATCTGATAGTTCTTCGGCATGTCCGGATAGAAGTAGTTCTTGCGGTGGAACAGCGAGTGCTCGACGATCCGACAGTTCAGGGCGAGAGCGATCTTCATCGTGTACTCGACCGCGCGCTCGTTGACCACCGGTAGGGAGCCCGGCATCCCGAGGCAGACCGGACAAGTGCGCGTGTTCGGCTCGCCCGCGAACGCGACCTTGCATCCGCAGAACATCTTGGACGCGGTGGACAGCTCGACGTGGATCTCGAGCCCGACGGTCGTTTCGTAGAGGTCAGAGGTCGTCGTGCTCACGTCCGGGCCCCCGTCCGAGCCTCGTTCATAGCGGTGGCCTGCCCTCGGCGGAAGAGATCCAGCCGAAGTCTCGCTCGAAGGCGTGAGCGGCTCGGAACATCGTGCGTTCGTCTAGCGCCTTTGCGATCAGCTGAAGCCCAACGGGGAGACCGTCGTCGGGCGACAAGCCGCACGGGACGCTGATGCCTGCATTGCCGGCGAGATTCACCGGCACCGTGTAGATGTCGGACAGGTACATGGCGAGTGGATCCGCGGTCCTCTCCCCCACCTTGAACGCGGTGGTGGGCGAGGTCGGACAGGCGATCAGATCGACCTTCTCGTACGCCTTCTCGAGGTCGCGGATGATCAACGACCTGACGCGCAGAGCCTTGCCGTAGTAAGCGTCGTAGTACCCGGCCGACAACGCGTAGGTGCCCAGCATGATGCGCCGCTTCACCTCGTCGCCGAAACCGTCCTCACGGGTGTGTGACGTCATCGTCACGATGTCGTCGGCACTCGTCCGGTAGCCATAGCGGACCCCGTCGTATCGAGCCAGGTTGGCCGAGGCCTCCGCCGGCGCGATCAAATAGTACGCCGAGATCCCGTACTCGAATGAGGGAAGCGAGATCTCCTCGAGCTTCGCTCCCAGCTTCTCGAGACGCGTGTAGGCCTCGTCGACGCGCGTCCGCACGCCAGGTTGAGCTCCCTCACCCTGGAACTCCTTGACCACTCCGATCCGCATGCCCTCGATCCCGTCGTCGATGCCATCGAGGAAGTTGGGAACGTCGTCTGGTATCGAGGTCGAGTCCATCGGGTCGTGGCCACAGGCCAGTTGCAGCAGCATGGCAGCGTCTTCGACGGTTCGAGCGAACGGCGACGCCTGATCGAGGCTCGAGGCGAAGGCGATCATCCCGTAACGGGACACGAGCCCGTAGGTCGGCTTCACGCCCACGATCCCGCATAACGCCGCGGGCTGGCGGACCGACCCCCCGGTGTCGGTCCCCCAGGCCCACGGTGCGCCGCCGGCCGCAACCAGCGCCGCCGGACCCGAGCTGGACCCACCCGGGACCCGCTCGGCGTCCCATGGATTGCGCGCCCCCCCGAACCCCGAGTTCTCTCCCGAGGACCCCATCGCGAACTCATCCATATCGAGCTTCCCGAGCATCGGGAGGCCGGCCTCCGAGCAGCGCGCCACCACGGTGGCGTCGTAGGGGGGCACCCAGCCGTCGAGGATCTTCGAACCGGACGTGCTCGGCACGCCCTTGGTGACGAACACGTCCTTGTAGGCAAGAGGGATCCCATCGACCGCGCTCAGTGCTTCGCCGCGGGTTCGCCTGTCGTCGGCGGCGCGCGCCTCCCGTAGGGCGCGCTCGAAAGTCGGCGCAAGGTACGCGTGGATCCCCTCTTCCACGGCTTGACCGCGCTCGATGAACGAGGTGGTGATCTCTTCCGCCGACGCATCGCCCGATGCCATTGCGCGACCGAGCTCGGCCGCGGGCGTCCACGTATGAACCACTACGCGTCCTCGATGATCCTGGGGACCCGGAAACGTCCGCCCTCGGCCTGCGGCGCGTTCGCCAGCGCCTCATCCTGGGTCAGCGATGGTCGCACTTCGTCTGCGCGCATCACGTTGCGCAACGGGAGGGCGTGCGCAGTCGGCTCGATATCGTCGAGCTCGAGCTCCTGGATCGCTTCCGCGTGGCCAAGGATCTGTGCGAGCTCGACGCTCATGCGCTCGCGCTCCTCCTCGGAGAGGTCGAGGCGCGCAAGACGCGCGACGTGATCGACGGCCGGCCTATCGATTGCCATAGACGCTGCATCCTAAGAGGTGCGGCGCGCCGCACTGCGAGTGACGCTCAGGGGCTGCTGGGACTCCCACCCGGAGACTCGGGATCGATGCGCATGACGCGGTCTCCGTCCTCGTCCGTCACCCAGAGCCACCCCGCGCCGGCCGCCACGGAGAAGGCTCCGCCCGAGAGCCGGAAGCGGCCGACGACCTCATCCTTGGCGGGATCGATCTGCACGAGCTCGCCGGTGCCGTCCGATCCGGACACGACCCACACCGATCCCTCACCGAAAGCGATGCGGGCACCGGGCTCTGCGTTCGCGGCGATCTTGGCCGCAACCTCCAGGCCGACGACTTCCTCCCGAACCCCCTCGCCCTCGTCGTCCACGGTGACACGCCGAACCTTCGGCACTAGCCGCACTACGGCTCCCCCCTCGACGACCGTCCACACAGTCCCGGCGCCATAGGCGAGATCTCCGGCTCCCGGCACCTGGGTTGCTTCAACGAACTCCGCACGCGGGGCCTCGAAGAGACCAACGGTGTCGCCGTAGGCCGCCCACACCCGATCGTCGCCGACAGCGAACTCGACCAGCCCCTCGCCTCCCGGGAGGTAGCCGTGCATCCCGTTGTCCTCGAACTGGCCGAGGTCGAAGGAGCTCACCCTCGACTCGTCGCCGAACATCGCAGCGACCCACAAGGTCCCCGAACCAACGATGACGTCGCCGAACTGCACGTCGGCGCCGGGGTCGGCAACGGGAAAAGAGGTGGGAACGGTCCTTTCCTTCGGTTCGATGGGCGCGACGCCCGGCAGGAACTCGTCAGTGAACCACACGGCGTTCTGACCCTGTGCGATGGAGCGTGGACGCGCCTCGTCGCCGAGATCTATCTCCTCTACCTCCGTGCTCTGTGCATCGACGCGTGACACCGTGCCGTCTCCTTCGTTCACGATCCATGCGGCTCCGTCGAAGATTGCGATGCCTCCCGGAGCGTCGCCGACAGCGATGAACGAACCGGAGGCCGGGCGGATCGGTTGAGTGTTGATGACCTCAGGATCGACGAGTAGCGCCAGACCTGCGATGCACGCCGCCACGGCCGCAAGCGTTGCCCCGCTCCGCACCAGCCTGCGCGTACGCCTGCGCTGAGCGAACCGCTCCCGTGCCGCAGCGATCTCGCCGGGGTGATAGCGCGCGGCCGTGTCCTGCAACGCCCGGCCGAGCGTCTCGTCGAGCTCGTTCACGACATCCCTCCCGACATGGTGGTCTCCAAAGCGGCCCCGAGCTTGGCGCGCGCCTTGGACAGCTGCGACTTAACGGTGCCGACAGAGCAGTCGAGCACCTCTGCGATCTGCGATTCGGGCAGGTCGTCGTAGTAGCGCAGGACGATCGCCGCCCGCTGCCGCTCGGGGAGACCTCTGATCGCCTCCATCACGAGCCGGTTGGTCTCGTGAGCTTCCTGGTCCCAGTCCGGCGCAGGTCTCGACGCTCGCCCCTTCGCTTCAGAGTTGACGCGCGCCTCGATCATCTTGCGTCTGATCCTGGACCGGCACAGGTTCACGACGGCTCGGCGGAGGTAGGCGTCCGCTCTATCGATCTCGCGCAACCGTCCCCATCCCGCAAACGTCTTCAACAACGCCTCCATCACGATCTCTTCTGCGAGCGCGTGGTCGCCCAGGATCACGAAGGCGAGCCGGCACATCGGGACGTAGTGCCGGTCAAAGAGCGCGGCAACCTCGCGGTCCCGCTCGGCGTTCGCTCGCTCCAGCAAACCCCCACCGCCTCCGGACGTCCCGTATCGCTCCATCTCAACCGGTCTCATCATGAAACAAGACGACCAGGGCGGTGCGATGGTTGCCCGTCTTCCGGGCCCGGGCCCCCGAGGAACCGCTTAACCTGAGGCCGTGAACTTCGAGATCCCCACCGAGTACGCGGAGCTACAGCGCGGCGTCGAGGACTTCATCGATCGGGAGCTACGCCCCCTCGAAGAGCGTGAGTTGGAGCGGGAGAAGGACGAGGTCCCCATCGACCTTCGAGACCGCGTGCGCCGGCGCTCGGCCGAGCTCGGCTTCTACGCCGCCGACTTTCCCCAGGACCTCGGCGGAAGCGATCTGCCACAGCTGGGGATGGTCCTGCTGCGCGAGGCCGCCGCCCGGAGCGGGTGCAGGCTCGCGGCGTTCGCCACCTACGGCCCGGAGGGGCCGACGGGGGTATTGCTATCCGCCACCGACGAGCAAAAGAAGAAGTATCTCGTTCCGCTGGTGTCGGCGGAGAAGTCGATGTGCTTCGCGCTGACGGAACCGGACGCAGGCTCGGATGCGCAGAACATCAAGACAACAGCCACCAAAGACGGCGGCGATTGGATCCTCAACGGAACGAAGCACTTCATCACGAACGGCAAACACGCGGACTTCGCGCTGGTGTTCGCAGCGAACGACCGCGAGAAGAAGGCCCAGGGTGGCATCACGGCCTTCATCGTCGAGCGAGGTACCCCCGGGTTCAACGTTGGCCGCGGCCAGGTCGGGATGCTCGAGGGAGAGGGCCAGTTCGAGCTGCTGTTCGAGGATTGCAGGGTGTCCGAGGAGCAGGTGCTGGGTGGCACGGCCGCGGTCGGGATGGGCTTCTACGCCGCGATGCAGTTCCTTGCCATGGGTCGTCTCTCCATCGGAGCGATGTGCAACGGCATCGCCGACTACTGCTTGTCTCTCGGGCTCCAGTACGCGAAGGACCGCGAGGCCTTCGGCCGGCCGATCGGGAAGAACCAGTACATCCAGGGGCACCTGGTCGATTCTCTGATCGAGATCAAGGCTTCGAAGCTGATGACGTACGA
Organism: Actinomycetota bacterium; assembly: GCA_030859685.1. GTDB lineage: Bacteria > Actinomycetota > CADDZG01 > CADDZG01 > WHSQ01 > JACCXF01. The sequence continues at coordinate 21,197 of JALZJQ010000180.1, read as the reverse complement.
GTGCGCCGCCAAGTACGACGGGGGCGACTCGGTCATACAGGAATCGTCGATCGTCAAGGTCTACGCCACCGAGATGGTCAACCGGGTCGTCGACCGAATGATCCAGGTCCACGGCGGCATGGGATGGATGCGCGAACTTCCGCTCGAACGGATCTACCGGCTGGTTCGCATCCTCACCCTGGTCGAGGGGACGTCCGAGATCCAGCGGTACATAATCGCCAAGACCATGGGTCTCTAACGCAAGGAGGGTCGAATGGCGCAACTTCCCGATGGAGTGAAGCTCACCTGGCTCGGTCACGCGACGTTCTTGCTCGATACCGGTGACGCCCGCATCCTCATCGATCCTTGGGTGCAGAACAATCCCGCGTGCCCGGACGAGCTGAAAGACCTCGGATCGCTGGACGCGATGCTCATCACGCACGCTCACTTCGACCACATCGGGGACGCGGTCGAGATAGCGAAGGCGACCTCCCCCCAGGTGGTGGCGATCGCCGAGACCGCGACGTGGCTCGGTTCGAAAGGGGTCGAGAACACCATCGACATGAACAAGGGAGGGACGGTCGAGGTCGCCGGCGTGAAGGCCCACATGGTGCACGCCGTTCATTCGTGTGGGATCACCGATGGCGATCAGGTTCTGTACGGCGGCGAGGCCGCGGGTTTCGTCGTCGAGCTCGCCGACGGCTTCAAGCTCTATCACTCCGGTGACACGGCGGTCTTCAGCGACATGGCCATCATCGGGCGTCTTCTGGAACCAGACATCGCCCTGTTGCCGATCGGCGACCATTACACGATGGGCCCGCGCTCCGCGGCGGAAGCCGTCCGGTTGCTGGACGTGAAAACGGTGGTCCCCATGCACTTCGGGACCTTTCCGGTGCTGGTGGGGACCCCCGAGGACCTCCGCCGGGAGGCCGGCGATGTCGACGGGCTCGAGGTCGTGGACCTGGACCCGGGAGGGAGCCTGGGCGGCTAGTTCTAGCCCTAGTCCTCTTCTTCGTCCTCCTCCAGGAGATCCGTCGCCGCGATGGCCGCGGCCCAGCCATCCTCCGGGTGCTCGACCGCGATACGAAGGACCCATCCCTTCTCGGCGTGGCCCTCGTCCCATCTGAACCAGCGCAGGGCACCCAAGGCATCCCCGAGAACATCGGGCTCGACGGGCCACGCGAGCCCGATCATCAGCGCGGCGCCGTACCAGGACATGAATCGCCCCAGAGCGGCTCCGCGCCGTCGCCCGTGCGCACCCCCGCTGGCAGCCGCCCACGCCATCCGCTGGATCGCCTCCGAGGTTTCGAGCGGACCGATGCGGATCGAGTCGAACGCGAGGTGAGCGATGGCACCGGGTGCCCGGCCCTCGGTGATCGCGACGCGCGCAGCCCCGTTCGACTCCGCGGTCCAGGGGGTGACCAGATCGAGAAGGGTGCTTTCGAGCTCCTGATCCTCGATGGGCTGCCCCTGTTGTGGAGCCTGCTCTTCCATAGGGGCGCGCGGATCCCATGGCTCCGCCACTTCGACGTGGTCGGTGCGAAAGGTCGCCAGCGCGTAGGTCGGCTCCCACGGCTCGAGGTGCAGCGGAAGATCCAGCACCTCCGGGTGAGCGCGGTTGTCACCATCGAGCCGTTCACCGCGCAGGACCCGTTCTTGGGCAACGTAAGCCGCGGCCTGGGGAGTCTCGAGGTGAGGAGCGAGCTCGGCCCATGAATGCGTCGACGCGGCCACTTCCGTAAGGGGGCCGAGAGCGAACCGGCTCAACTCCGGATGGACCACGCCCGCCGCGTAGTCCCCCGGCGCTTCCAGAGCGAGCCTGTAGTCGATGTGCATCGCGATCGGCCACAGTTGCTTCCCGCGCTCGAGCGCTTCTTCGCAGCGATCCGCCAGCTCGACGAGGTCTTCCCAGGCGTGGCGCTCGCAGAGCCCATCAACCGCGCGGAGCAAACCATTCAGGTCCGCTGCCTCGATGAGGTCGTCCAGGCTCATTGACATCGCACGAGGGTACCCATGTCGGCCCCCGCGCGGGCCGGTTCGGTATGGCGATGTCAGCGCGCCAGCGCTGTTACCAGTTCGGGATAGATGGCATCGGCCCACGCTCGGTACCCGCCCACTCCCGGATGGAAGTCGTCGTCTCCGTATGCCTCTTCTGGATCGCGCGCGAAATAGGGCCCGGTCCTCTCGGCGAGGGGAACGGTCGTCGCGCCCGCCGCTCGAGCGCCGTCCTCGACCGCCGCCGCAACGGCGCGACCTCGCCAGCCGGCGAGGGATCGGAGCGGCTCGTGCCACGCCGCGGCGCGCATGTCCGGCGCCCCGGCTACCACCACCGTGGCGCCCGTTGTACGCAGGCGCTCGACGATGACCGAAGCGTCGGCTTTAACGTCGTTCAGAGAGGTGAGGTGCGTCACGTCGTTGGCGCTGATACCTACGAACACCAGATCCGGCTCCGCCTCGATCGCCTGGGGCACTTGCTCGCGCAACACATCGCCGATGCGGGCCCCGGAGATGCCGAAGGCGAGCAGCCGAACACGCCGCCCGTCCGCAGCCAGCCGTTCCGCCAAAAGCGTTGCGTAGGCATGATCCGCACGACTCACTCCCACGCCTGCAGCCGTCGAGTCCCCCAGGACGGCGAAGGTCAGCGGTGGGTCCGACGAGGAGCCGAACGTTCCACCGATCTCGAGCGCGGGCTCGGTTGCCAGGTACTCCCTCTTCACCGCCAGGACGATCTCGATCCCGACCATCGCAACGAGCGCGACGGTTGCCGCGATCAAGGTCAGAACGAACCGCGCCACGAAACCTTTCAAGATCAGCCGAGGCGTTCGGTGATCTTCTTCGCGGCTCGATGCGCGATGCCGTAGACCGTCAGCATCGGATTGACCCCGGAAGCGGTCGGGAAGCACGATGAGTCGGCCACGTACAACGACTTGACCTCATGCGACTCATTCGACGCGTCCACCGCGGACGACGCGCGATCGATCCCCATCCGGCAGGAACCCATCTGGTGATACGAGACGAGGGTGGCCTTCTTCGCGTAGCCCGCCGACGCGGTCGCGGCCGCCCACTCGTCGTGACCCCCCGGCTCGTCGGGCCGGTACCCCAGATAGCCGTCGTGGAGCGAGCACACCTCATACGCGCCCGCCGCCTCCATCACCCGGGCTGCATTCATCACTCCCCGCCCGATACGTCGCTCGTCGTCGGCGGCTAGCTTGTAGTGCACGCGCGGGTTGCCATCTCGACCTATCCGGACCCTGCCTGAGCTCCGGTCGCGCGGGAGCACAGCGACCAGCCCCACCCGCCCGTACTCAGTCATGAAGCGCCGATGGTGCTCGGCCGACACCCAGGGGAACGCGGCTGCTGCTGCACCGGGGTGAACGGGGACGGTTTCGAAGATGGGCCCGTAGTTGTCGTCCCAATGCCGGAACTCGCTCGAATAGCGGGCTTGAAGCGTGCCTTCCCACGGCCTGACCTCGTCCTCGAACAGCCCGAGGACACCCGTGCCGGGGTGCAGCCGGAGATGCTTCCCCACCTCGCCGCCCACTCTGGAGCGAAGGAGAAGAGCCGGCGTTTCTATCGCGCCGGCCGCAACCACCACCGCGCCCGCCGCCACCTTGACGGCTCGGCCCTCGACATCCAACTCGACGCCGCACGCCCGACCATCGGCGACGAGGACCCTGCGGGCATGGGCGCCAACGACGATGCGCGCACCCGCGCCCGCAGCATCCTCTAAGTACGTGCGCATGGACGACTGCTTCGCGCCCAGGCGACATCCGAAACCGCAGTAACCACACTGCTCGTCCTGGGCGCAGCCGCGCACCGCGCGTGGGAGGAGATCCACATGCCACCCGAGCTTCTTGAGGCCCTCCTCCATCACCTCGTCGCGCCGCCCTGCCGCGCTCGAGTCGGTGTTGACGCCCAGTCGTTCCGCGGCAGTATCGAGCGACTGCTCGAACTCGCCCGACGCGAACGCCTCGATGCCCGACTGCGCGGACCACTCCCGGAGGACGTGATCCGGGGTCTTGAACGAGGTCGAGTAATTGACCAGCGTCCCGCCGCCCAGGGCCGAGCCGGCCAGGATCCTGACCGCGCCCCCAACGGTAGCGAGCGTGGCCCCGTACAGGTAGAGGTCGCGCAACGCATCGCCTTCCAGGTGGTGGAAGTCGCGTTCGTGGAAGTACCGGCCCCTCTCGACCACGATCACGTCGAATCCCGCCCCGGCCAGCTCCGCGGCCACGCACCCACCTCCGGCCCCCGAACCAACGACGACCACGTCGCAATCGAGCTCGGACTCATCGTGGATATCGAGCGGCTCGAGCCGTGCGGATCCCGACGCCGCAACGTTCAGCGGGCCGGGGTAACCCATGCGGTCCCACCCAGGACCCGGGTGCCCGTAGGCCGACGCCAGCGCGAGGGCCAGCACCGAATCCACCAGTTGTCTCTGTTGGGGGATGGGACTCGTGCGCCAGGAAGAGATAACGGCCTCAGCTTCCCGCCCGTCGAGCCAGGAGACGGGCACGGGCCGGCCGGTCATCACCAGAGCGCCGGCACGTGAATCCGCAACCCGCAGGGCCCCTACGAGCTGGTTCGCCTCGGCCTCCGATGCGACCTGGCCGAGCATCGCCAGCATCCGCTGCGGCACCTCGGGCGAGTAGCTCGGGCCCAGGGCGCCGCGCGCGAGCGCGGCGAATGTGGCGACGGTGGAGCGCGTGGGTACGGCCCTCATGTACGAGTTCTACCCCATGGCCGCGCTTGCGCGCGAAGCCGACAACGGGGAGCCTTGGATCCGTGACCGCCACGACCCATACGATCCGCGCCGCGAGCGCGCTGATCGGAACCGACCTGACCCCGATCGACGACGCGTCGGTCGTCATCCACGATGGCCGGATAGCGGGCGTGGGGCCCTCCTCGACCATCGCGTCCGAGGGGTCGGAGGTCGAGGTCGCAGGGGCGACGCTCATCCCCGGCTTCATCGATGCTCACGTCCACATCGGGTTCTTCTCCCCACGAGACGTTGTGTGGGGTGGGGTTACGACCGTCCGCGACCTGGCCTGGCCCCCCGACGAGATCTGGCCCCTGGTCGATCGATCGGCGGCGGCGGACTTCGACGGGCCCAGCATCATCGCGGTCGGTCAGATGCTCACGGCACCGGGTGGTTATCCGACGCGAGCGGCCTGGGCACCGCCTGGAACCGGCTACGAGGTTGCATCGACGCAGGACGCACACAAGGCTGTGGACCGCCAGCTCGTGCACGGCGCGAGCATGGTGAAGATCGCGTTGAATCCACCCGCCGGCCCCACTCTCGGAGCAGCCGAACTCGCGGCGATCGTCACGGCAGCACACGACCGCGGCGCTCGCGTCACGGGGCATATCCATGGATTAGATGAACTGATGAAGGCTCTCGACGCCGGGATCGACGAGCTCGCCCACATGCTCATGGGCAACGAGATCATCCCGGATGAGGTCATCTCCCGGCTCGTCGAGGAAGACGTCACGATCGTGCCGACACTGTCCGTACGCTTCGACGACCTGAGCGTCGCGACCGACAACACAACGCGATTCCTCGCCGCAGGGGGCCGGGTCGTGTACGGGACCGATCTCGGCAACGAAGGTCCGAAGCCGGGCATCGACCGGCGCGAGGTCGATGCCCTGTTCGCAGCCGGCATGAGCCTCATGGACATCATCCGATCGGCCACGACCTCTTCGGCCGAGTACCTGAAGCTCGAGCGGACCGGCGCGATAGCTCCGGGAAGGGACGCGGACCTGGTGGCGGTCGCCCCTCTCGACGACCCGAGGTCGCTAACGTCGATCAAGGGTGTGTGGCGTCGGGGGCGGCGCGTCCGCTAGGGCGAGCGGACGTCGACGATCTGCACCTTCAGCGCGCCGGATGGAACCTCGGCCACGACGGCCTCACCGGCCGACCGCCCCAAGAGCGCCTTCCCGATGGGCGACTCGGGGGTGAGCACGTCGAACTCCCCGCCCTTCTCCTCGCGCAGGCCGAGGAAATAGGTCTCGGTCTCGTCGTCGTCTTGGTACTTGATCGTCACGAGCATCCCGGGTTTGGCCACACCGGAGTCGTCCCCCTTGACGATCTCCGCGCTCTCGAGCATCTGGCGAAGCTGACGCACGCGCGCTTCCTGCATCCCCTGCTGGTCCTTGGCGGCGTGATACTCGGCGTTCTCGCTGAGGTCGCCATGGGCGCGCGCGGTGGCGATCGCCTCGATGATGCTCTGTCGGCCCTCGCCCTCGAGGAATTCGCGCTCCGCCTTCAATCGATCGAACGCATCCTGCGTGAGTGGTGTCGTTTTCTCCTCCGGCATATGGCAACCCTACATAAGGGTTTTCGTTCCGCAAACGATGCGGGTTGCCTGGATAGGATGCTGAGCCATGCCCGAGACACCAATGTCCAACAGACTCACCGATAAGGTCTGCATCGTCACCGGCGCGGGGGCCGGGATCGGGCTCGCCATCGCCACGGCCTTCGCCGCCGAAGGCGCCCGTGTGGTGGTCAACGATGCCGCCGCCGACGCCGCCGACGCCGCGGTCGAAACTCTTCGCTCGACCGGAGCGGAGGCCGTGGCCAACCACGATCCCATCGGGTCGGTCGCCTCGGCGGATGCGGTACTGGCGACCGCCCTCGAAGCCTTCGGAGACGTCGACGTCCTCGTGAACAACGCCGGCATCTTGCGCGACCGGATGATCCACAAGATGTCGGAGGAAGAATGGGACGCAGTGATCGAGGTCCATCTGAAGGGGACCTGGGCCTGCGGACGCGCCGTCGTACGTCACTGGCGCGATGCAGCCAAACAGGAGGTGGACGCCGGCGAGCCCCGTCACCGAAAGATCATCAACGTGACCTCCGCCTCGGGGTTGATCGGCTCCGTGGGTCAATCGAACTACGCCGCAGCAAAGATGGGGATCGTCGGACTCACCAAGACGTGGGCCAAGGAGCTCGGCGGGCTGGCCATCAACGTCAACGCGATCGCCCCCGCCGCCTTGACCGCTATGACCGAGCCGCTGCTCGAGGACCCAGAGGTCGCCAAGCGACGACTGGCGCGGTTCGCGCTGGGCCGCTACGGGACGCCGGAAGAGATCGCTCCGGCGTTCGTGTTCCTCGCGAGCGACGAGTCGAACATCATCACCGGGCAGGTGCTGTGCGTCGACGGGGGCCTGGTCATCTAGCCCTGCTACGCTCCGCGAACTGATCGCGCTACCTGGAGTGAGGCTTCGAGTGGAACGCGCCTGGCCCTTCGAGAACACACCCGAACCAACCCGGCGTACGCGCGCCAAACGCCCGCGCGACTACGTTCGGATGCACGGCGACGGCACCGAAGCCGTCATCGTGCGCATCGGGCTGCACGACGCTCAATTGGTCCTGGTCGCTCCGGACGGAGCCTGGGAGCGTTGGGTTCTTCACTCGGTCGAGGAAGCGGAGCGCGCCGCGAAGTCGCTCGGCGTTCCGGTGCACACCGGTGAGTATCCCGAGGAGCTTCGGGTCCGGATCAATTCGCACCAGAGATCACCCCAGGAGTACAGCGATGCGGCGTACCCGGAGCAGGGCAAAGTGGGCCCGGTCAGCGGCTATCCCGAGAATCGACCTCGGGATCCTCGGCCGGATCCCCAGACGAAGGCGGCAGCCGAGTCGACTCGGGAGGAGTCGAGCCCCTAGGCCGGGTCGACCTCTCCACCTTCACCACGCGCGCCGTCGGGCCTCGACTCTCGATCACCTGCCAGCGTCGGCCGGCGCTCTTCTTCACGAATCTGCGGAACACGCCCCTGAGGCTCGCTCGCGTCGGCGGGAAGATCAGCGCCAGCCCGACCAGGTCGGTCAAGAAGCCTGGGGTGAGCAGGAGCGCACCACCGAAGAGGATCAGGGCCCCGTCGATCGCCTCGACCGTCGGCATCTGGCCCCTGCGCAGGGTCTCTTGCAGCCGCCGCCACGTGGCCGCCCCCTGCTGCTTCAACAACCATCCTCCCAGTATCGAAACGAGGATGAGCAAGCCGATCGTATTGAGCACGCCGACCCGATCGGCGACCTGCAGGATGACCCACAGCTCGGCGATCGGCACGACGAGCAACGCGATCATGATCCCGGGTGCCATCGTTCCAGTATCGATCCCCTTCGTCTGGTATAGGTACGCGCATGGCGATCAGGACCTCGTTGAGAGAGCTCCCGTACGACGAGGCGGCGGCGGAGATGGCTCAGGGGGCCACGCCGATCGACCTCAGACCCGTGGGGGAGTACCTCGACGTCCATATCCCGGGCACTATCGAGTTGTTGTACGAGTTCGGGCCGGGCATGCCGTCCCGGGCGCGCGACTGCCTTCCACTGGATTCGGCGCTGTTGTTGCTCGATCTCGGCGCGGGCGATCTCAACAATGCTGCGTCATCGCTGCGCGGCAAGGGCTTCACCGTGGTCGGCTACGTCAGCGATGCGATCAACGGTTGGGCGGCCGAGAACGGAACACCCGTCTCGACGGAGATCGTCTCGGGACCCGCTCCCCCGGATGCGTTCGTCCTGGACGTCGGCGACCCGGGCGCACAGGTCTCGGATCCCGGGGCGCGCATCCCGATCGAACACCTCTGGGGCCGCGCGAACGAGCTCACCGACCAGGAGCGGGTCGTTGTAGCGGCGGGAGCGGGTGTCCGCGCCGCCCTCGCGGTGGGGATGCTGGAGCGCGTGGGTGTTCCCGAGATCCTGTTCTGGCGCACGCTTGATCTGCGCGATCGTCGAGACGATCGCGCCTCTTGATCTGGCCGATCTGATCTGGCCGGTCGTCGAGACGATCGCTGGTTGACCTGCACGCTCAGCCCTCTTCCATCCCCTTCGCGATAAGGAATCCGCGCGCCCGCTCCGTCAGCGGGTAGCGCTCGACGAGAGCCCAGAACCGATCGGAGTGATCGGCAACGACGAGGTGAGCCAGCTCGTGGACGATCACGTAGTCCCGGACCCAGGCCGGATACGCGGCCAGGGCCAGCGATAGGCGGATGGTCCCGTCGTCGGGCGAGCACGAGCCCCAACGCGACCTCTGCGTCTCGACCCAGGCGATGTCCGAGGCCCGGATGCCGTCCAGGTAGCGATCCGCCAGCTCGACCGCGCGCTGAGCCAGGTCCCCTTCGGCGTTCAGACGTTCCTTCCGCCTCCGCTCGGACATCCGGCCCGTCATCCGGGCGACCCACTCTTGCTCCTCGGCCCTCGAGATGCGCTCGGGCACCGAGACCACCAGGACATCGCCGACGATCTCGGCCGAGATCGTCTTCTTGCGGCGGGAGCTCCGGTGGACCTCGACCCGCTCGAATTCGCCCTCCGCACCGGGCGAGTCGAAGGGAAGCCTGTTCAGCACCATGGGGCCATCCTAGGCGGCCCCACCCCCGGGGAGGGGCTTTGTACCTGGTGCACAAACGGACGCCCCGAATCTGGGCTCACACTGGCTTGCCGACGCATGTGAAAAGAATCACAATGTGGGTACATCACAAGCATAAGAGGACGCCCCGGGATCTGATCCCCCGCCCGGGACCCGAGCCCCCTCCGTCATCCGCCATCCCCCCCGGCGGAGGGGGCTCATTTTTTTTCCCCTCATTCCGTCCCGGCCGACCCTGTGGTCACGAGGCGCCCGAAGCGCCCCGGTAGGCGCGACAGGTCCTCCAGAAGGTCTCTCGCCCAGCGCCCCCCGGCCCCCACGGCCCGCCCCACTCGCTTCGCCGGCGAACCGAGCGCGCGATCCGCCCGCTTCAAGCCGCGCCACAGGCGCCCGCCGAGGGCGCCCTCGACCTCCGAATACAGGTCCACCGCCCGCCTCTCCGAGAACGAGATGAAACCTCCCGCCAGAGGCCCGAGGCGATCGGCCGACGACTCGCACGGGGGCGCGGCGTCCCTCAAAAAAGCGTGCGCCTTCGCCAGTGCCCGGACGGACCCGATGAGCGCATCGTGGCCGAACGCGCCCTCGGGCCCCACGATCCTGCTGACCTTGCCGGGATAGTCCGAGTGATCCGCCGGGACGATCAGATCGTTCGCGATACCAAGGGCGAGAACGCGCGTCCCGTAGGTGATGTCCTCAGCGGCTAGGTCGTTCAGCAGATCCGAGCCGGGAACGAGCTGCTTCACGGCGATCGCTCCGGGATCCGGCAACGGGCCGCCGCCCCGCAACGCCCTGGACAGTCCCGAGAGAGCCAGCCTGCCCGTCAGGGTCCTGGTTCGGAGATCCTCGAGAAGCGCCGCCAGAGGGGCGCCCTCGTGCGGCGTTGCCAGAGTCACGAGATGCGCGATCGATGGTAGGGCCGGATCGAAAGCGGTCGCCATCATCTCGAGTGCGGCGCGCGCCACGATGCCGCCTTGCGAGTGGGCGATGAGGTCGACGCGTGCGCCCGGATGGTGACGTCCGATCGCACGCAGAAGGTCCATCAAGCGACGCGCGGCCGACCGCAGGTCGCCTTGCGTGTCGAGCCCCGAGTAGGGCCGGTGCAGATCGCGGCCGGCGGTCCCCCGGTAGGAGTACCGGTAGATGCGCTCGGGTGGGTAGCCGAGGGCCACCGCGCCGGCGCCGGACCTGAATAGATCAGGCGTACCGCTTTTCGTGCTGCTGTTCAGTCCGGCGATCGACACCGCGATGTTGTCGTTGGGGGGCCGAGGGAGTCCGCGCGTCCGAGGAGTCGGAGCGCATGCGCGATGGTGCGTGCCGGCGCGTCCCGACGACACCACCGTTAGCGTGTCGACTTCACCCTCCAGATCCTCCACGGTCGGAGCCAGGCGGATCGCTTCGGACACATCCACAGGCCCCAGATAGGTGAGTGGGTCGACGTAGCGATCGTGGACCTTCACCCCGAAATGGAGACCGGCCCACTCCCCGGGGTGTGCCGCAGAAGAGGTTCCGACGAAATGGCCCTGATCGATCCTCATCCCCTGGAGGACGGAGATGATGCCCAGCCTCGTGTATGTGGTTTCGACGCCGCCGCCATGATCGAGCGTCACGGCGTTCGCGCCCGCCACCTGACCGGCGAACGAGACGATCCCGGCGGCCGACGCACGGACCTTCACCCCCGGCACGACGCCGTAATCGATCCCGCGGTGACCGCGCCCGTAGTCACTCTCGGGAGGCTCGAAGTAGCGTGTGATCACCGAGTCCACCGGCGGAGTAAGGAAGAGAGAGGGCGGCAACGCCGCGCCTGTGGCCGGGGCCCCCGCGATCACGAGGAGTGTCGCGGCGAAGGCGGTGACGGTCGCCATCGGTTGCATCGACCCAGCCTCCGTCCAGGGGCATGGATGACGCCATGACGCAGGTCACTGGATCTCAAGCAGGAGCGATCGTCGTTCCCGCCTCGCCCGCCAGGCCGGCGCGTGCGTTGGGGATCGACGTGAGGACGCCGCGTCCGCCGGTTGATCCCACGAACCGGCACAGGGCCTCCACCTTCGGACCCATGCTTCCCGCCGGGAACTGGCCGTCGCCCAGGTGGACGCGCGCCTCGGACACCGTCATCCGGTCGATGGCCTTCTCCGTCGCGGTTTTGAAGCCCACGAAGGCGCGGTCGACATCGGTCAGGATCAAGAACGCATCCGCGCCGAGGTCCGAAGCGAGCAATGCGCTGGCAAGGTCCTTGTCGACGACCGCGGGAGCTCCCACCAACGTCCCGTCGGTCTGCTGGACCACCGGGATGCCACCGCCTCCGCCGGCGATCACGATGACTCCCTCATCGACGAGCGCTGCGACCGCGCCGGCCTCCACGATCTCTTTCGGATCCGGCGACGCCACGACCCGGCGCCACCCTCCGCGGTGTGGATCCTCCTCGAGAGTCCATCCCCGCTGCCGGAGGTCGTCGACGCGCTCCTCGCCGATCATCTCCCCCACCGGCTTGGAGGGTTTCGAGAACGCCGGATCGTTCTCATCGACAACCACTTGGGTTACGAGCGCAGCGACGACCGCCGGCGCTCCGGCTTCGTGAAGTGCATTCACGAGCGACTGCTGCAGCATGTAGCCCAGGCCGCCTTGAGTGTCGGCCACACAGACGTCGAGCGGAAGAGGCGGAAGGTGGCCGTGCTCGTGTGCAAGCTCGCTGCGCAAGAGATGATTGCCCACCTGCGGACCGTTGCCGTGCGTGATCACGAGACGCCATTCCCCCGAGACGGCGAGATCGCCGACAGTGCGGGCGGTCTCCATCGTGCGGGCGAAATCAGCGGGGACGGTGTCGTCGCCGGAGGGATCCTGCATCGCGTTCCCGCCCAGCGCGACGACGAGGAGCGGAGGCCGGCTCATCCCGACCCAGCCCTTCTCACGCGCGCGCAGGGAGTGGGAACGCTTCCGATGTTCAACGTGCTCCTCGCTGTGGTCGGTCGCGGAATGACGAGCCGGGGAGCCCAGCCTGTCAAAATCCTGGGTCCGAATCCACAACCCGCCGCTCGTGCGGGAGCCGGTTCCTGGTGGCGACTAGGGTTGGCCGATGCCAACCGTGACGCTCATAAGAGGCGACGGGATCGGTCCGGAGGTATCGGACGCGACGACCCGCGTCGTCGATGCGTTGGGGGTCGGGATCGAATGGGAGGTGCACGAGGCGGGCGCGTCGGTCCTCGATCAGCACGGGACCCCGCTCCCAGAGCACGTCCTCGAATCGATCCGGCGGAACGGGACGGCCCTCAAGGGCCCCATCACGACGCCGGTCGGAACGGGGTTCCGTTCGGTCAACGTAACCCTCCGCCAGGAGCTCGACCTGTTCGCCAGTGTTCGCCCGTGCCGCCTGCTCCCGGGCGTTCCCTCCCATTTCGAGGCCATCGACCTGGTGGTCGTGCGCGAGAACACGGAGGACCTCTACGAGGGCATCGAGTTCGAGATGGGCTCCGCCGAGGTCAACAAGCTGCGCGGCTACCTCAAGTACATGCACGGATACGAGCTCCGGGAAGACGCCGGCGTCTCCGTCAAGCCGATCTCCGTGTCGGCCACGCAGGCGATCGTGGAGTTCGCTTTCGAGTACGCGCGGAGGGAACGGCGTCGAAAGGTGACGCTCGGTCACAAAGCGAACATCATGAAGTTCTCCGACGGGGTCTGGTTGGAGACGGGGTTACGACTCGCCGAGAGCTACCGCAATGTCGGATTCGAAGACATGCACGTTGATGAGCTCGCGATGTGGCTGGCCTGGATCCCCGCGGAACTCGACGTGATCGTGCTGCCCAATCTTTACGGCGACATCATCTCGGATCTCTGCGCCGGTCTGATCGGCGGTCTCGGATTCGCGCCGGGGATGAACCTCGGCAAGGAATACGCCGTGTTCGAGCCCACGCATGGCTCGGCCCCCGATATCGCGGGCAAGGGTCTCGCCAACCCCATCGCGATGATCCTTTCCGCCGGGCTCATGCTCCGGCACCTCGGCGAAGCCGCTGCGGCCGGAGTCCTCGAGAGAGCCGTCCAGGGCGTCCTCGGTCGAAAGGACATCCGCACCTCCGACATGTCCGGGACCGGTGAGCCGACGCCCACGGGCGCGGTGGCGGATGCCCTCATCGACGCGATCGACGCATCCGGGTGATGGACCCGGGCCTCCACCGCTCACTCGACTTCGAGCGCTGGCTCTACTGCTTCCTCCTCACGGAGGCTCTTTAGGAGCGCGGGTCCCAGCGCGTCTTCGGGGCTATGGGCCCGATGAGGATGCGGTCCTTGTAGCGTGCGACGGTCTCGATCATGTGACTCACGACGTCGTCCGTAAGCGGGTGAGCGTCAAGCCCCAGCTCAACAAGCTTCGTGTGCGCCGCGTTGTAGTAATGCTCCTCGGCCTCGATGCGGGGATCCGGGACCGACTCGACGCTTACGTTGATCCCCATGCCCCCGCTCACGCGACGAACGATCTCCGCTAGCTCATTGACGGAGAACTGTTCGGTGAACTGATTGAACACGCGGAACTCTCCGTTTGCGGCAGGATTCTCGACCGCCAGGCGCACACACTGCAGCGTGTCGATGATGTTGAGGAAGCCTCTCGTCTGACCGCCCTTGCCGTAGACCGTTAGGGGATGTCCGACCACCGCCTGGACGCAGAAACGATTCAGGACCGTGCCGAAGACCTCGTCGTAGTCGAAGCGCGTGCAAACGCGCTCGTCGAGAGCCGTCTCTTCGGTGCGGATGCCGTAGACCACGCCTTGATTCAGGTCGGTGGCAGCGAGACCCCAGATACGACACGCGAAGTGGATGTTGTGGGAGTCATGGACCTTCGACAAGTGATACATCGATCCCGGAAGCTTCGGGAAGGGAAGCGTGTCCTTCCGGCCCTTGTGGTCGATCTCGATGAAACCTTCCTCGATATCGATGTTCGGGGTGCCGTACTCGCCCATCGTGCCCAACTTCACGAGGTGAGCCTGTGGAGTTAGATCGCGCATCGCGTAGAGGACGTTCAGGTTGCCTTCAACGTTGTTCCTTTGGGTCGCAACTGCGTGCCTGCGATCGATCATCGAGTAGGGAGCGCTGGGTTGCTCGCCATAATGGATCACGGAGTCGGGTCGGACCTCGGAGAAGACCTCGTCGACGAACTGGCCGTCGATCAGGTCCCCGAAGAAGGGGCGGATCTCGTGCCCCGTCAGCTCTTTGAACACGGTTACTCGATCATGGAGGGGCTGGATCGGCGTCAGGGAGTTCGTTCCGAGCTCGGTGACCATGTTGCGTCGCAGGAGGTTGTCGGCGACCGCGACATCGTGCCCCGCCTGAGCGAGATGCATCGCCGTGGGCCACCCGAGGTAGCCGTCGCCTCCTAAGATCAGTACCTTCACGGCGGCAGGATAACGTCATCGGACCGCCCGGTCGATGATGCGAACGCCCCCCTCTACCGGCGCCGCCCGTGAGAGGATGAATGACATGGACGACGACGCTCACGTCCCGGCATCTGAGGGGGCAACCGGCTCTCTGATCGACGGCTTCGGGCGTGTCGCGACCGACCTCCGCATCTCCGTGACGGATCGCTGTAACTTCCGCTGCCGTTACTGCATGCCCCCCGAGGGGCTGCCGTGGATGCCCCGCGAGGCGCTGCTCAGCTTCGAGGAGATCGAGCGTCTCACCCGGATCCTCGTCGACCTCGGCGTCCGCTCCATCAAGGTCACCGGGGGCGAGCCGCTCGTAAGGCGCGATGTCCACCATCTGGTCCGCAAGCTCCGGGACGTCGACCCCCAGCTGGACATCTCGATGACGACGAACGGATTCCTGCTCGCGAAGGAGGCCGCCGCGCTGGCCGGCGCCGGCCTCGACAGGGTCACCGTTTCGTGCGACTCGCTACTCAAACATCGCTTCGCCGACATGACGTTGCGGGATGCGCTCGATGAAGTGATGCACGGACTTCGCGTGGCGAGCGACGAAGGTTTGACACCGATCAAGATCAATACGGTTGTGATCCGGAACAAGAACGAAGACGAAGTAGTGCGATTCGCCGAGCTCGCCCGGGCCACCGGTTACGACATCAGGTTCATCGAGTACATGCCACTCGACGCTCAGGACGAATGGTCCGCCGACGGCGTGGTGCCGGGGGCCGAGATCATCGAACGGATCGCCCGCGCGTACCCGCTGGTCGCGGACACGGATGATGAGCCGGAGCCGGTCACCCCGTTCCGTTTCGCGGATGGCGCGCCGGGCAGGGTGGGCGTCATCCCGTCTGTGACGCAGCCATTCTGCGACTCCTGCAACCGTCTCCGCCTCACGGCCGACGGGCAACTGCGCGCCTGTCTCTTCTCTCTCGAGGAAACCGATCTGCGCGGCCCCCTGCGCGCCGGAGCGAGCGATGCGGACCTCGCCTCTCTTGCGAAGGAGTGCGTGGCGGCGAAGTGGTCGGGTCACAGGATCGGCAAAGACGACTTCGTCAAGCCGGCACGCTCGATGTCGATGATCGGCGGCTGACCCGCGGCATGGCCGAGATCGACGCGCACATCAGCGATGGCGCGCTCGATGTAACTGCGGCTCTGGGGGCGGGAAGCTCTCCGGAGTGCGGAGCGGTCGCGGCGTTCATCGGGACCGTTCGCCAGAGCGCAGCCGTTCCGGAGAACGGCGCGAAGCGCGTCGTCGGACTCGAATACGAAGCCCATCCCACTCTCGCCCCCGCGCGGATACGAGAGATCGCCCACGAGGCGGCAAAGAAGTGGGACCTGAAGAAGGTGATCGCCGTGCACCGGTCCGGCCCTTGCGTTCTGGGGGAGCCAACGGTGGTGGTGGTCACCTCAGCGCCTCATCGCGCGGACGCGCTCGAGTCCTGCCGGTGGCTCATCGACACGATCAAAGCCGGCGTTCCGATCTGGAAGAAGGAGCTCTACGCGGACGGCTCCTCGTGGGTGGGGGCCGATCCAAGCCTGATCCCACGAGCGAGATGATCGCCGCCATCCTGACCGTGAGCGACGGCGTCGCCGCCGGCGCGCGCGAAGACGAGTCCGGGGATGTCGCCGAGGAACTCCTGGCGGGGCTGGGGTTCGCCACGCTCCGGCGAGCGATCGTCCCCGACGAGCGGCCCGAGATCGAGGCGCTCCTCCGCGCGTACGTGGACGCTGGACTCTCCTTGATCGTGACGACCGGCGGCACCGGCCTCGGACCTCGGGACGTAACGCCCGAGGCGACCTCGGCGGTGATCGAGAGGGTGGCGCCGGGCCTCGTCTTCGCCATGCTCCACGCCGGCATCCAGAAGACCCCTCACGCGGCGTTGTCCCGAGCGATGGCCGGGGCGGCCGGCTCGAGCTTGATCGTGAACCTTCCCGGCAGCCCGAAGGCCGTGGCCGAGGGACTGGAAGCGCTCCTTCCGATCCTCCCGCACGCGCTCCAGACGCTCGCCGGCGACACCGCCCACGGTTCGGACGGCTAGGCGACCCATCTCCTCCAGGCGATCGTCGAGACGATCGCCGTTCAGCCGGGAGCGTTAACCTCGCCGTTCTAACGCTCGTGCCCGGGGAGGGGATGTCGTGGTCGAGGAGGAAGTCGAGCGAACCATCGAAGCTCTGCTTCAGGAACGCCGGACGTTCGCACCCCCTGAAGAGTTCACGCAACAGGCGAACTTCAAGGACCCCTCTATCTACGAGCAGGCCTCGTCGGATCCAGACGCGTGGTGGGCGTCCCAGGCCGAACGCCTCCATTGGTTCGAGAAGTGGGACACCGTGAGCGAGCTGGATCCCCCTCATCACAAGTGGTTCGTGGGCGGACGGCTCAACGCGTCTTACAACTGTCTCGACCGGCACCTCGACGAGCATGGCGATCGCGTCGCCTATCACTGGGTGGGCGAACCCGGGGAACGCCGCGCGGTCACCTACCGGGAGCTGCACGAAGAGGTGTCGAGGTTGGCGAACGTCCTCGGGGATCTCGGGGTCGTCAAGGGCGACCGCGTCGCCATCTATCTGCCGATGGTCCCCGAGCTCCCTGCGGCGATGCTCGCCTGTGCCCGGATCGGGGCCGCTCACTCGGTGGTCTTCGGTGGCTTCTCGGCCGAGAGTCTCCGGGACAGGATCAACGACGCGGAGTGCAAGGTCCTCATCACCGCAGATGGCAGCTATCGCCGCGGGCAGACCGTTCCGCTCAAGGAGAACGCGGACGAGGCCCTGCGCGAGTGCCCCTCCATAGAAAAGGTCGTGGTCGTACGGCGCACCAAGGATGACGTGCCCATGGTCGAGGGCCGCGACCTCGTCTACAGCGACCTCATCGCAGGTGCGCCGGCCGAGTGCGAGGCGGAGCCGATGGACTCCGAGGACATGCTCTACATCCTTTACACCTCGGGCACCACCGGAAAACCCAAGGGCATCGTCCATACGACGGGCGGATACCTGACCGGTGTCGCCTCCACGCACTTCAACATCTTCGACCTCAAGGCGGAGACCGACGTCTACTGGTGCGCAGCCGATATCGGCTGGGTGACCGGCCACAGTTACATCGTCTACGGCCCCCTCGCGAACGGCTGCACATCGATCCTTTACGAGGGCGCCCCGGACTGGCCCGACAAGGACCGTTGGTGGTCGATCATCGAAGAGCACGAGGCGACGATCCTCTACACGGCCCCGACTGCGATCCGATCGTTCATGAAGTGGGGAACGGAGTATCCGCAGAAACATGACCTGAGCTCGTTGCGCCTGTTGGGCTCGGTCGGCGAACCGATCAACCCCGAGGCCTGGATCTGGTACCAGGAATTCATCGGCGGCGGGCGAACGCCGGTGGTCGACACCTGGTGGCAGACAGAGACCGGTGCGATCATGATCTCGCCGCTGCCCGGCGTAACGACGCTGAAGCCGGGCTCGGCGACCGTTCCCTATCCCGGGGTCAGCGCGGACGTCGTCGATGAACGAGGGGATCCGGTGGGTCCCGGCGGCGGTGGGTACCTCGTCCTGAAGCGCCCGGTGCCGTCGATGTTCCGGACGATCTTCGGCGACGACCAGCGGTACCGCGAGACCTACTTCGCGCGCTACGGGAACGAGGTCTACTTCCCGGGGGATGGCGCCAAGCTCGACGATGACGGTTACTTCTGGCTGCTCGGACGCGTTGACGACGTCATGAACATAGCCGGGCACCGCATCTCCACCTACGAGGTCGAATCCGCTCTGGTCGATCACCCCTCTGTGGCCGAGGCGGCCGTGGTGGGGCGTAACGACCCCAAAGAGGGCGAAACGATCGTCGCCTTCGTCACGGCGAAATCGGGGTCCGAGGGGGGCGAGGACCTGATGCAAGAGCTCCGGAACCACGTTGCTAAGGTGATCGGCAAGCTCGCACGCCCGCATTCGATCGTCTTCACGGACGATTTGCCAAAAACACGCTCAGGAAAGATTATGCGGCGGCTTCTGAAGGATGTTGCCGAGGGCCGGGAGCTCGGGGATGTAACCACGCTTCAGAACGCGCCGATCCTCGATGACATCAGAACCAAAGCCGCATCACTTCACGCAGACGAATGACAAGGAGGCTCGATGGCCACTAGCGCCGAGACATACGACACGACCCCGCCACCGGGAAGGGAGGGGCTCCTGGAGGTGGCGGAGGTTCGAGCGCCGCTCGCCCGACGACTGGGCGCGGAGTTCCTCGGCACCCTTCTGCTGGTGGCGATCGGAACCGGAGCCGCAACCGCCTACCTGAGGGGGCCGATCGTCCTGAGCGAACAGCTTCCGGACGAGCTTCGTCAGGTGCCCGAGCAGCTGGCGATCTTCAATGCGCTGCTCTCCGTGTCGCTGAGCGACCTGGTGCCGGTCGCCCTCGCGTTCGCGTTCACGCTGGCGGTCATCGTTTACGCATTCGGAGGGGTCTCGGGGGGTCACTTCAATCCCGCGGTCACCTTCGGCCTCGCCGTCTCACGCCGGTTCCCATTCGCTGACGCGCCCCTGTACATGCTGGCCCAGATCCTCGGAGGTATCGCCGGCGCCTTCATCGTGGCCGGGATATTCAACGAGACCGGCGCGATCGTCGGTGACACGCAGATCCTGTTCGGAGCCCCTCGCGTCACCGACGGGGTGGATTTCTGGCAGGCGACACTGGCCGAGACGCTGATCACCTTCGGGTTGATGATGGCCATCATGGCCATCGCCGTGGACCGGCGCGCCCCCAAGGGGTGGTCGGGCTTGGTGATCGGGTTGGCTCTCGGCGCAGGGATCTTGGCCACGGGCCCGATAACCGGCGGCTCGGCCAACTTCGCCCGGACCCTCGGACCCTACGTCGCCGCGCTTCCGTTCGACGGCGTCGAGGTTCCCTGGGGCGACCTGCTCGTGTACGCGGTCGGGCCGCTGGTCGGAGCGACCGCCGCGGTCTTCGCCTACGAAAGCATCTCGGGGATGGAGCGGGTGGCGCCCGCGCCGTCGCCCGGAGCTGCGACCCACGATGAAGAGGTGGATGAAGTGATCGATGTCAGCGCCGGCGCCGAGACCACCGCCACGGCCCCGCGCGAGGATCCTCGCACTCCGTAACACGCACTACACGATCTACGAGGGGCCTCCTTTGGGGGCCCCTCGCCGCGTCCGGGCTGCGAGCTCCAGCCGCGAGGTGCGAGAGACTTGCCCGGTGAGCACCGAGACGACGGTTCGGTTCCCGGTGGAGCTTCCCACCGCAAAAAGGGGCGAGCACTGGTATGCGCGCGCCGGAGAGCGCGAGCTGCGCCTGTCCAACCTGGACAAGGTCTACTGGCCCGTCGAGGGGTTCACCAAGGGCGATCTGCTGACCTATTACTTCAACATCTCCCCCACCATGATCCCCCACCTCGAGGACCGGCCCCTGACGCTCAAGAGGATGCCCAACGGCGTCAACGGCGAGTTCTTCTACGAGAAGAACGCGCAGTCGCACACACCCGACTGGATGCCGCGGATCCCGGTGCGGTCGGAGGACGTCGGCCGGACCATCAACTTCCTGACCGCGTGTGATGTCGCACACATGCTCTACATAGTCAATCTCGGGGCGATCGAGTTCCATCCGCTCCACGGCAAGGGGACCGACCAGGGACATCCGACCTACTGCTTCTTCGACCTCGACCCGTTCGAGCCGGCGGGCTGGACAGAAGTGGCGCACGTCGCGGGCTTGATCAAGGCGGTGCTTGACCGGCTCGGGCTGCGCGGGTACCCGAAGACATCGGGCGCGACCGGCATGCAGATCATGCTGCCTCTCGACGGGCGCATCCCCTACGACCAGATACGCGGATTCATCGGAACCGTCTCGGACCTGATCCATGAGATGGAGC
Organism: Actinomycetota bacterium; assembly: GCA_030859685.1. GTDB lineage: Bacteria > Actinomycetota > CADDZG01 > CADDZG01 > WHSQ01 > JACCXF01. The sequence goes on along the minus strand of JALZJQ010000180.1, from coordinate 593 downwards.
CCGAGGTGACGACGCTCGAATGGGACACGAAGAAGCGCACCGGAAAGGTGTTCCTCGACGTCAACATGAACCGGCAGGGCGCCAACATCGCGGCCGCCTACTCGGTCCGTCCGGAGCCGGGCGCGACGGTTTCGACTCCGCTGGAGTGGGACGAGATCGACGGCATCCACCCGTCCGAGTTCACGATCGAGACGATATTCGACCGCATCGCCGAGGTGGAGGACCTGTTCCTCCCGGTTGCGCAGGGCCCCGGCCAGGACCTGCAACCGTTGATCGAGCAGCTCGGCGCCGAGCCGCGCAAAGCACGCGAGTTCAAGCGCTGATGTTGAGAGAAACCGCTTGTCGGAGCGCATCGAGGCGGCGCTGAAGCGGGAGGAGGCGCTCGTTTCGGTGGAGCCCTGAATGGGCAAAGAAGAGGGGGATCGGGTGCCTTACCGAAGGTGGGGCGAATGGGCCCCCCTGTACGCCAGTCGCACCCGGGGTGGGAGTTACCTTTGTCTGGTCGTCGTGTCAGGATCTTCGTTCTGTTCGCCCTGCTTGCCGCGATCGTGGCGGTGCCGTCTAGCGCCGCCGGTCACGCGCCCGGCCTTCCC
>JALZJQ010000175.1 GCA_030859685.1 Actinomycetota bacterium | reverse complement strand
GAGCCCGCGTGGATGCGGGTGATCTCGTGGGCGCGTCCGATCGTCTGACGCCGGGGGAGAACCTGAGGGGCGAACGTGCGTCCGGCGTCGAGGTCCTGGAAGACCTGGCCGAGGTCGCGGGCTATGGCGCCGAGCCGGGTGCGCTGGGAGAAGTTTTGGAGGGAACCGTCGCCGCTATCGGGAACGGGGACCTGGGCCGCCCTCCTCCGGCCCCCGTGGGTCCGGGTCGCTGGGTTCTCCTCGCTGCCATGGACCGCGACGGGCGGGTGGACGAGGCAGCGGTTGGGCCCAACCTGCTGGAGGAGGATCCGAACTCGGTGTGGGGCGTGCGGACGGACATGACGGTTCTGGAGGACGCGGTTGACGCAGCGCTCCGCCGTCCATGTTCCGCGACCTTCATCGACCAGGGCGATCTCATCCGCGCCGAGCAAGGCACGCTGGCCGAGGCTGGTGAGCTTGGCCCGAGATGGGACGAGGCGCTCGCATCCGCCGACGACACCGTTGCGCTGGTGACCGAGCGTTTGGATCCGCAGCGGGACCTCCTACTCATCGTCTCGCCCACGTCGCCTGCTACCGAGGACGACACGCATCTGGGGGTAGCGATCGCCGTGGGCGACGCGTTCCCCGCGGGCACGACGATGGAGTCCGCATCGACCAGACGGCGTGGGATCGTCACGCTGCCGGATGTTGCACCGACGGTGTTGGCCCACCTGGAGACGGACCGGCCCCCATCGATGACCGGCCAACCGTGGATCGCGGTGGAACCCTCTCAGGAGGATCTCGTTCAGGCCGCGATCGACCTCGACCGAGAAGCGGTTCTCGTCGGGGACCTGCAGTCCCCTGTTTCCAAGCTGTTCGTTGCGGCGCAGGTCCTGGTCTACCTCCTGATCGGTTTCCTGCTGTTCCGTCGCGAGCGCGACGAGAACGCACTGGTGGGCAGTCGCTTGTGGCACTGGGTGAGCCTGGCGGCCCTCGCCGTGGTGGCGTTCCCCGTTTGTACATACCTTGCCGGGGCCATCGACGCCCACGATCTTGGTGGCCCGGCATACGTCGCGGTCATGCTGGTGATCGACGTCTTGTTGGTCGCTGTGGCGGTGCGACTGTTGGATTCGTCGATGGATCGCCTGCTTGCACTCACAGCACTGACGACGCTGGTTCTCTATGCAGATCTGGTTTCTGGCGCGCGGCTCCAACTCAACACCGTCTTCGGATACTCGCCGATCATCGCCGGGCGATTCGCGGGAGCGGGGAACATCGTGTTCGCGGTACTCGGGACTACCACGTTGCTCACCGGCGTTCTCATCATTCACCGCTGGCCGCGATCGCGATACGCGTACTTGGGCGTCGCACTGCTGTACCTCACGACCGTAGTGGTCGACGGGGCACCCCAGTTCGGCAGCGACGTGGGCGGGGTCATCGCGCTGGTACCCGCGTTCGCGATCACGTTCTTGCTGCTGATCGGTCGCCGGCCGACCTGGAGGATCCTTGTTGGCGGCCTGGTTGGAGGTCTCCTGATCCTCGGGCTCTTCCTCGTCATCGATCTATCCCGGCCTCCAGAGCAGCAGACCCACTTGGCGCGGCTGGCGCGGGACGTCGGGGACCGGGGAGGAGGGATCCTCTTCGACACGATCGAACGGAAGGCGCGCGCGAACCTCCGTGTCTTCCGAAGCTCGATCTGGACCTTCTTCGTCCCGCCGGCCGTGGCAGTGATGGTGTGGTTGCTACGGAGGCCGCGCGGTCGCTGGCAGAGACTGGCCGAGGTGTATCCCAGGCTCCGTGCCGGCCTGCTCGGGGGGCTGGTCCTGGCTGTACTCGGTTTCGCAGTGAACGACTCTGGCATCGTGATCCCGGCGATGGTGTTGTCATTCCTCGTTCCCATGGCTCTGATCACGCACCTGTCTCTCGAAGGTGCGGACGGCGGCGAAGCCGCATGACCGACGCCTCCGTTCCCATCGCTCTTGCGGGCGCCCTGGTGGGGGCGGGCGTCGCCGCGCTGATGCTTCCCCGGGCGATCCGCAACGCACCCGAAGGTCTCGTCCGTACCAACGTGCTCGGGATGCCGGTGCCGGCAGTGTTGGGAGCGCCGCTGTGCGGCGGTGCGCTGGTGGGGCTGGCGACGGCAGCGCTCCTCGACGGTGCGCTGGACGCCGGCGCTATCAAAGGCGAGGTCGCGGCGGCGACCGGCTCGCTGGTGCTGGCATTGGGGGCCGCGGGTTTCGTCGACGATCGCCGCGGGGACGAGCGCGAGCGCGGCTTCGGCGGCCACCTCCGCGCCGTCGGGTCCGGTCGCCTCACGGGGGGAGCGCTCAAGGTGATCGCGGGCGGCATCGCAAGCCTGGTTGCGGCGGGGCTCGTGTGGGGGGTCGACGCGCCCGCCGATGTTGCTTCCACCGCTCTCGGGATCGCGTTGTCGGCCAACCTCCTCAACCTCCTGGATCGAGCGCCCGGCCGGGCCGCGAAGGTTGGCCTCGTCCTGCTGGTCCCGCCGGTGGCACTCGCTGGGGGCTCGTTAGGGTGGCCTGCGGCCGTCGCCGGCCTCGTCGGGGCGCTGCTCGTCTGTCTCCCCGCCGATCTGCGCGCCCGGGCCATGTTGGGCGACGCGGGGGCCAACCCCCTGGGGGCCGTGGCCGGTCTAGGGCTCTGTCTGGCCGCCCCCCTGTCCCTCCGGATCGTGCTCGTCCTGGTCCTTCTGGGATTGAACCTCGCCTCCGAGCGGATCTCGTTCTCGCGCGTCATCGAGCGCACGGGGTGGCTGGCAGCATTGGATCGCTGGGGTCGCGCCTAAATACCGGGTCGCTCCGCGCGTCGTGCTACGGTGAGACGACTTCCCCCGGAACCGAAGTCACTGCGTCCTATGGGATTTCTCCGGGGGTCGTCACCTGTTTGGCTACGAGATTCGTGGTTCCTATGGAGCGGAACGGAGGACCGGTGGCGAAGCACGTTTTTGTGACGGGGGGAGTGGTTTCCAGCCTCGGCAAGGGGATCACGGCAGCCTCTCTAGGCAGGCTCTTCAAGGCTCGCGGCCTGCGCGTGATGATGCAGAAGCTCGATCCCTACCTCAACGTCGACCCCGGCACCATGAACCCGTTCCAGCACGGCGAGGTCTTCGTCACCGAGGACGGCGGCGAGACCGACCTCGATCTGGGTCACTACGAGCGCTTCATCGATGAGAACATGTTCCGTTCGTCCAACGTCACGACCGGCGCCATCTACCAAGGGATCATCGCCAGAGAACGCAGGGGCGAGTTCCTCGGCGACACCGTGCAGGTCATTCCTCACGTGACGAATTCCATCAAGGAGCGCATCCGCTCGCTGGGCGAGGATTCCGGAGCGGACATCCTCATAACCGAGATCGGCGGAACCGTCGGTGACATCGAGTCGCTCCCATTCCTCGAGGCGATCAGGCAACTGCGCACGGAGCTCGGGCGGGACGAGACCTTTTACATACACGTGACGCTGGTGCCCTTCATGGGACCGGCGGAAGAACTGAAAACGAAGCCGACCCAGCACTCGGTGCGCGAGCTCAGAAGCATCGGCATCCAACCCGACGCGATCGTGTGCCGTTCCGACCGGCCGATCAGCCAGTCGCTCAAACGGAAGATCTCCATGCTCTGCGACGTCCAGATGAAGGGCATCGTCTCGGCGATGGACGTCGACAGCATCTACGACATCCCACTGGTGTTGAAGGATGAAGGCCTCGACGATTTCGTCGTCGACTCGCTGCGGATAGAAGCACCCGCTCCGGACATGGATCAGTGGCACGAGCTCGTGTCGCGGGTGGATGCGGCGGATGGCACCGTTCGGATCGGCATCATCGGGAAGTACGTCACGCTCCCGGATGCATACCTCTCGGTCGTCGAGAGCCTCAAGCATGCTGGCTTCCACCACGGGTCCCAGGTCGAGATCGTGTGGATCGCATCGGACGAGCTGAAGAGCGGCAACATCGAGGAGCGCCTGGCGGAGCTCGATGGCATCCTCGTTCCGGGCGGCTTCGGTGTGCGCGGGATCGAGGGCAAGATCAACGCGGTTCGCTACGCCCGCGAGTACGACGTGCCTTTCCTGGGCATCTGCCTCGGTCTCCAGTGCGCAGTGATCGAGTTCGCCAGGAACGTCGCAGGTCTCGAGGACGCGAACTCATCGGAGTTCGATTCGCAGACCGCTTTCCCGGTGGTTGACATCCTCGCCGGGCAGGACCTGAGCTCCCTCGGGGGCACGATGCGCTTGGGCGCCTACCCGTGCCGGCTCGAGCAGGGAACCAAAGCGGAGGCCGCCTACGGTTCGGAGCTCATCTTCGAACGGCACCGCCATCGCTACGAGGTGAACCCGCGCTTCCGGCGGAGGCTCGAGGACGCTGGGTTGGTGTGCTCGGGCGAATCACCCGACCGGACCCTTGTCGAGATCATCGAGCTGGCCGATCATCCATGGTTCGTGGCAGGCCAGTTCCATCCTGAGTTCAAGAGCCGGCCCGATCGTCCCCAGCCCTTGTTCAGAGACTTCGTGGGCGCTGCGATCGAGCGTGGCGAAGGCCGGGGGGTCCGTGTCGAGACGACCGACGCGTCCCCCGACGACGCTTCGGTGGTAACACCCCTCTCATAACCCGAATCCGCTAGGGTCTGCCCCATGAAGGTGGGGGTGCCGCGCGAGCTAAAGGACAACGAGTACCGGGTCGCGATCACGCCGGCCGGTGTACGTGAGCTCGGCGTGCTGGGTCATCCGGTGCTGATCGAGCGGGGGGCCGGCGAGGGCTCGAGCATCAGCGATGTCGAATTCGAACGAGCCGGCGCCACCATCGTTCCGGACGCCGACGCCGTGTTCTCAGAGGCCGAGATCGTGCTCAAGGTGAAGGAGCCCATCGAGGAAGAGTTCCCACGGCTCCGCGAGGGGCTCATCCTGTTCACGTATCTGCACCTGGCCGCCAGCGAGCCGGTCACCAGGGCATTGATGGATTCCGGCACCACGGGTGTGGCCTACGAGACCGTCGAGTTCCCGGACCGGTCGCTGCCGTTGCTCGCCCCCATGAGTGAGGTCGCGGGACGGATGGCACCCCACGTGGGAGCTACCTGGCTCGAGCGCGAGCACGGGGGACGCGGCGTGTTGCTCGGCGGCGTCTCCGGGGTGAGGCCGGCGCGCGTCGTGGTCATCGGCGCGGGCATGGCGGGCCTCAACTCGGCGTGGATCGCACAGGGCATGGAGGCGGAGGTCGTCGTCCTGGATAAGAACATCAACAAACTGCGCGACATCGACCGCATCCATCAGGGGAAGATCCTCACGCTTGCCTCGAACCGTCTCGCGGTCGAAGAGGCTTGCTTGAGCGCCGATCTCGTCATCGGAGCCGTTCTCGTTCCCGGGGCGCTGGCCCCGAAGATCGTGACCGAGGACATCATCAAAGAGATGAGACCGGGCAGCGTCGTTGTGGATATCTCCGTAGACCAGGGTGGGTGCTTCGAAACAACGAAGATGACGACGCATTCGGACCCCACCTACGTCGTGCATGACGTGGTGCACTACTGCGTGGGGAACATGCCGGGCGCCGTGCCGCATACGTCGACGTATGCGCTCACGAACGCCACCTTGCCCTATGTGGTGGCGCTGGCAGAGGAAGGATTGCAGGGTGCCATTCAGCAGGATCCCGGACTCGCCAAGGGCGTGAACGTTCACCGCGGTTCCGTCGTGTACGAACCCGTCGCCGAGGCTCACGCCCTCGAGTTCCACGAGTTCGACGTTCCGTCGTAAGCCGGTGCGCCTCCGTGCCTGAGGCGAACCGGGGCGCTCCTGGTTCCGGGAGCCGCCACTCGCAGCAACGTTTCCTGGGCTGGATCGATGAGTATCTGACCCATATCTCGTCCGAACGCGGGCTTTCGACCAACACCGTGGCTGCCTACCGGCGTGACCTCGGAACCTGGACTCGATTCTGTGCAGAGGCCGGCATCGACGGGGCCGACGTTCGTCCCGACGACATCACCGAGTACCTCGCCAGACTGCGAGCGGGACGCCCGCCCGCGCGCGTCCCGCTGTCGGATTCATCTGTTGCGCGCATGCTCGTCTCGGTCCGGTCGCTCTATCGGTTCCTGGCCCGGGAGGATCTCATCGACCATGACCCGACCGCGAAGGTCGGCAGCCCGAAGCGGGGACGGTCGATCCCCAAGGCCATCTCGGTCGTGGATGTCGAACGCCTGATCGAGACACCGGCCGACGATGTGCTCGGGCGCCGGGACCGGGCGATCCTGGAAACCCTCTATGGAGCGGGCCTGCGCATCTCGGAGCTCGTCGGATTGGATGTCGATGACGTCGATCTGGATGAGGGCTCGGTACTCGTCCGGCTCGGCAAGGGGAGCAAGGGTCGCAGGGTCCCACTCGGACGAGCGGCCCGGAGCGCGGTGGGCGACTACATCAGCAGGGGCCGAACCCAACTGCTGGCACGGGCCAGGTCCGGTCCGGCCGCCCGGGGGGCGCTGTTCTTGAACGCCCGGGGGGGCCGGCTGAGCCGTCAGGGCTGTTGGAAGCTCCTGAAGGGCCATGCCGAGCGAGCGGGCCTAGAGGCCCGGGTCTCCCCTCACACGCTCAGACACTCTTTCGCAACGCATATGCTCGATGCCGGAGCCGACATCCGGGTGGTTCAGGAATTGCTGGGCCACGCGAGCCTGGCGACCACTCAGGTCTACACCCTGGTCAGCGATGCAAGGCTCCGTGAGGTGTACGTCGCGTCCCACCCCCGAGCCAGGGGTTAGGCCAGGACCGCCGGGCCAGCTTGGTCGGGGGGCGTCAAGAACGACCGCTGCCGGGGGATCGAGCCGAACGTCTATCGTGGGGAGAATCATGGATCAGAGCACCTTGGACACCATCAGAACGACGCTGGAAGAGGAACTGGTTACGGTCGAGCGCCAGCTACGGGAGAACGGCGCCACGCTGGACGGCGAGCGCGTCGACCTCGAGGTCGACGAGGGTTTCGCCGACTCGGCCGCAGCCACCTCGGAGCGCTCAGAGGTTCTGGCCCAGGTCGAGCAAGCCCAAACGCATCGCAGTGAGGTGGTCGGCGCCCTCAAGCGGCTCGACGACGGTAGCTACGGCAAGTGCCAGAACTGCGGGCGAGACATAGCGGTCGAGCGCCTCGAGGCCCTGCCTGCGACCCCGCTCTGTATCGACTGCGCACAGGCGGAGCAAGCCAGCTGATGACGGACGGCCGCGGCGTACGCGCGGTCGTCCTCCTCGTACTCGATTCAGTGGGGATCGGGGGCGCTCCGGACGCGGCCGAATACGGAGACGAGGGCACCGCGACCCTCCCGCACATCGCCGAGGCCGTGGGGGGTATCTCCCTTCCCCACCTCGCGGAGGCGGGCCTTGGCAGGATCACCGACGTCCGGGGCGTGGAGGCGGTGGACAACCCCTCGGGGGCCTTCGGGGCCATGATCGAGCGGTCCCCGGGCAAGGACACGACGACGGGCCACTGGGAGATGGCCGGAGTGATCCTCGACCAGGCTTTTCCGCTGTACCCGGAGGGATTCCCCCCGGAGGTCATGGACGAGTTCGAGGGCCGCATCGGGTCGCCCACGCTCGGCAACGTAGCCGCCTCGGGGACCGACATCATCAAGGAGCTCGGCGAGGAGCACATCCGAACCGGTCACCCGATCGTTTACACGTCCGGCGACAGCGTCTTTCAGATCGCCGCACACGTCGACGTGGTGCCGCTGGAGCGCCTCTACGAGATGTGCAGGATCGCCCGTGAGATGCTCCGGGGGCCTCACGAGGTCGGTCGGGTCATCGCTCGCCCATTCGAGGGCTCACCCGGCGATTTCCAGAGGACGCCCGACCGGCACGACTTCTCGGTCGTGCCTCCCAGGGACACGGTCCTGGACGAGATCTCCGCGGCGGCCCTCGAGGTCCGAGGCGTGGGCAAGATCTCGGACATCTTCGGGGGGCGCGGAGTGACCGCCTCGCACCCGACGAGGTCGAACGACGACGGCGTGACCGGGGTCATCGAGGAGATCGCAGCGATCGAGCGGGGTCTGGTGTTCGCCAACCTGGTGGACTTCGATCAGTCCTTCGGCCACCGGAACGATCCAACCGGCTACGCAGGAGCCCTGGAGGCGTTCGACGCCCGCCTTCCTGAGATCATCTCTGCCCTCGACGCCCGGGACGTCCTCATCATCACCGCCGATCACGGGAACGACCCCACCACCCCTTCGACGGACCACTCACGGGAGCGCGTCCCGCTCCTTGCCCTCGGGGGCCCGGTGGCGGCCGGATCCGAGCTGGGAGAGCGAGACTCCTTCACCGACTGCGGCGCCACGGTCGTCGACCTCCTGGGAGTGACCACGACGACCCCCGGGACCTCCTTCGCGAAGGAACTGCTGAGGTAGGCGAGTCTCATGTCCGCACGCCGCGGGCTGCTGACCAGACCCCCTGTTCTTATGTCCGCACGCGGGCTGCTGACCAGAGCCCGGCTAGCGCCCGGCATTCCACGCCGGCCTGAGGCACCCCCTGGGGGATCGGTCGTCGAGACGACCTACTCCCCCCAGACCCCCCTGTCCCTATGCCCGCTCGCGACGGGCTGCTGACCACAGCCCTTGCTTAACGGCCGACACTTCGTGCCGGCCTGCGGCAACCCACTGGGGGGATCGGTCGTCGAGACGACCTACTCCCCCCAGACCCCCCTCCGGCTTGTCGAGCTGCTGGGACGAAACTCTTGGCTCGGTCGGTCTTGTGCTTGACCGGGAGGTCGTGTAGCGTCCCGGCCTACAAGGAGACTTGTCGACAAGTTTCCTTCTCACATCCCGGGGAGGCGAGATGGCTGTAGACGAGAGGGCTGGGGAATCGCTGGAGAGCTCCTCGACCGCTGGCCTCAT
>JALZJQ010000170.1 GCA_030859685.1 Actinomycetota bacterium | reverse complement strand
AGATGAGAGTGACGCGTTTCGGCCGCCGCCCAAAGCGCCGAATCTAAGCGCCACGCACGCGGATCGGCAACACGGCCTCGGACGCGATGTGCCCAGTCAGGTTCTTCGAATGGCTGCATCCTTGACTGTATCCCCGGCGGTCTTGGTGTCCTGGCAGAGTCTTTGCATTCGCGGCCGTTATTCGCGACTCGGGTAAACCTCATCCCCGGGCACAGACTCTTTAAGGATGATGACCGCATGGCGGTACTTACGTGAGCAGAGATGAATTTGCTGATTTCTACTCTGCGTCGTTCGCACGGGTATCCGCGGCCGTGCGCGCCTTCTGCGGGGACGCGGACGTCGCCTATGAGGCCACCCAGGAGGCATTCGCCCGCGCCTACGCGCGATGGCCACGTCTGAAGGAGGCGGGATGGGCCCATGGATGGGTAACCACGACGGCTTTGAACCTCAGCCGGCGCCACTTCCGCCTACGCGCCCGGAGACCCCCGCCGGGACAGGACACGAGCTCGCCTGGTCCGACAACCGACCGACTGGACGTGCTCGCGGCGTTGCGTTCACTGCCGGAACGGCAACGGCAGGCCGTAGTGCTCCACTACCTAGTGGACTGTCCGGTCGCCACCGTGGCGGATCTCATGGGTCTGTCGGAGGGCACCGTCAAGGCTCATCTCCACAAAGCGCGCGCAACGCTGCACGACCTACTGGAGATACGTCATGCGTGATGAATTGACTTCCAAACTCAAGACAGCGTTGGAGAGAGAGCAATCAGGTGGATCGCCAGACCTTGCATGGGTGTTGGGGCGCGGTCGCCGACTCCGCGTGCTGCGGTTCGCTTCGGTCGCCCTGTCGGTAGTGGCAGTTGTGGGTGTGATCACGACGGCGCTCGTGGCCCGACCAACGGATGGGAGATCACCCAGTCTCGTAACGGAATCTCCTTCCCCCCAGACGGCGCGCGAGGGCGAGGTCGTCGAGGAGATGACCGAGAAGGAGAAGGCGGAGGCGTTCGCATTCCGCGCTCTAGCGGCGACGGGGCTGACGCGCCCGGTCGCGGAGCGGACCTATCTATGGACATATGCCGACGACACGACGCAGACGAATGACGGGTGGAGTGTTGGCTTCGTTGCCAGTACATGCACCCTCTCGACTTGCCAAGCGCTCGAGGATGAGGGCGCCGCGACCGCCGACGCGGACACGTTTGTTTTTGTCACGCTACGCGACGAGGATTGGCATGTGGTCGATGTGCAAGGAAACATCCTCGAAGACGAACGCGAGCGGGTAGTCGGTTTCAGCCTGCCGGAGCGAGACGAGCCGTCACATTGGGAATTCCCGGCTGTGTCGGTGCGTAGCCCCGATGAGGGGTTTAGCGTCACCATGTTCCCCCTGTGGGTGGGGCACTATCCGACGTCGGCACCGGGCAGCGTTTGCCGTATCGAGCCGCTTAACGAAAACGGGGATCGTGCTGGTCCTCCCACGGTCTTCTACCAGGAGCCGCCAGGGCGAGAGTTCGAGCGAGCTGGAGGGGTACACGGTAGAGGCGTGCCGGGCGCGGACGGAGCCGAGACGGTTGACGTCGAATGTCGCCAGTACACGGGCCTCGGCTGGGAGGTCGCGTCCGACCCGGAGATCGTGGGCAGCCCCGATGAGGTATCAGGCATCACCGCCGAGCTCGTTTGGCGTGGCGACGAGGGGTTCACGACGGCTGCGGTATGCCGCGCGACCTTGGTCGATGAAGCGGGCGAGGTGGTGTGGGAAGGGTCCAGCAGAATCGAGCCGCTGTGGCGGCCAGGTGAGTTGAAGGATTACCCGTATCGCACGGACGGGTTCGTTTCAACTAGGGGTGAGTTGCTGGATGCGGAAGGTATCGACGAGTTCAGCTGTAGGTCGTTGTAGTCCGGCGCGCTATGTCCGCCACATTCTCGTCCACGACTCCCCCACGACTCCCCCTTTCTAGCTGGCGGCGCTCGGGCGTCAAGGCTCCATAGGGGTTGTCATCGCCGAATCATGCTGCTATTGCAAGCGGTACTTGGCGCACACGGAACGTTCGAATGTCGCCCCTTTCGTTCGAATCCCGCCAGGGGGTTGCCGCAGGCCGGCACGAAGTGGCGGCCGGTAAGCGAAGGCTACGGTCAGCAGCCCGCCGCGCGCGGGCATGAAATCAGGGAAACAAACCTCTCGTAAGGTGGGCCTCGGCGACGCGGCCTACCCCGATCCAGTGCGCGGCCTGGCGCATCGTCAACTCTTTATCGCTGGCCAGCGAATAGACCTCGTGGAAGGACCGCTCCATGATCTGACGGAGGCGGTCGTTGACCTCTTCTTCGGACCAGAAGTACGCCTGGATGTCCTGGACCCACTCGAAGTACGAGACCGTGACGCCGCCGGCATTGGCAAGGATGTCCGGCACGACGAAGATCCCACGCTCGCCGAGGACCTTGTCCGCTTCGAATGTCACGGGGCCGTTGGCTGCCTCGCAGACGACCTCGGCCTTGACGTTGTCGGCGTTCTTGACCGTGATCACGCCCTCGATGGCCGCCGGAACCAAAACGTCGCAGTCCACCTCCAGGAGGTCCGCGTTCGAGATCGGTTCCGCTCCGGGGAAGCCCGCAACGGCGCCGGCTTCGCGCTTGTGCCGGTTGATCGCTTCAGGATCCAACCCGCGATCCCGGTAGAGACCACCTTCGACATCCGACACCGCGACCACACGGCAACCGGCGTCGTGCAGGAGTTGCGCAGCGAAGCCTCCGACTTTCCCGTAACCCTGGATGGCGACACTGACTTCGTCTATCCCCTTGCCCAACGCCTTGAGGGTGGAGAAGATCATGTACATGACGCCGCGCGAGGTCGCGCCGCCGCGTCCCTTCGAACCGCCGATCGCAACGGGTTTGCCGGTCACCACACCCGGAACCGAGTAACCCTGGTTGATCGAATAGGTGTCCATGATCCACGCCATGATCTCTTCGTTGGTGTTCATGTCCGGGGCGGGGATGTCGCGCTCGGGGCCGATCAGCGGGAGGATCTCCGAGGCGTAACGACGCGTCATCCGTTCGAGCTCTCCGCGCGAGAGGATCTTGGGATCCACAGCAACGCCACCTTTGGCTCCGCCGAACGGGATCCCCGCGATGGCGCTCTTCCAGGTCATCCACATCGCCAGGGCCTTGACCTCATCGAGATCGACGCTCTGGTGGTAACGGATCCCGCCCTTCGCTGGGCCCCGGGTCACGTTGTGATGCACCCGGTAGCCCTGGCATACCTTGGTCGACCCGTCGTCCAGACGGAACGGCACCGATACCGACAGCGATCGTTTGGGAGCTCTGAGGGTTTCATGAACGCCGGGGGCCAGCCCCATCAGCTCGGCCGCCTCGTCTAACTGAGCGAGCGCGGTTTCCCAGGCAGAGTCAAGCGCTGCAGGGGCCTTGGTTTCCGGCACTTCATCTCCCATAACGTCTCCGTTGACGCCTCGATCGGCTTCGTGCGGAGCTGGAGACAGGATTCGAACCTGCGACCTGCCGCTTACAAGGCGGCTGCTCTACCAACTGAGCTACTCCAGCACGCTCCACAGGTTACTCCCCTCGCAGGAGCAATCCGTTTGTCATTGCGTCTCGGACATAGCTCGGCGGCGCGCCACCTCGAACATCGCCACCGCTCCGGCTACGCCGACATTCAGTGAACCGATCCGACCCGCGCGTGGTATCGAGACGAGAACGTCGCAACGGTCGCGTATTGCCTTGGACAAGCCACGATCCTCGGCGCCTAAGACCAGCGCGACTGGAGGTTCCATCAAGCTCGAATGCCACAGATCCTCGTCGGCCTTCTCGTCCAGTCCGATCACCCAGAAGCCCTTCGCCTGGGCACGACCGATGGCTTGACCGAGATTCCCAACCCGGCTAACTGCCACGCTCTCAGCCGCGCCTGCTGAAACGCGACGGACCGCCGCCGTCACCCCGGCCGCTCGGCGGGAGGGAATGACAACTCCTTGGAATCCGGCGACATCTGCGCTTCGGAGGAGCGCGCCGACATTCTGTGGATCCATGATGCCGTCAAGAAACAGCAGCGCTTTGCCTTCTCGTCCCAGCAGATCGTCGATCGGCGTGTACCGGTACGTGGCAGTGATCGCGACGACACCCTGATGGTTCGCGCCCTGGG
>JALZJQ010000163.1 GCA_030859685.1 Actinomycetota bacterium | reverse complement strand
GGGTCGGCGGAGGCTCGGTTGTAGATCAGGCGACGATTGGCCGGCCAGGCCCACCCCCACTCCGGTGCGACCCAGGACTGTTGCGATGCGGGCTTGCGACGCGCCGTTTGATTCACGTCGTCCTTGTAGGAGCCGGAGTAGATCCAGCATCCGCATGCGGTGGTTCCGTCATCCTCGAGATCGGTGAAGCCGGCCACGGCACCCCCGCCGGCCACGCGATAACCACTGATCTCCTTCAAGACCGATCCGGCATCCGGTTCTTCGTGGGGGCCCTTCGTTGGGTAGTCCCAGGTCAGGTCGTTGATGGGTCGATCCCGCGCCTCACGCGATCCCTCGTAGAGCCTCTTGAGCCGGCGGCCGAGGTGATACATGAAGTGCAACTCGCTCCGGCAGTCACCCGGGGGTTCGAGGGCGGCGTGGTGCCATTGCAGCAGCCGCTGTGTGTTCGTGAAGGTGCCGTCCTTCTCGGTGTGCGCGGCGCAGGGGAAGAAGAAGACCTCGGTCGCGATGTCCTCGGGGCGCACCTCCCCTCGAGTTATCTCGGGTGCCACCCGCCAGAATTCCGCGGTCTCCGTCGGAGCGAAATCCCTCACCACGACCCAGTCAGCTCCCCGTAGGCCCTTGCGTTGGAGCGCGCCGTGCATGGATCCCACCGTCGGGTTCTCGCCCATCACGAAGTAGCCCTTCACCTTGCCGTCGGCCATGTCGGCCACCGTCGCCATGTGTGAGTGATCGCCGGTCAGCTGTGGCAGGTAGTCGTAGCACCAACCGTTCTCCCGTGTAGCGGCATCTCCGAACCACGCTTTCAGAAGCGAAACGATGTACTTCGGGAACTCCGCCCACCACCCGGTTTGCGACCCGTTGTTTTCGACGTAGCTCTCGAAGTCGGTGTCGGACGTCGCCTTCGGCATCGGAAGGTAACCAGGCAGCAGGTTGTAGAGGGTCGGGATGTCGGTCGAACCCTGGATCGACGCGTGGCCGCGCAGGGCGAGGATCCCACCTCCGGGCCGCCCTACGTTGCCGAGGAGCAGCTGGATGATCGCGGCCGTCCGGATGTATTGGACCCCCACCGTGTGTTGCGTCCAGCCCACTGCGTAACAGAACGCCGATGTGCGCTCGCGTCCGGAGTTGTCGCACAGCGTCTCCGCGACTCGGAGGAAGAGCTCTTGCGGGATCCCGCAGATGTCCTCGACCATCTCGGGTGTGTAGCGCGCGAAGTGACGTTTCAGGATCTGGAGCACGCACGAGGGATCCTGAAGTGTCGGATCGCGATGCTCGGCCTGGATCTGCGCCCCATGCTCTGACTCAGGCTCGCCCGAGAACACGTCGCGGGGACTCGCCGCCGGCGGTTTCTCGACGCCCTCGTACTGCCATGAATCGACCTCGTAATGGCCGTCGGCTGCGTTCCAGCCACTGAAGAGGCCATCGAGGTCGTCGGTGTCCTGGAAGTCACTCGACACGATGGAGGCGGCGTTCGTGTAGTGGACGACGTATTCCTTGAAGTACCGCTCGTTCTCGAGGATGTGATTGACGATCGCACCCAGGAAGGCGATGTCGGTCCCGGCGCGGATCGTGACGTGGATGTCGGACATCGCGCTGGTGCGCGTGAAGCGAGGATCGACGTGGATGATCTTTGCCCCTCGCCTCTTGGCTTCCATCACCCAGCGGAAACCGACCGGGTGGCATTCGGCGAAGTTGGAGCCCTCGATCACGATGCAGTCCGAGTTCTTCAGGTCTTGCAGGAAGGTGGTGGCGCCGCCCCTACCGAACGAGGTCCCCAGACCGGGAACGGTGGAAGAGTGTCATATCCGGGCCTGGTTCTCGATCTGGATGGCTCCGAGGGCCGTGAACAGTTTCTTGATGAGGTAGTTCTCCTCGTCGTCCAGGGTGGCGCCGCCCAGATGCGCGAATCCGCGCGTTCGCCGGAGCGGCGATCCGTCATCGGCGGTGTCCTCCCAGGCGTCGTCGCGCGCCCTCTTGGTTCGTTCGGCCACCATGTCCATGGCCTTATCGAGTGGGATGGTCTCCCACTCGGTCGCATATGGCCTTCGATAGAGAACGTCGTGAACGCGGTGCGTCCCGGTGACAAGTTGGAACGTCGCGGCTCCTTTGGGGCAGAGGCACCCCTTCGAGATGGGGGAGTCCGGGTCGCCTTCGATGTCGGTGATCCGATCGTCTTTGACGTACACGAGCTGGGCGCAACCGACCGCGCAGTACGGGCAGATGGACTTGACCACCCGATCCGCCTCGCTGGTGCGGGGGGTCAAGGTCATGCTCCGCTCGGAGAAGGCGGAATCGCCCAGGGCGGTGAGGTCGCGTCGTCGGGCCTGGCGAAGAACGGGCCATTTGAGAATGGGATCGAGCGACTCGAAGCGACTCACGAGTTTCCCTCATCTTCCGGCGGCACCCTGGCGGAGGAGCCTAGCGGATAAGGAACACCCGAGCTAGGAAGCTCGGCGCCCCCGCCCGCGGTGCAGGTAGTCACCGAGGATCCGGTCACCGAGCTCCCCGCTGCCGATCGGCCACGCCTGACCTCCGGCCAAGCTCGCCAGTCGCTCCATGAATGAGGTCAGCCCGGGCGCCTCTTCGAGCATGAAGACGTTGATCTGGATGCCCGAGCGAGCGAGACGAGCCGCTTCGCGCAGCGTCTTCTCGACCGTTACGGGGACCGGGGGCCAATTGAATAGCGCGCGGCCATCCTCGCAAAGGTGGGCGGTCGGCTCGCCGTCGGTGACCATGATCACCTGCTTGATCGGACAGCGATCTTCGGCCAGTAGGCGGCGAGCAAGGAGGAAGGCGTGCTGCATGTTCGTGCCGTGCACTTCCTCCCACCCCGCCGAAGCGAGGTCGGCGGGCTTCATCTGGCGCGCGTAGTCGGAGAAGCCCACGAGGTAAAGACTGTCTTCGGGATACTTGCCCTCGATGAGTGCGTGCAGCGCCAAGGCCATCTTCTTCGCGGGGATCCAGTGACCGCGTAACGGCATCGAGAAGGACAGGTCGAGAAGGAGTGCCGTCGCCGTTCGCGGTCGGGCCTCCGTTTCGATGACTTCGAAGTCATCGGGGGTCAGTCGCACCGCCGACCCCGGCTCGGATCGAGTTACAGCGTTGAGGACGGTTCGTTCAACGGAGATCGGATCGGAGTCCCCGAACTTCCACGGGCGGGTCTGTCCGGTCGGTTCGGCCTGACCCCCCCCGGCGCGGTGCGTCGGTTCCCGTCGAACCCGAGCAAGCACCCGGGTTAGCGCCCGTTCGCCGAGCAACTTCGCCCCGCGCCCGGTCACTTCGAGTTGACCCCTCGACCGCCGCAGGATGCCTGCCTCTTCGAGGGCATTCTCGATGTCCTTCAATCGCCGAAGATCCCTCACCGCATCCTCCCCGAGTGCCCGATGCAGCTTTTCCTCGTCGACATCGTCGAGCGTAGCCCCGGGATAGGCGCCCCCGATCGCTTCGGCAAGGTCGTCGTATTCCGATACGCGCTCGATGGCGTCGATGGTGTCCGACATCGGCATGAAGCCCTCGCCCCACCCCGGAACCTGACGGTCCCATGCCGCGTCGGGGGCCATCTCGCGAAGTGACCGGGACAGTTGATCCACCTGGAAGGCGAGGTCGAGGTCATCGAGAACGGCCGCGGAGAGCTGGGCGAGCTCTGCGCGCTGTTCCGGCGTCATGCTCGCAAGCAGGCTGCTCATCGCGGCCATTCGGCGCGCCATCGCTTCGAGCAGCTCCTGGAGGTTCCTCGGTTGCTCGGGCCAGAAGTCGCCGTACTTCGCCATAAAGGACTCGAAGTCGTAGTCATCCCCCCGTCGATCGGCAGCGATCATCTCGTTCAGTTCGGCGAGCATGTCCTTCACACGTTGAAGGTCCTCGGGTTTCAGATCCCGCATCGATCCCGCGATCTTGTTGAAGTACGAGTTCAGTACCTCGCTCTTGAGCTCATCGAGGAGCTGTTCGAACCGGCGCCGGGCCCCGGCCGATTCGAACTCGTAGCGCTTCAGGGCCTCCAGCTTCTGCACCGGGGCGTTCGGGAGCGCGTCCAGCTCGAGGTGTTTCTCGAGACCCTCCGGCCCGATGCGATCCAGTTCCTTTCGCTCCATGTGTTCGATGTCCGCCAGTTGTTCGCCCAGCCGAGCGAGAGGTCCGGCGTGGTTGAGGTTCTCGGCGGCTCGTTCGCGCCGCTCGCGCAGGGCGCGGATGAGATCTTCCGTACCCCGCATGCCGCTCATTCCCCGGCGACGGATGTCTTCGAGCGCCCAGTTGGCTCCATAGCCGGCGAGCAACTCGTCGGACATCTCGTCGAGAAGGCGACCGATGTCGATGTCGGGGGCGAACGGATCCTGCTCGCCATCCCAGCGTGAGTAGCGGGCCCTCATCTAGTTGCTCTCAAATATCCAGGAGCCGTCGCCGTCGCCCGGCGACTTGTTGAGTCTTCTCCGGAGATGCAAACCCTCGAGAGCGAACTCGAGTGCTCCGGCGGCGGCGGAGGGACTCTCGTCACCCACCTCCAGCTTCTTCAGGATCGGCTCGACGTCCGCCAGGGGGCGGGACCTACCCATCTGTTCCAGCAGGTTCTTCGCCGTGGTCAGATCGGAGGTCTCGATCTCGAGACCGTCCTCGAAACGCGCGATCAAGGCAGTGAAGTCGTGTCCTCCGACACGGTGCGTCCACACCTCGAGCAGCGCCTGCTTCAGAGCGCGCTCGAGGATGAGCTCCTCACGGCCCTCTTCGAGGGCATCGAACTCGACCCGGCCGAGCGACGCGGGAAGGATGGCCCACAAGTCGACTACGCGGGGGGCGCCCTCCTCTTCGCCTCGTCGCACCGCCCGGCGGAGCGCGCTGGCCACCAACGTCTCGTACGCGCCGATCGAGAACCGCACCGACACCCCGCTGCGCTGATTGACCTGCGGACTGTTACGCAGAACCGATGTGAAGCTGGCGATGACTTCCTTCAGGTAGCGGGGAACGTGCACCTCCATCCCAGGGGGTGGAGGTTCGGCTTCTTGCTCGACGATCTCGATCTCTTCGTCGATGCGGCGCGGGTAGTGGGTCCGGAGTTGTGCACCGAACCGATCCTTCAAAGGCGTGATTATCCGTCCCCTGTGCGTGTAGTCCTCAGGATTCGCGCTGGCTATCAGGACCATGTCCAGAGGCAACCGGACGCGGTAGCCGCGCACCTGGACGTCCCGCTCTTCGAGGATGTTCAGAAGGGCGACCTGGATCCGCTCGGGCAGATCCGGTAGCTCGTTTATGGCGAAGATCCCTCGGTTGGTGCGCGGCACGAGGCCGTAGTGGATCGTCAACTCGTCGCCCAGGTACCTGCCCTCGGCGACCTTCATCGGATCGACATCTCCGATGAGGTCGGCCACGGATGTGTCGGGGGTCGCCAGCTTCTCGGAGAAGCGATCGTCCCGCGGTATCCACGACACGGGCGTCGCGCCCTCGCGCTCCTGCACCAGGGTGCGGCAACGGGAGCAGATCGGGCGGTAGGGGTGGTCGTTGACCTCGCACCCATCGATGACCGGGATGCTCTCGTTCAGGAGCTCCGTCAGGTGCCGGATGAGCCGGCTCTTCGCTTGACCTCGCTCGCCGAGGAGGATGATGTCGTGTCCCGCGAGGAGCGCCCGCTCCAATGTGGGGATCACGGTGTCCTCGAAGCCCACGATGCTCTCGAACAGCCGGCCTCCGGACGACAGACGGGTCAGCAGGTTCGCACGTAGCTCTTCCTTGACGCTCCTGTCGGGGTATCCGGAAGCTCGCAGCTCCCCCAGGGTGGCGGGGACGGGGGCCGGTGCCATCGAACCACATTACAGTCGGCCCCGATCTACAGGGACGGGACCGCAGGCATTAGGTTCTGGCGATGGACGAAACCTCACTGCTGGCGGTCACCGCGATCGGAACCGACCGACCGGGCATCGTCGCCGCGATATCCGGAGCGCTCTTCGAGCTCGGATGCAACCTAGAGGACGCAACGTCGACCATCCTGCGAGGTCACTTCTCGATCACCCTGATATTGAAGGCAACCCGTTCGCTGAACGTGGACGAAGTGGAGAAAGCCCTGGCGCCGGTCGGGCGGGACCTCGGGCTGACGCTCACCGTCGGTCGGGTGGAGGAGGCGAGTCCGACGGTGGTGGACCCTTCGCACATCGTCTCGGTGTACGGCGCCGATCGACCCGGCATCGTGTTCCGTGTCAGCGACGCACTGGCGCGCAAGGGTGCCAACGTCCACCAGCTCGCATCACGCCTGATCGGTGATGAAGCCGCCCCGGTCTACGTCTTGATGCTCGAGATCGTGCATCCCGAGCCCGATGGCCTCGAAGCGGAGATGGAGGCGCTGGGGGCCGAGCTAGGAGTGGACATCAGCGTGCATCCTGCCGGCGCCGACATCTTCTAAACGTGGCGGTCCGCGCGGTGGTGCGACTTCCGGAACGCGTCCTGAAGATCCGATGCGATGAGATGGGCGAGGGGGATGCGGGTGACCTGGTCCGGGACCTGCTCGACACCATGGAGGTTGCCCCGGCCTGCGTGGGCCTTGCGGCACCACAGATCGGAGTGTCGCAGCGAGTGATCGTGGTCGATGTCAGCTCTCATCCCAAGGCCACCACCTGCAGCGGGACGATCGTGCTCGTGGACCCCATAGTGGTTGAGTACTCGGGTCGCGTGGTCGGCCGCGAGGGCTGTATGAGCGTTCCGGATCTGACCGCGAACGTGGCGCGAGCGACCGAGATAACGGTTGCCGGGCGCGATGCGGCGGGCGACCGGGTTCATCTACACGCCCAGGGATTCGAAGCGCGGGCCCTGCAGCACGAGATCGACCACCTGGACGGCATGTTGATCCTCGATCGCGTGGAGTCTGTCACCTCGGACGTGTTCCGCCGCAAGGTCTACAAGTGATCGACGGGTGCGCGCATGTCTTGTCCCACCGGGGCCTTGTCGGCCGAACCTCGGCGCCGTGACTTCGTAACGCGGTTCCGACCCGTGGCCTTGCTCTGGTAGAGGGCTTCGTCGGCGCCCCGGATGAGCGTCGACGCGGTCCTTGCGTTGTTGGGGAAGGTCGATATCCCGGCGCTTGCGGTGATGTGCGTCTGGACGTCCACTTTCCACACCGCCTCACGCAATCGTTCCGCTGCAGCCCACGACTGCTTGGTCGAACAGCCCGGCAGGATCACCGCGAACTCCTCGCCGCCGTATCGGGCGACTGTGTCGAACTCCCGGCACGTTTCGACCAGAGCCTGGGCAACCGCGTGTAGCGCGTGATCCCCAGCCTGATGTCCGTACGTGTCGTTGAAGCTCTTGAAATGGTCGACGTCGACCATCACGAGTGTGACGCAATCGTCGTTCCTCTCCGCGCGATGTAGCTCTCTGGAGAGCGTGTATTCGAACAACCGGCGGTTGGCGACCCCGGTCAGGGGGTCGGTTTCCGCAAGATGCTGCACCTGCTCCAGCAACCCGGCATTACGTAGCGTGAGCGCAACATGAGACGAGAACTGTCCCAGCATCGTGACGGTCCGTCGCTCGATGCGAAGGCTCTTGCCCGGATGCTCCATGACGACCGCGCCGATGCCGATCCCATCTGCGAACAGGGGCTGGACGAGGACACGACGAGCGTCGGGGAGAAGCTGTTCGAGCTGGGGGTTCGTTTGCGGATCGAGCTCCCGAGCCAGGAGTGTGTCGTGTCGTTTGAGAGCGTTCTGCACCAAGGGATCTGGTGTCCCCAGAACGGCCGCGAGCTCTGACACCTCGTAAGCTCCCGTCGGATCGATGCGCGCAAGAAGCCGCGTGCCGGTGTCCGCTGTCTGCAACACCAGGCCTCGTCGGAAGCCGAGAGCCGAGCACGCCTTCTCCAGGAAGATCTTCGCGATCGCGCTCGCCTCCGTTTCGTCCTCGAGTTCGGCGGCCATCTCTGCAAGGACCCCCAGGTCCGCCTGGCGCCGGCGAAGCTCCCGTTCGTTGATCGAAGAGAAGGCGGCCGTAGCCAGAGCCACGATCCAGAACGCGGTGACGTTGAAGACGGAGAGTCGTTCCAGAGCGATCCGGCTGGCTCCCGCCGAGTCCGCCAGGTTGATGTCCGAAGGAAGCAGCGCGGCGATCTGGGCGTAGAGGATCACGAACGTTAGCAACGAATGCCACAGGGCGATCTTCAGGCCGGTTCGATGAGAGGCAAGCAAGGTGATCCCGATGATGTGGACGTATACGAGGAAGCGAAGCGGGCTGAGCGGCCCGCCCGAGAGGTACATGGCCCAGGCGAGGTAAACGCCGTCGATGAACAGAAGGGTCGTGACGATGGCGAGTCCACGGCGCTGGAACAAGAGCCGGACCGCCTCGCTGCCGATCGTGAGGAGGAGGTAGCCCACCGTGAGACTGACGAGCTCCGCGACCTGGAGGCCGACGATGTCGGGGGCGAAGATGCTCGAGGCGAGGATCGCGCAGGCCAAGCCCGCCCGGAGCGCCTGCATGTAGCCCATGCGCTCGGCAAGCGAAGCGATCTCATGCGGCATCCTGGTGGGGGTGTTCGAGGTTGAAGGTCCCATCCGAGAAAGTCACGTCCCCTGTTGTGGTGCGAACGCGCTCGCCAGAGCTCTGGTCGAGCGCCTGATGAAGAACATCGACATCCGGTCGGAGGGGCTTGAGAGGTGGCACCCCGGCCTAGGGGGGTCTCGGCGTGAGGCCCGCCTGCTTACAGAGGTGGGATTTGACCGGGATGACCGCCGTCACTAGAATATGCCGGTTGTTCAGAAAAGACGGAAGGGCATTCATGCTGCAGTCTCTCCCAGGGGTGTACATCTAGAGCGATCAGCGCTTGACGCAACGTCGCATGCACCCGCCGGCTCCGAAAGAAGGTCCGGCGGGTTTTTTTGGCCCCTGAGAGTAGGACGAGGCGGGACGTTCGAACCGTTTGAACCTTGGAAACTCCATAGCGAGCGCGAGCATCAATGCCAAGCTAATAAGAGCGTACGGTGGATGCCTAGGCGCTAGGAGCCGACGAAGGACGTGGCAGGCTGCGAAAAGCCTCGGGGAGGCGCCAAACAACCCTTGATCCGAGGATGTCCGAATGGGGAAACCCACCAGTGGTCATGCGCTGGTACCCAGGTCTGAATACATAGGGCCTGTGGAGGGAACCGGGTGAACTGAAACATCTAAGTAACCCGAGGAGAAGAAAACAAATAGTGAGTCCCTGAGTAGCGGCGAGCGAAACGGGATCAGCCCAAACTTCTGTGGTGTCAAAGCCTGACGGCGTTGCCACAGGGGGGTCGTGGGACCCATCCGACTGAGCGTCAGATCAGTCAGGGAGTTACAAAGTCAGCGGTTAGTCGAACCGTTTGGAAAATCAGGCCATAGAAGGTAATAGCCCTGTAGACGAAAACCGACTGACCTCCCGATGGTGTTCCCAAGTAGTACGGAGCCCGAGAAATTCCGTACGAATTTGCGAGGCCCACCTCGTAAGGCTAACTACTTCCTAGCGACCGATAGTGAACCAGTACCGT
>JALZJQ010000159.1 GCA_030859685.1 Actinomycetota bacterium | reverse complement strand
GGAGAGCGTCGTTCGGATCGGCTCGATCGCCCTCGTTCACGAGACTCTCTCCGAGGCGTCCAGCGAGGTCGCCGACTTCGGCGAGATCGTCAGGCGCATCGCTCATATGGTGTCCGAGAGCCTCGTGATGCCGGATAGCGGTATCGAGTTCAAGGTGACCGGCGCCACCGGCTCGCTGCCGGCCGAGATAGCCACGCCGCTGGCGGTCGCCACCACGGAGCTGTTACAGAACTGCGTCGAGCACGCGTTCGAGGAAGGGACGGGCGGAACGGTCGGAGTGGAGCTCGACCGCGATCAGGATCGCGTCGTGGTGGTGGTGTGGGACGACGGGATCGGCTTCGAGCACGACTCGATGCAGACCACCAGCCTGGGGTTACAGATAGTCCGCTCGCTGGTGGGAGAGCTCGACGGTCGTTTCGAGATAACCGTCGACGGCGGCGCCCGAGCGGAGATCAGCGTCCCCCTCAGCCCGCAAGGCCTCCTGACCTAGGCTTTGGAGTCG
This sequence comes from Actinomycetota bacterium, assembly GCA_030859685.1. Classification (GTDB taxonomy): domain Bacteria; phylum Actinomycetota; class CADDZG01; order CADDZG01; family WHSQ01; genus JACCXF01. The sequence continues at coordinate 11,115 of JALZJQ010000159.1, read as the reverse complement.
TCCTTGTCGGGCTTCTTCGAGGGCTCGAGTGAGGGGGCCGGGGAGCCCGAGGAGCTCGGGGCGGAGGAGGGTTCGCCGCTGCCTTTCGGATCGTCCTTGCCCTCATCCTTATCTTCGGGCTCGACCGAAGGGGTCTCGAGCGGGACCGGGGATGGAGGTGGGGGGGCCGGGCAGTACTCGGTGGGCGCTTCCTGTCGCAGCATCGTCTTCATCTTGCCGGGGCACCACGGAGCCGCAAGTAGCCCAGTGACCGGATCTATCTCGACGTTCACCAACTCGCTCTTCGGGACCTCGAAGTCCTTCACCGGCACACCCTGCATAGCGCCGGTCATGAACAGTCTCCATATGGTCGCGGGGAAGGTGCCTCCCAGAACGCGGATGCCGTGAACGTTCAGCATGGGGACGCGCCCGTTCGGGTAGCCGACCCACACCGCGGTAACGAGCTGGGGCGTGTACCCGACGAACCAAGCGTCACCGTAGTCGTCGGTGGTCCCGGTTTTCCCCGCGGCAGGTCGACCTATCGCCGCACCGATACCGGTGCCGCGCTGGACGACCTGCTCGAGGACCTTCGTCAGTAGGTATGCGTTGCCCGGCGCGATCGTGCCGGGGATGACCTCCTGGTCGGGCTCGATCACTTCGCCGCCGGGGAGCGTGACCCGCTTGATCGTCGTCGGCTCGATGGCGGTGCCGTAGTTGGCGAGCGTGGCGTACACAGAAGCCATGTCTATGACGCTGACCTCTTCCGATCCCAGCGCGATGGAGGGATACGCAGTGAGGTCGCTGCGTACACCCATGAGCTCCGCTTGCGTGGCGATCTGGCCGGCCCCCAGATCGAGTCCCAGACGCGCATACACACCGTTGACCGATTTCACCATCGCTTCGCCGACCGTCAGCACGCCGTAGTCGGATCCCTCGTAGTTGCCGGGCGACCACGTGCTGCCGTCGTCCAGGACGAAGTTGGCCGGCCCGGACTCGTACTGGGTATCGAGAGAGATCCCCGCCTCCATCGCGGCGGCCGCGACGATCGGCTTGAAGGAGCTTCCCGGCTGCCGCCCCGACCCGCCCCCGGCCCTCCCCAGGGCGAGGTTGACCTGGGAGGCGCTCCAATCCCGCCCGCCGACCATCGCCACCACCTCACCGGTCTGCGGTCTGATCGAGACGAGGGCCGCTTCGGGGTCCCCCGGCTGATTCAGGACGCGCCCGACGGCGGACTCGGCGAGTCTCTGAAGGCGAAGGTCCAACGTCGTTTCGATATTCAGGCCGCCTTCCCACCAAGAGCGAGCGCGATCCTGCTCGACGCTGCCGAACCTGCGGTCGCGGTAGATCTCCTGACGCACCGCCTCGACGAAGAAGGGCTCGCGTGTCGGCATCCGCGGAGGCGCGGATGTAACGCCGAGTGGTGTCGCTTTGGCCTTGCTCGCCCGGCGCGCTCCGATCACTCCTAGCTCGAGCATCCGGTCCACGACGTAGTCGCGCCGCACCCGAGCGTTGCCGGGATTATCGCGAGGGTCGTAGAAGCTGGGGGACTTTATGACGGACGCGAGCAACGCCGACTCCGTCAATGTCAGTCCCTTCTGTCCGTGACCGAAGAACGCCTGCGACGCTGCCTTGACCCCGTACGCGCCGGCTCCGAAGTAGACGGTATTGAGGTATCGCTCGAGGATCTCCTTCTTGGAATAGCGTCGTTCGACCTCGATCGCGAGCCGCACCTCACGCGCCTTGCGCTCGAAGGTACGGCCGGGCTTGCGGAAGAAAGTGTTCTTGACGTACTGCTGCGTGATCGTGCTTCCGCCTTGGACGACCTCTCCCTCTTTGAGATTGCTCAGAGCGGCGCGCGCTATCGCCTCGAGGTCGTAGCCGGGGTGCTCGAAGAAACGAGAGTCCTCAGCGGCGAGGACCGCATCGATGAGCGTTCTCGGGATCTCCTTGTATGCCACGAGCGTTCGGTTCTGTTTGAAGAGCCGGGCCAGCACGCTTCCGTCGGCGGAGGTAACCGTCGTGCGAAGCGGCAGTGGTTCTTCTTTGCCGAGATTGATCGGCTTTAGGGAACAACCCGACGCGACGAGGCAGAGCCCGATCAGGAACCCGATGGTCCGGCGGCCTACCATCGGGAACTACTCCTCCTCTAGCGCCTCGCGCAACCGCATGAGGGTGCGGTTCAAAAGCCGCGACACGTGCATCTGCGAGATACCAAGGCGATCGGCGATCTCGGACTGGGTGAGGCCCTTGAAGAACCTCAGGTAGAGGATGTGGCGCTCCCGGTCGGGGAGCTTGGCCATCTCTGGAGCCAGAGAGGCCCGGTACTCCAGGTGCTCGAGGTGCTCGTCCTCGATGCCCAGGTGGTCGGCGAAGGAGGAGGAACCGGCGTCCTCGTTGTCGATGGGGGCATCCAGCGAGGTGAAGTTGTACGCGTGGGCGATCTCGAGTCCCTCGAGCACCTGCTCCTCGGTCGCTCCGGCCGCCTTCGCGATCTCGGCGACGGTGGGGGAGCGCCCCAGTTCCTGTCCCAGGCGACCCACGACCTTGGTGAGCTCGAGGTGGAGCTCCTGGAGCCTCCTAGGCACCCGGACCGCCCAGCCTTTGTCCCGGAAGTGCCGCTTTAGCTCGCCGACCACCGTCGGGGTGGCATAGGTCGAGAACTCGACCTCGCGGTCGAGATCGAAGCGATCTATAGCTTTCAACAGCCCGATTGTGCCCACTTGCACCAGATCCTCGATCGGCTCTCCTCTATTACGGAATCGGCGCGCGAGGAACTCAACTAAACCTATGTATTGGGCGACCAGCCTCTCCCGGTGCCGGAGCCGCTGTTCATCGTTCTCGGCCGCCTGGTACGCGACGAAGATCCGGCGCACCTCTGCCTTGTCGAGCATGACTCGCTCGGTCATCCGCGGCTCTTGGTGAGTCGGAAGCTGGGACTCCCATCTAGTTGCTCGAGCGAGGCCTCATCGGCCACCGTCTCGAGGATCATCCGCGAGAACTCCGTCAGCTCGGAACGAACCTTCTGTCCGGCGGTCAGCTGCGCAATGCCATGGATCGAGATCTTGTCGTCACCTACCTCGAACGTTATGTCCAGGGTCCCGTCACGACCTTGGGAACCGGTCAGATAGGCCGACAGCTCGTCCACCGCGATCTTGAGGTCCTCGATGTCCTCGAGCGAAAATCTCAGGCGCGACGCCAGGCCCGCAGCGACGAGCCGGACGACCTGCAGGTACTCGGGCGACGCGGGGATCTTGATCGAGACGTTATTCAGCGAGTCCTCCTTTGCCGGCGAGCTACGAGGCGGACGCGCGGCGCTTCGTGGTCTTCTTCTTCGACGAACCCTCGGCGGGCTTGTTCTTCTTCGCTTCAGCGACGGACGCCTTGAGGGCCTCCATCAGGTCGACCACCTGGGCAGGCTCCTCTGCTGCGGGCTCCGCCGCGACCGTGACCTCTTGACCCTCGATCTTCCTCTCGGCCAGCTCCTGAAGCCGGACGCGGTACTCGTCCGAGAATTCCTCCGGGCGGAACTCACCCGACAGCTGCTGGATCAACTGACGGGCCATCTTCACCTCGGCGTCACGAACCTCGACGTGCTTTCCGAGCTCCTCGAATTCCGCGGCCCTGATCTCATCTGGCCAGTGCATGGTTTCGAGGACGAAGACATCGTCCTTGAGGCGAACGGTCGCGAGGTGTTCTTTGTCCCGCAGCGCCACTTTGGCCACACCCACCTGACCCTCGGCCTCGAGGGCATCGGCCAGGAGCCGGTACGCCTTCAGGCCGGATGTTTCGGGGGCGACGTAATAGGTCTTGTTGAAGTAGATCGGATCGATGTCTTCGAGCGGCACGAACGTGACGACGTCGATGGCTTTGATCGAATCCAGGTCGAGCGAGTCGAGCTCCTCTTCCGTGAACGTCACGTATTGATCCTTCGAGAACTCGTAGCCCTTGATGATGTCGTCCCAGGTGACCTCCTTGCCGCACTTGGCGCAGGTCCTCTGGTACTTGATCCGCCCCCCGTCTTCGTCATGGAGGAGGTGGAATTTGAGGCTTTTGTTCTCTACTGCCGAATAGAGCCGCACAGGGATGCTTATGAGGCCGAAGGTGATGGCCCCTTTCCATATCGGACGCATCCACGGATTGTACCGCCTGGATCTCCCCCAATCGACAGCAGAAAGTAGCGAGATGGGGGAGGATTATCACGCTGCGCGTCGAAAATCGGGCTACCAGGATGGCCCTGGGAAGCAGGAAGAGGGGGCATGGAGGTGACGACGAACGGACGGGACTATCCCAAGGCTCTGGGCGAGCGGCTCCGCAAGATCCGCCTACAGAAGGGCATGTCCCTCCAAGACGTCCAGGAAGCCTCGGAGGGCAAGTGGAAGGCGGCCGTCGTCGGCGCCTACGAGCGGGGCGATCGCAACGTCACCGTGACCCGGCTCTCGGAACTGGCGGACTTCTACGGCGTCCCCGTCTCCGAGATCATCCCTAACGACGAGTCGAGCGCCCGCGCCCCGGTTGAAGCGCGAAGGAAAGTGATCCTCGACCTCGAGCGCCTCGAGCAGATCCCGGAGCGCGACCGCGAGCCGATCGCGCGCTTCGCCGGCGCCATCCAGATCCAACGTGGAGACTTCAACGGACGGGTGCTCACCATCCGCGAGGGCGACCTGATGTCGCTCGCGCTCGTCTATCAGACAACCGCCAACGAACTCTCACGAAGGCTCGAGGACTGGGGACTGATAACCAGCTCCTAGAGACTCAGCGCTGCCACCAGGATCCCGATGAGCGCGACCCAATAACCGATAGCGAACGCCAGGTCGATCCTCTCCGGCCGCATCGGGACCAGCACCGCCAGGGTCCACAAGGGCATCACGACAAGTGCGAACAGAGCGCCGTAAACGATGGCGATCCATCGAGCAACATCCCAGCCCGCCGACACGCCGACCGCGGCGGCTGCGAGCAGAACGGCGAGGACGGCTTGTCCGACCACGTCTCCCAGGGGGCCGCCCTTGGCCAGCCGGGATATGCGGTAGCCGAGCCCCAGGCTCGCGTTGAGAACCAGTAGGACGATCAGGGCGATACGCCACTCGTCTCCGTTCATGGCCGAAAACGATAGCCTCCTGTCCATGTCGAAGAGCAGAAAGAGGAAGCCCACCTCGAGCGCCGATGCTCACCAGCGCAAGCAAGAACGGCTTGAGGCACGCCGGGCGGAGCGCGCGGCGGCGCTAGAGGCGCAGCGCAAGGCCGACCTGAGAAGTCGCTACCTGCGCTACGCGGTCATCGCCGCCGTGATCGCCCTGGGCGTGTGGTTCGTGTTCCTCCGCGGTGGCGTACCCACCGAGATCGACGGTAACCAGGTTCAACAATTCAGCACTGCGGGCGTGGAGGAGCACACGTCGTCTGTTGATGAGGTCGTCGAGTATGAGACTTCGCCGCCCGTGTCGGGCCGCCACGCGAGTAGTCCCGCCGCCTGCGGAACGCACGCGACCCAGATCCAGAACGAGACCCAGGTACACAGCCTCGAGCATGGAGCGATCGGTATCCAGTTCAGTCCCGATCTGAATCCAGAGGAGATCCGGACCATCGAATCAGTGGTGGCCGACTACGAAGACGGTGTCTTCTCGGGCCCCTATGAGGGGATGGAAGCGCCGATAGCCGTGACGTCGTGGGGGCGAATGATGGAGCTCGACGCGGCCGACGTTCCCGTCATCCGCGAGTACGTCGATGCCCTCCGCAACAAGGGCCCCGAGAGCGGCCAGTCATGCGAGGCGACCGAAGACGACGCCTTTGACCCCAACGCCGCGGCCTCCCCTGCTCCGTCGTCGCTGCCCAGCCCATCGCCCAGCGGCAACAACAACGACGGCGAGAAGAAGAAAAAGAACGAGGGTTCCGGGGACGGAGGTTGATCGGGAGAACGACCCTGGCGGTACTGGGTCTGCTTGTTCTTTTTCCTGCTCCGGCCGTCTCGATCCAGGAGGATCGAAGCGTCCGGGTGATCATCGACGACCTCGAGTTCCCGACGGGTATCGCGTTCTCGTCCTCGGGGGACATGTTCGTCAACGAACGGCCCGGTCGCATCAGAGTGGTTCGCGACGGAGAGCTGCTGGCGAGTCCACTCGCAACGATCCCCACCACTACCGATGGCGAGACCGGGCTCCTGGGGATCGCGATCCCACCGGACGAGAACGCGGATCCGTATGTCTACGTCTTCGTGACGGATCCGGGGGGTGAAACCAACAGCGTGCAGCGGGTGCCCCTCGAAGGCGGAGAAGCAGAAGTCGTAGTGAGCGACCTCCCCGCGAGCGTTTATCACAACGGTGGGGGATTGGGCTTCGATTCGGCGGGGTCTCTCTACGTCTCGAATGGCGAACAGCATTCGGGTGACAGGGCCCAAGATCCTAACGCGCTCGGTGGAAAGGTGTACCGTTTCGAGCCGGACGGCGCGATACCGAGTAGCAATCCATTCGGCACACCGGCGAATGCAACCTTCGCCCTTGGACTTCGCAATCCGTACGGGCTGGCGATCGATCCGATCACCGACGTGCCCTTCGTGACCGAGAACGGGCCCTCGTCCGACGACGAGATAAATCGCATCGTCCCTGCCGGCAACTACGGATGGCCCGAGGTTCAGGGAACCGCCGAGGTGGATGAGGAGTCGTTCGAGGGCGAGTATCAAGCGCCGCTGCTCAACTATCCCGACATCATCGTGCCGACCGGCATCGCGATCGCTGGCGTAGACGACGCCAGCGCGGAGGTTGCGGGAGACCTCTTCTTCGGCACCTACGGCGAGGGGACCATCCACAAGGTCAGGCTCGACGACCGCCGGCATGCGGCAGTCTCCGACGACGTCTTCCTGGACGTCGGCGAGCCCGTGATCGCGGTGGCATGGGGGCCGGGCGGCCTCTATTTCTCCACCCTTCATGATGTCCGTTTCGTGCCCCTTGCCGATCGTTCCGGCGGGGAGCGACCCACGGAACCGCCCGACGACATCCAATCGGCGGGATCAAAGGAACAGGATGACCCGACCCTCACGATCGTGCTGGTAGTTCTCCTCACATCCGTCGTGGTCGTGACGCTCATCTCTCTGTTCCGGTCCCGCCGGACTGGCGCGAGACCACCTTTCCCCTAACGCAAGTCGCGCGCCCGTCCGAGTCAAGGAGGGCAACCCTGACCGGTTTCCAACACCACGCCCTGCGGGGTGACGGCGACGTTCACCGGTTCTTCCTCGTGGTGCGCCCGGTCGACGTCATGATGAGCCGGCACAAGACCGAGCCCGATGTGCAGAGTCGGACCAAGCAGTGCGGAGAGTGTCTGAGCAGCATCCCGGAGGATGCCGGCCGTTGCGCTTATTGCACCAGCCCCCAACCAGCGCGCTAGGCGATCTTCTCCACGGCCTCCGAGTCCCGGCGCTCCTCGATGAGGTCGATGACGGCCTCTTCGACGTATCCCTGTGTTGAGGGTTCGCCGACTGCGTTCACGTTGCCGATGTGTTGCAGGGCTCCCGATATGGTCCATCCGGACCGATAGCGATCGAACACGCGAGGATCGATATAGGAGGAACGGCAAACCGCCGGAGTGTTCCCGAGGTAGTGGGATACCTCCTGAACCGCCCTCGTGATGGCGCGTTTCCGGGCGGTCTTCGACTTCGCCTCACCTGAAACGGCCACGGCGACCGCCGCGAGTACCGTCGCCCCCCAAGTTCTGAAGTCCTTGGCCGTGAAGTCGTCCTGTGCGATGTCCCTGATGTATTCGTTGATGTCGCTCGAGCGGACGTCGCGCCACACCCGTCCGTCCTTGAACGCCAGCAGGTCGCTGGGTCCGCTGCGCCGCCGCTTGAGCAGGCTCACTACCTCGAATACATCGGAGTCGACGATCGACTGGATACGACGCTTGCCCGACTTGGCGACATAGTCGAAGGTCAGAACGCTTTCACCCAGGTGCACATGGCGCTTCTGGATGGTCGCCAGCCCGTAGGTCTGGTTCTGCTCTGCGTAGCCTTCAGTGCCGATGCGAAAGAAACCCCGGTCGAGGAGCCGCGCGGAGCAGGCGAGGACCCGCTCGTAGGACAGCTCCGGCTGCTTCAGATGTTTGGCCCACACCGCGCGCATCGCTGGTAGCGCGCGAGCGAACTCGAGCATGTGGTCGAACTTTTCCTGGTCACGCCGCGCCCGCCACGATAGGTGGTAGATGTACTGACGGCGTCCCGCTGCATCCGTGCCGACCGCTTGAAGATGGCCATTAGGGTGTGGACAGACCCACACATCGCGCCATGCCGGCGGGATCCCGAGCTGTTTGATCCGCAGCAGTACTTCGCCGTCGTCGATGCGGTTCCCGGCGTAGTCCAGGTACTCGAACCCGCGACCTCTCCGCCGCCGGAGGATCCCGGGGTCGGAGCAATCGATGCGGCGAAGTCGTGGCATAGCGGTTTTGTTTACCCTGGGTTAGTCGTGCTGTAACGGAATCGAGGGAGGCAGTGATGCCGGAGGGCCAGGCGCCCGACCGAAACCTTGCCATGGAGCTGGCTCGAGTCACCGAGGCTGCGGCCTTGGCGGCGGCCCGCTGGATGGGCCGGGGCGAGAAAGAGGCGGCCGATCAGGCCGCTGTGGATGCGATGCGCTTCATGATGGATTCGGTGTCCATGGATGGCATCGTCGTGATCGGCGAAGGGGAGAAGGACGAGGCTCCCATGCTCTACCGCGGCGAGCGGATCGGAAATGGCGATCCTCCGGAAGTCGATGTCGCGGTTGACCCGATCGATGGGACCACCCTCACGGCCAAAGGTCAACCCGGCGCCCTGGCGGTGGTCGCGCTCGCCGAGCGCGGGACGATGTTCGATCCCGGTCCCTGCGTGTACATGGAGAAGTTGGCGGTCAGCGAACAGGCTGCCGAGGTGATCGACATCGACGCACCGGTCGCGGACAACCTCAATCGCATCGCCAAGACTAAGGGTGGTGAGGTAGCGGACCTCACGGTCGTCGTTCTCGATCGTCCTCGTCATGATCAGATCGTGAAAGAGGTGCGCGAAGCGGGGGCCCGGATCCAGTTCATCCCCGATGGAGACGTCGCCGGGGCGATCGCTGCGGCCCGTGAGGATTCGGGCCTTGACATGTACATCGGCATCGGCGGAACGCCCGAAGGCGTCATCGCAGCGGCCGCTCTCAAGTGCATGGGCGGCAGCATGCAGGGACGTTTGTGGCCGAGGAATGACGAGGAGCGAGAACGAGCCGTGGCGGATGGCTACGACATGGACAAGGTTCTATCGATCGACGACCTCGTATCTAGTGACAACGTATTCTTCGCCGCCACCGGCATTACCGATGGTGACCTAGTGAAGGGCGTTCGTTACCGAGCATCGAGCGCGGTCACCCAGTCCATCGTCATGCGATCGCGTTCGGGAACCGTCAGGCTCATCGACGCCCTGCATAGCCGGAAGAAACTCAAGCAGTACTCCAACATCGATTACTGATATCTAACGGAGCAGTGACGGCACAGGATCCACAGTCCACGTCGGGGGCGAGGAACACGTGAGCAAGCGCTTCGCGCGCGCTCGAGCGTTAGCCCTCGACATCACGCCGCTCCGAGACTCGCCTGGGTACCGGGCGTTGTGGTTGGGTCAGCTCATCTCATTGGCCGGCACGAACATGCGCTACGTCGCGGTGCCGTGGCAGGTTTACGAACTGACGGGCTCGACCGTGGCGGTAGGACTCATCGGGCTTGCGGAGGTGGGGCCGCTGATCGCGCTATCGATCTTCGGCGGCGCTCTCGCCGACCGGATCGACAGACGAACGCTCATCGCCCGCGCTCAGATCGGGTTGATGGTCAGCACTGCCGGTCTCGCGATCCTGAGCTCGATGGAGGCCCCGCCCCTGATCGCGATCTATGTCCTCGTGGCGGTCGCATCGTCGTTCCACGCCCTTGATGGGCCTCCTCGCACCGCGATGATCAGGAGTCTGGTGTCTCCGGACAAGATCCCGGCGGCGATGGCCCTGCGGCAGGTCACCTTTCAGGTGACGCAGATCGCCGGACCGGCGGTGGGTGGGCTGCTGATAGCGGCATTCAACGGGGTTTTCTGGATCTACGTCCTCGACTGCGTGACCTTCCTCGCATCGTTCGCGGCGCTGCGGTGGGTGCCCGCGAGCGCGGGCGCGGTTGCCGGCCAGAGCAAGGGTCTGGAGGCGGTGCGGGAGGGTCTTCGATTCACCTTCCGCACTCCTGTGATCCTGTCGATCTTCGTGATCGACCTCGTCGCCATGATCTTCGGCATGCCGAGAGCGGTATTCCCCGAGTTGTCCGCGCGCGTCTTCGATCTCGGTGCCGCCGGCCTGGGACTGCTGTACGCGGCCCCTGCGGTTGGAGCGCTGATCGGCGCTCTTTCATCCGGGTGGGTCGAGCGCGTGAGACATCAGGGACGAGCCGTCATCCTGGCAGTCGTCGCGTGGGGCGGAGCGATCGCCCTTGCCGGGTTGTCCCTGTGGTCGTTGCCCCTCACGCTGATGTTCCTTGCCGCCGCCGGGGCAGCCGATGTCATCAGCGCGGTCTTCAGAGGAACGATCCTCCAGCAAGCGACGCCCCCTCCGCTCCTTGGTCGAGCATCCGCAGTGAACCTGATGATCGTCACCGGTGGACCGCGCCTTGGAGACGTCGAGGCGGGACTCGTCGCCGGAGCAACGAGCGCCGAGGCCTCGGTGTTGATCGGCGGCGCCGCCTGCCTCATGGGCACGGCCGCCGTAGCGGTCAGGTTCCCTTCTCTGCGCCGCTACACGGTGAACCACGCCGAAGAGGAGCGGGTGCAGGCCCACCAGCATCTCCTATAAAATGGGGCAGTTCACCCAGGATCTGGAACCAGCTGATGCGGCGGCCCAGGCCCCGAGGAGGCCCCGGTAGTGCGCGATGAAAGCGCCGTGCTCGTAGTCGGGAACGCGTCACGGACCAGACCAGTGCGTTATCCGCATCTGGGAGCGAGAAGGTGACGCCGTCGTGGGTGACGACGGGTTCCGCGCTCGACCCCTCATCGGTTAGCGCCGCGGCTCCCATGAGAAGAAGCGGATGGCGAGGAGCACCCCGGCCACGCCCCACGCGGCCACTATCGCGAGGTCCTCCCACGCGAATCCGGAGCCGGAGGCGAAAGGATCGAATGCGGTC
>JALZJQ010000149.1 GCA_030859685.1 Actinomycetota bacterium | reverse complement strand
GCATGGCTTGCGGGGTGCCCCACAGGGGCTGTGGCGCGGTTGGGGGAGGGGGCGGTGGAGCGGCCCCCGGTGGCGCGGCGGGGAACAGCTCGGACCGAAAGTCGTCCGCAGCGTGTACCCCTGGGCTAGCTGACTGAGCTCCGTTCGCCGTATCCGCCACTGTGGTTCGGTCCCTCTCGTCGCCGGGACGGGTCCAGATCGACCCGCAGTTACCTCTCCGTAATCGGCGCAATCCGGCCGGTCCTGAAGCCGGCCCTCATCCTCCGCGCACCATCCCTTAGCGTCTCCGAAGGATCGTCATCATCGGGAGGGCTAGTGGAGCTACGGAAAGCGGTGCATGGGCGTCGGATGGTGCGCAACTATCGGGACGGCCCCGTGCCGAGGGAGGTCGTGGAGCGGCTGACTGATCTGGCTCGCCGGGCCCCCAGCGCGGGCTTCTCTCAGGGGCAGTATTTCGTGGTCGTGTCCGATCAGGACCTTCGGACACGGATAGCGGAACTCGCAGAGGAGGAGCATTACGTAACGCTCGGGTTCCCTCGGTGGATCTCCCGGGCACCGGTGCACGTGGTCGTCTGTACCCGCGAGGAGGACTATCACGAGCGGTACCGGGAGCCGGACAAGGTCGAGGATGACGGAAGCGAGATCGATTGGCCGGTGCCCTACTGGTACGTCGATGCAGGGGCGAGCCTCATGCTGCTGTTGCTCGGTGCCGTGGATGAGGGATTGGGGGCCGGGTTCTTCGGGGTTCACCGGCTCCCCGGCCTGCAAGAACTGCTCGGTATCCCGGTCGACGTGACCCCGATTGGGGTCGTCACGCTCGGCTACCCAGCTGCCGAACAGCCCGAGGGTTCCGCTCGCCGAGGACGAAAGCCGTTGGCCCACGCCGTCCGGTGGGAGCGGTGGTGAATGCGAACGTCGGCGTTGGCGATTGAGGCGAAGGATCTGGGGGACGCTAGATTTGGCCGCTCACGAGATTCAGCAGAAAGGGGTCGCGCATGGAGCCGGTCTACCGGCCGGTGGTGGCGCTTGCGCTCACGATCTTCAAGGTCATGCGCTGGAACCTCCGGACTACCGGTGAGAACTACGTTCCTTTATCCGGCCCGGCCGTCATCGCCACGAACCACGTCGGTTACCTGGACTTCGTTTTCGTGGGCGCAGCGGCGCGGAAGCGAGGACGGCTGGTGCGCTTCTTGGCGAAGCATGAAATCTTTGCACATCCAGTAGCCGGGCCCCTCATGAGAGGGATGAAACACATCCCTGTGGATCGCTACGGTCGCGCGCGCGACGCCATCGAGGCTTCGGTGGAAGCGCTTCGCTCCGGAGAGGTAGTGGGCATGTTCCCGGAAGGGACCATCAGCCGTTCGTTCGTTCCTTCCGACGGAAAGTCGGGCGCCGCTCGGATGGCGATGGAGGCGAAGGCGCCTCTGATACCGGGAGCTGTGTGGGGAACCCAGCGCATCTTGACGAAGGGCCGCCCGAAGAACTGGCAACGGAACATCACGATCATGGTCGATATGGGCGAACCGATCCCGTACGACGAGACCTCGGATCCCGATGTCGTGACCAAGCGCCTGATGGAAGTTATCGAAGAGATGGTGCAAAACGCAGCGGCCTCGTATCCGGATCGCCCGCTCGGCGATGACGATCGCTGGTGGGTACCCGCGCATCTCGGTGGCACGGCTCCCACTGTCGAGGAGTCACTCGAGATGTCTCGTGCTGAACGCGAGGAGAGGTCGCGCCGCCGCCGGGCGGAGTAGTTACGCCACGCTGGCGTGGGTATCCGGTGGTCTCGCCGGCCCCGCCTTCGAGACCGTGAAGGCGGGGATGAAGACGTGCGCGAGAGGTCCGATCCCGAGCGCGTAGGCCACCGTACCGATGCCAACCGAGCCCCCCAAGGCCCATCCCAGAGCGAGCACCACGATCTCCAGCGTGGTCCGCACCACACGGATCGAGTGACCACGGCTCGCGATCCCGGTCATCAACCCGTCGCGCGGGCCCGGGCCGAGGCCCGCTCCGATGTACGCGCCGGTCGCAACCCCATTCAGAACGATGCCCGTCAGAAGGAACGCCCACTGCCACGTTTGATTCGGAGGCCCGGGGATGAGCGCCAGCGAGGCATCGATGGCTAGACCGATAAGGATGGCGTTGCTTACCGTTCCCAAACCCGGTCGTTGGCGCAGAGGGATCCACAAGAGAAGGACCGCCACCCCGACCGCGATAGTGCAGGTCCCGATCGAGGCGCCCGTCTGGCGGCTCAGTCCCTGATGCAGCACGTCCCACGGATCGAGCCCCAACGCGGCTTTCACCAGAAGAGCGGAGCTGAATCCGTAGAGCGCCAGACCGAGATACAGCTGCGTGAGCCTTCGGCCTCGCGCGTCCGCGGGAACGGGCAGCAGAAGAGACATCGGGGGAGGATAAGGGGGCACAGAGCCGGACGACGCGGGGTGGGCGCCGCCCGGCTCTGACTTGTTGCAAGGGCTATTCCGTTACTTCGAGGGTGCCCTTCATAGAGTCGGGGTGGTACTCGCAGATAAAGTCATAGGTGCCCGGCTCGACGTCTGCGAGATCCACCGTCGTCGATGAGGCAGCCTCGACGTCCTCGTCCAGACCCGCCTCTTCTGCGGAGATATTGTGCTCGGCGTCGTCTTCGTTCGTGAACTCGATGGTGTCTCCCGCAGCAGCCGTGAGTGACTCCGGCTGGAACGCGAAGTTGGCGGCGGTCAGGGTGACGGAGCCGCCTCCACCGCCGTTATCGCCTCCGCCTGTCCCGCCTCCGTCGGTGGCCTCACCGTCATCGCCCCCGCAGGCGGCCGCGAGAACGGCCACTATCACCATCACGATCCTCAACTTGAGCTTCATACCTCTCCTTTCAGTCGACCTTCAGTACCGCCTCTCGGCCCGATTGGATTCAACCAAGTGGCGGTTCACCGGCCTGGTTCGGCTCTGCAGCCGGAGAGGGATCGCCGGAATAACGCTCCGTGGGGCGAGGGCGTTACGAGCTCATCTCGACAAGTTCCTCCAAATACCCCTTCACAGGGGGCCCTCGAGCCGGTCCTTATCGCAGGTCTGCTCGCATGGTTGATACCGTTCCCCTTCATCCGCGCGACCGCGGGCTGGTGGAGTCGGAGTCGAGCCCAACGAGGGTAGGGGGCGACGTCGAAGAGAGATGCCTATGAACTGGACGCTCGAAGTGGTCACGATTCCGGTTGCGGACCAGGACCGCGCTCTGACCTTCTACGCCGAAGGGTTGGGTTTCAATGTGGACATCGACCACCGCATCTCCGATGAGCTTCGCCTCATCCAGCTGACTCCTCCCGGGTCGGGTTGTTCGATCCACTTGAGGATGGGGAACGACGCGATGCCGCCCGGCTCCCTCGAAGGGTTGATGCTGGTGGTCCGCGACATACATGCCGCGCATGCCCATCTCGTCGAGCGTGGGGTCGACGCTGGTGAGGTGCAGGTGTTCGACTCGGGTTCGGTTCGCCCCAGCCGGGATGGGGACGATCTCGATAACGTCGGGTTCCTTTACTTCAGCGATCCGGATGGCAACGCCTGGTCCGTGCAGCAGATATCCGCCCGTGCCTAGACGGCCGTCCTCCGATGCGGCATGAGAGTCTTCGTGGCGGGCGCTACCGGCGTGGCCGGACGACGGGCCGTGAGAAACTTGGTTGCGGCTGGCCTAGACGTGTCCGGGGTGGCGCGCTCATCCTCCAAGGCGACATTGCTCCAGAGTCTCGGCGCGTCTCCCGTAGAGGTCGATCTCTTCGACATTTCGGAAGTTCAGCAAGCGGTCAAGGATCACGACGTGATCGTGAACCTGGCTACAAGCATCCCAACCTCCGCGGCGCGCATGGGGATGCGACGTGCTTGGAAAGAGAACGATCGGATCCGCCGGGAGGTATCCCGGAACCTGGTCGAGGCGGCGCTCGCGACGAGCGCTGAATGCCTGGTTCAGGAGTCGATAGCGTTCATGTACGAAGATCGCAAGGACGACTGGATCGACGAGAACGTGTCGATCGAGCTGGCTCCACACGTCTACTCCGCTCTTGAGGCAGAAGGACAGGCGCGGCGTTTCACCGACGGCGGCGGCCGGGGGATCGTTCTTCGCTTCGGCCAGTTCTACGCGGCGGATGCGCCGCATACTGTGACGATGGTCAAAGTGGCCAGGCGTGGCATCTCGCCCTTCGTTGGCCCCCGAAGCGCCTATCTCCCGCTCCTTCATGCAGATGACATCGCAACCGCCGTGGTCGCGGCCTTACAAGCGCCCTCCGGGATCTACAACGTGAGCGATGACGAACCTCTGCGACGCCATGAGCTCGCAGCGGTGCTTGCCGAGGCGCTCGATAAGCGCAAGCTCCGGAATCTCCCGTATGGCTGGATGAAGCTGAGCGAGATAACCAAGATGTACCTGAGGTCCCAGCGCGCCTCCAATCGCCGCTTCAAGGAGGCCACCGGATGGACCCCGGTGCATCCGACCCCAAGTGTCGGACTCCCTGTGGTTGTCAAGGCGATCCAGGAAGGGGGCGATGCGCGATGACTTCCCGGTTTACCCCTCGACCACTCGCTCGGCAGCACCGAGAACGAACAACACCGGCATCCAGGGAACTGGATCTCCATCCCAATCCATCGCCCGCGCCCGATCGACGGTGCGGCGGCGGCCGTGAAGTGTTCCGAACAACTCGAAGGTCGAGGTGCGAAGGGTTGCGGCGCCGGATCGCCTTTGCCAACCTGCCATGCAGCTACCCTCTTTGGATGCGGTCCGCCTCGTAGGCCCACATCGCGATCTCGACGCGGTTGCGGGCGCCGAGCTTGGCCATGAGGCTGGCGAGGTGGGTCTTGGCGGTGCTGAGGCTCATGTGGAGCTCGTGGGCGATCTCGGCATTGGTTAGACCGCGGGCCACCGTGACCAGGACTTCTTCTTCACGATCGGTCAGCGGTTGGATGGGCTGAACCGGGGGCGTCCCGGTGCGTTTCTCGGAGAATGTTGCGAGGAGCCGAGCGGTCACGCTCGGGGCAATGAGTGCGTCACCGTTGGCGGCGGCATGGATCGCCTGGACGAGGAGTTCGGGTCCGGCGTCTTTGAGTAGGAAGCCTCGGGCGCCCGCCTTGAGGGCGTCGTGCACGTACTCGTCGAGGTCGAAGGTGGTGATGATCACGATGGCAAGTGGGTCATCGACATCGGGTCCGGCGAGCTGCTGGGTGGCCTCGATGCCGTCCATTTCGGGCATACGGATGTCGAAGAGGCACACATCGGGGCGCAGTCTCCGGGCGAGGTCCACGGCCTCACGACCGTCGGCAGCCTCGCCGACCACCTCGATGTCGGGCTGGGCGTCGAGGATCATCTTGAGCCCGGTGCGAATGAGGTGCTGATCATCCGCGACGATCACGCGTATCGTCACGTCGGGGTGCCGTTCCTGGGCAGCACGGCGGTGATGATCCATCCGCGATCTGGGCTCGGTCCGGCCTCGAGGGTGCCGCCGAGGAGCTTGGTCCGCTCGGCCATACCCACGAGTCCGTAGCCCGACGGCGAGTTGGCCCCCGGCGGGCTGGGTTCGCCGTCGTCGCTGACGGTGAGGCGCACACAGTTTTCTTCGCCGGTGACTCTGACGTTGATGCGGGTTGCGTGGTGGGCGTGTCGTACCGAGTTCGTGATCGATTCCTGGGCGAGACGGTAGATGGCGGCTTCGACCGATGGCCCGAGATCTTCGAGGTCACCCGAAAGCTCCACATCGACACGCGGCCAGTCGCCGGGACTGTCGGCGAGTTGCTCGATGTCGGCGACACCTCGTTGCGGGGTGAGGTCGGGTTCTTCACCGCGGCGGAGGGCGCCAACGATCGTGCGCATCTGGGCGAGTGTGCGCGACGCCTCTTCTTCGATGACTTCGAGGGCTTCGACGGCGGCGTCGGGTTGCGTTGCAGCAAGAACGCGTCCGGCCTGGGCCTGGATGGCGATCGCCGAAACATGGTGAGCGACGGTGTCGTGCAGCTCGCGCGCCAATTGCTCACGCTCGAGAAGCTTGACCTGATCCACTTCCCGGAGCCGTGAGTTGGCCCGATAGCGAATCGAAGCACCGAGCGCGGAAGGGAGCAAGAGGAACGGGATCGCGATCAGCGCCTCGGCACCGGTTGAGTTAACGGAGGCTGTGAAGAGATGACTGACCAGGATGATCGCAAGCCCGATCGCCGCCTCACGTCCCGCCCCCCAACGGAATAGCGAATAGGGGAGCAGGAGTGCGTACGCGCTGATGTACAGGATCGCCGGTTCGTCGGCACCGAAGAGTGGCGCGGCCTCGGCTACGGTTTGAGCACTCCACGCCACAGCGAGCATGACTAGAGGGTTCGTGCGCCGCCACAGGAGCGTGAACACGGGTGCCACACCGAGGATGAGCGCGACGGGTCGCCACACCAGCTCATCGCGGAAGATCCCTTCAAGGAGCCCCGCCGGCACCAGCACGGCCACGAGCAGCCAATCCCGCCACACCCGCTTAGGCGGATGCGGAACTCGGGGTTCGGCCCAGAAGATCGGACGGCGTTTTTCACGACTTCATCGTAGAGAAGCAAAGAGGGCGGCGTATCGACCGAAAGTACGAGCGCCGGCTCGGCCAAGAAGCCACTTCACATCCGACCTGTCGGCCGATGTGCCGGCTGTCGACTCTCATCACAATGATGTTCACGGCTCCACAGACTGTGGGGACCTCCAAGAGCGGTAGTCGCGGATGCGGCTGCCCCAACGAACGAAGGAGAGAAGAGGATGGATTCACCAAGAGGCCGGGAAGAAGAAGGCCGTGGCACCGATGTTTACGCAGCCCGTCTCGAAGTCGACTACCCGGAGAGGCTTGACCGGATCACCACATTCTTCCGGGTGATCTGGGTCATCCCGGTCGCAATCATCCTTACGCTGCTCGCCGCGGCTGGGAACGAGATCGTGGTCAGCGAGGCCGGCAAAGAGATCTGGAGCACCGGCTGGGGGATCCTCGGCGGGCTCTCCATCGCGACGGCGCTGATGATCGTGTTCCGAGAGCGGTATCCGCGTTGGTGGTTCGACTTTGCCCGAGAGCTCGTGCGTTTCGAGACGCGGGTCTATGCCTACATCGCATTGGTCACCGATCAGTATCCTTCGACCGTTGATGAGCAGTCGGTGCATCTCGAGGTCGACTACCCCGATGTCCGGCAAGACCTCAATCGCTGGATGCCCCTTGTGAAGTGGGTGCTGGCCATCCCGCACTACATCGTGGTCGCGGTGCTGGGAGCCGTCGCGATCATCGCCGTGGTTATCGCGTGGTTCGCGATCCTCTTCACGGGGCGGTATCCGCGGGTGCTCTTCGATTACGTCGTCGGGGTGGGCCGATGGGGGCTTCGAGTTCAGGCTTACGCGTTCTTGCTGGTCACGGACCGGTATCCGCCGTTCAGCCTGAGATGAATCCCGCCACGATCTGATGCCGACGATCGGCACATCCTTACGGGTGTGCCGATTGTCATGCGTATGGCGTGGGCCCGAGTCCGTCATGCTGTTGCTATCTGACTGCCGTGAAGCAGAGCGTGGACCCATTGGGCATGCCATTCCAGATGGAAACAATGTTCCCGTCGCTGTGGTTACAGGAGGAACAAGACGTGAAGGGGGCGTGATGGATCAGATAGAGGACAGGCACAACCAGGACCAACAGTCACAGTCCGATTCGTCCGGTGCGTTGGCGGCGCCCATCACGGATGATGACCACATCTATGGCGCGATCGACGCGACCGTCACGCTGGTCGAGTATGGAGAGTTCGAGTGCCCACACTGCGGTCGGGCCCACTTCCAGCTAAAAGCACTGCGCGACCAACTTGATGACCTCGACGCAAGGTTCGTCTTCCGCCATCTCGCCCGCGATGAAGTTCACCCCTTCTCGATCCGCGCGGCCGTGACCGCCGAGGCCGCTGGGAGACAGGGCCGTTTCTGGGAGATGCACGATCACCTCTTTGAACACCAGCATTCGCTGAGCTACGAGGATCT
Source organism: Actinomycetota bacterium (assembly GCA_030859685.1). Taxonomy (GTDB): domain Bacteria; phylum Actinomycetota; class CADDZG01; order CADDZG01; family WHSQ01; genus JACCXF01. The sequence goes on along the minus strand of JALZJQ010000149.1, from coordinate 1,904 downwards.
CAGACGTCACGCCACAGAAGTCGGCTTGGACTTAGACCGTTTCCGAGAGGACGTGCGGGATCCGAGCCTCCTGGACGTTGTGCACGCGGATGGCGCCGGCGCGCTCCGAGGCGGAGTGACCGGCACGCCGACGTTCTTTATCAACGGGAGGCGTTATGACGGCAGCTATGCCTCGAACGCGCTGATGAAAGCGATCAAGGCGGAGAGGTGAGCGTGGGACTGGCCCGGAGCGCCGCCTAGGAGGCGGAGCCGGGTCGACGGCGCCGACGAGCGGCATCCACACAAAAATCAGTTGCACTCCACCACCGATCAGTCCACGACGTTGGTCGCGCAGGCTCTTCACGGAGAACATTGCGCAGCATCGGCCTCGACTGCGATCTGCTCTTCTTCTCCAATTCGGGCTCTGACCAGGCCTTTCGTCTCATCGTAGATGAGCGTCGTTGAGCGTTGTTTCCCCTCGCCTCGCGGGTTTCTTGTGGGTTTTTTCAGGCGGGCGTAGCCCGTCGACGGTGACATCGACGAGGCGCAAGACGGCTGCCTTGGACGGCATCTGACTTGCCGCGGTGAGGGCATGCAGACAGTAGGTCAAGAGCTCGTCGGCTTCGAGGTCGGACCGCACGTCCCCTCGCTGTTGTGCGTCGGCGACCAGTTCTCGAACGAGGCGACGGAGCTGGTGCTCGGCCCGCGCGACGTGACCGTGGCGATGCATCAAGGCCGCTAATTCGGTGTCGTGGTGCTTGCGCGACTGATGGGTGATCAGGGCGTAGGCCTTCAACACGGCCCCCAACCGCTCGCTTGCGTCGGCGCGATCTCGGGTCGCAGCGAGCTGGCTCAGGTGCTCGTTGATCTGGCGTTCGTGCCACTCGCGGAGGATTGATTCGACGTCTGAGAAGTACTTGTAGAGCGTCGCCCGGCCGATGCCGGTCTCTTCCGCGATCTGGGACATGGTCACCGACCTCAGGCCGTGCTCCGCGACGAGAGCAGCGGTGGTGTCGATGGTCGCCTCCCGCACAGCCTGGCGGTGCTCCTCGATCGTCTCCTTCCATACCTTTGGCATCGCCCGATCCTAACCGGGAACGAGACAAAATGAATTGACAGCGACATAATGTCTCGTAAACTGCTGGTTCCGACACGGCTCGAGAGGAGACTCCAATGACAGATCCAGCCGTCCAGCCTCCAAGCCGACCCCGATGGGTGAAGGCCCTTGCGATCTCCGCGGTCGTAGTCGTTGCACTCATCATCGTGGTCGCGCTCGTAAGCGGCGGTGAACACGGCCCGGACCGGCACCTGCCTGGCGAGGGCAATCCCGGTGACCACACCCCGCCGGTTGAGCACAGTCCCTAACGGGGACTCGCGCATGACGATGAAGCCCGGTCTCCGAAAGCTGGCTCTGAGCGCGCACCTAACGTTCTCGGTCGGGTGGATCGGAACCGTTGTCGCTTACCTCGCGCTCGGTCTGATGGCGGTGAACAGCTCTGATGCCGCCAACGTACGCGCTGCGTGGACGGCGATGGAGGTGATCGGGTGGTACGTCATCGTCCCGCTCGCCGTTGCTTCCTTCCTCACCGGGTTGGTGATGGCGCTAGGCACTAAGTGGGGTCTGTTCCGCCACTACTGGGTATCTATCTCTTTCTTTTTCACGCTCTTTGCGACGGTCGTGTTGATCCTGCACATGCCGAGCGTGAGCTCGACTGCTGAGGTGGCACGGACGGCCGAAGGCGCGCTTCTCGAATCTCTCGGTGGCGACCTCCACCACCCCGCGGTCGGCCTCCTCATCCTGATCGTCGTTCAGGTTCTGAATCTCTACAAGCCGAAAGGCTTAACCCGCTACGGATCGAGAAAGCAGCAGGAAGAACGCGCGCGTTCAGACGCTGGTAACGGTGGTTCTTCGCTCTAGGTCGGTC
>JALZJQ010000141.1 GCA_030859685.1 Actinomycetota bacterium | reverse complement strand
CGTCCGCGGACAACGTCGTCTTGCCCGTACCCGAGAGACCGAAGAACAGCGCGACGTCATCGTCGTTGGCGCCGACGTTGGCGGAGCAGTGCATCGTGAGGACGCCCTGGGTTGGAAGGAGGTAGTTCGCTGCGGAGAAGATGGCCTTCTTCATCTCGCCCGCGTACTTCGTTCCGATGATGACGACCTTGCGGCGTTCAAGATCAAGGCCGACGAAGGTCCCGGAGTTGGTGCCGTCCCGTTCGGGGTCCGCCTTCAGCGTGGACGCTGAGAGCAACGTGAAGTCCGGCTCGAAGTTCTCCAGCTCCTCTGGGGTCGGACGGCGGAAGAGCTCGCGCACGAACAACGCGTGCCAGGCGAACTCCGCGATCACGCGAACCTTGATCCGGTATGCGGGGTCGGCCCCCACGTAACCGTCGACGATGAACAGGTCGCGGTCCTGGTGATGTTCGACCGCACGGGCGGTGAGCCGGTCGAAGGCCTCGGGATCGATGGGCTGATTGAATCCGCCCCACTCGATGCGGTCCTTCGACTCTCCGTGGGCCACGATGAAGCGGTCCTTCGGCGAGCGGCCGGTGTGTTCGCCGGTGTACGCGACCAGGGCGCCGGAGTCCGCGAGGATCCCCTCGCCCCGGGAGATCGCCTTCTCGATGAGCTCGGGGACGGTCAGGTTTAGGTGCGCGGACTCGGATCGCGGCATATCTTCATCGACGCTCCCGATCATCCTCTGCCTCCCGGAGGAGTTCCTCTCGTCTCAGGCGTCCGGCGAGGCACCACCGCACGTTCGACGACCGACGTGGAGCCCGTACATTACTTGCTCGGGCAGCTCGACCACGAAGCGTGGGCACGGTGGACCGAACGCACGTTCGTTTTCGGGCCGTCGCTTTGCTCGCTTTTCCACCGGTTCCCGTATCAAGCGAGCATACGTTCGCTATAGCAAACCGACACATCTGGACCGTGGGGCGGTCACCCGAACAAGGTGCGGCGTCCGGGGGTGCCGAGCGCGAGGTTCAAGAGACAACCGATCGCCACCCCGAGGCCGGCGCCCGCGACGATATCCAGGGGGTTGTGCGCCCCAAGGTAGATGCGGGCCAGGCCCGCCAGGGTGGCTACGACGAAGAACCCCACCTTCCACGGGCGGGAGAAGTACGGAGCCAGCAGCGTCGCCACGGCGAAAGCGATGATGGCGTGCCCCGACGGGAAGCTGAGCCCCGACACTTGAGCGTCTCGCAGGATCGCACCCGGCACGGTCGTTCCCGGTCTCTGGCGCTCCACGAGGGCCTTCAAGACCTGCTTCTCGAGCAGAAGCTTCGCGGGGATGACTATGGCGAGCCCGAGTGCCAGTCGCCATTTGCGGGCGACAAGAGCTCCGACCGCCACAACCAGCGGAAAGAACAACAGCCCGACCAGCTGGAAGACCCACAACGGCCGTTCGAGGGCGTCCGGGAGCTCGTTCAGGACGCGGAACGCGTCCCTCTCCGGCCCGCTCACCTCGCCAGAGGAGGCAGCGAGGGCGCAGGCGATCAGGATGACGATCGCGACCAGGGCGACCCAGAGGTCGAAGGGGCGGCGAACGTAGAGTCGTGTCACCCGGGCATCGTAAGACTCGGAGGAGGGCCCTGGACAGGACGGTGCTCCTTCGGGGGATGCCCGAAACATGGGACGGGTTCGTCCGAGGCTGCGAGGATGTCGTGGTGGATCAACATCGGCCTCATGAACCCGGGTACGCGGGCCTAGCGACCTTCGAGAAGTTGCCGTTCGTGCTGGACCCGGGCGCGCTCGCCGGCGTCGACGTGGCGATCGTCGGCGCTCCGATGGACGACATGGCAAGCAACCGCCCGGGAACGCGATTCGGCCCCCGCGCGATCCGCCTCGCGTTCGAGGGCGGCGGGGAACCAGCCCGCTGGCACCTGGATCTCGGCGTCGATCCTTTCGCCGTCTTGCAGGTCGTGGACCACGGCGATGCCGAGGTAGTGCCGGGAGACGCGCATGCCAGCCACCGGGCCATCCGCACGGTCGTGGAACAGGTCCGCGCCGCCGGAGCGATACCTATCATCCTCGGCGGCGACCACTCGATCGCCTACCCCGACATCAAGGCGGTGGCCGGGTCGCTGCCTCACGGCTCGGTCGCGGTCATCCAGTTCGATGCGCACGCGGACACCGCGACCGATCTCACGGGGGTCAAATGGTCGCACGGCAGCCCGTTCCGCCACCTCGTCGACGACGGCATCCTCCCGGGAAACCGGCTCGTCCAGGTCGGGCTGAGGGGGTACTGGCCGTTCCCCGAGGAGTTCGACTGGGCCCGCTCGCAGGGGGTGCGCTGGCATCGCATGGAGGAGATCGAGGAACGGGGGATCGGGGCGACGATCGACCACGTGCTGACCGAGATCGAGGATGCAGATCACCTCTTTCTATCGGTGGACGTTGACGCCCTCGATCCCGCGTACGCGCCGGGAACCGGGACGCCCGAGTCAGGTGGGATGACCGCGCGCGAGTTACTTCAAGCCGTGCGCCGGTTGGCGCTCGGCCGCGATCTCTGTGGCATGGAGGTGGTCGAGGTCTCCCCGCCGTACGACCACGGGGAGATCACCGCCTTCGCGGCCCATTCGGTCGTGCTCGAGGTCCTGTCGGCAGTTGCCCTCCGGCGCTCCGGCCAGGGGCCGGCCCCCGAGGAGCCGGACGCACCGGAGGGTTGATAAGCTTCACCCTATGCAAATAGGGGAAAGGTCGGACGGCGCTCGGACGGCGCATCCGTACGAGGATCTCGACGTCATCGACGCGCGAGCGCCCCGGTTCAACCAGGCGGCGGTGGCCCTCATGGCGATCGCCGCTCTGATCACGGGCTGGTGGGGGCTCCTCGGGATCATGGCCCTGCAGCTGATCGTGGGCCTTCGTTTCGGCCGGCGCTTCTGCCTCCCGTGCGCCTTCTACTTCGAGGTCGTGCAACCCCGCCTCGGGGAGGGCGAGATCGAAGACGCACGACCGCCCCGCTTCGCCAACATCATCGGGGCGGTCTTCCTGTCCGCCGCGACGCTCGCCTACGCCCTGGGTATGACCGCCGTTGGCGCGGCGCTGGCCGTCGTTGTCGCGGCGCTCGCGAGCCTTGCGGTCCTCACGGGGTTCTGCGCCGGGTGCGAGATGTACAAGGTGGGGGCCCGGTTGCGCGGGATCCGACCAGGGCGGGTGGGGCTCATCGACCTCGATGCCCTGGGAGCACCCGCGACGGGACCAGCGACGATCCAGTTCACCCATCCGCTCTGCACGGGCTGCCGCGAGCTCGAACATCGGCTCCGGGCCGAGGGGCGACCGCCGGTGCTCGTCGACGTTTCGAAGCGTCCCGAGATAGCGCGGAGATATCACGTCGCAGTCGTGCCGACCGCCTTCACCGTCGATGACACGGGCCGGGTTCTCGAGCGCATCGCCTAAGACCGAGACGCAGCCATCCGGTCGAGACATGCGACGAACGCGTCGTACAGCTCTGCACTGTCCCGATCCGTGTTCGCCATACAGGTGGCGCCCACCTTGCCGAAATCGTGCAGCGCTCCCAGCAGGTGCAACAGGACGCCGGTTCCCGTGTCGGGGCTGAACGCCAGACCGGCGTCTGCAACGGATGCGATGACGTCGTTGGGGCACAGCCCTTCGTAGGCGTCGGATTTCAGGTTGTCGGTCGCGAAGTACGTCTTCGGGGCGGTTCCCGACATGAGCTCCCCGGTGGCGGCCTCGTAGTTCCCACGTAACGCAAGGTTCGCCATGAAGTAGGGATGCGTGGTCCCGCCCATGCGCAGGTTGATCTCGCTCAGGTAGATCGCCCGGCTCTCACCTTCGAGGATCACGATGAAGTCGATCCCGAACACTCCGATGACTCCCTCAGCGGCGAGCTCCCCGCCGACCCTTGCCGCGAGCTCGTGGATCGTCTGCCGGTACTCCGCGCGCGCCGGGAACTGACACCCCAGGTACACCTGGTTATCCAACCCGCCCAGCACCTGATCGTGTGAGGACACCACTTCAATCGACCCGGTCGCAGAGATGCGCAACTGTACGCTCGGCGACACGAGCCCATCCGATCGCTTCAGCTCTTCTACGATCCCGCCCTCATCCTTCAGCTTCAGGGCGAAGCTGGGCCAGGTCTCTTCGGTCGCGCAGAAAGACGACTTCGAACGAGCTATCGGCGCCACAGGAGCAGCCAGCTCGACCACGACATTGCCCTGTCCCGAGAACCCGTTGTTCAGCTTGACAACGACCGCCTCTGCCTCGGGCAGCGACAAGCGGAGTTGCTCGATCACCTCTTCGACATCCTCCAGCTCGTGAAGGTCCTCGGCTCCCTCCAGGATCGGCACACCGGCCCGGCGTGCGATCCGCCGGCCCCCGCTCTTCGATCCCCACCGGATCAGGTCGGGACGAGGGCCGTAGAGAGGGATGCCCAGTAGTTCGGCGAGATCGGCTTCGAGAGGTGTGACGTTGAATGGGACCAGGCAGGCGTCATCGCCGGCGATAGCCCGGGAGATCCGCTCGACGACTTCGGGCCGCTCGAGGAGCTTGGCCGACAACGCGCGTACCTCTGGATCCCCGAGATCGATCAACGTCAGTCTCTCGCGCGCTCCATCGGGATCGTCGAGGAAGCTCAGGTAGTAGTCCACCACGGCGGCGTCGATCGGAAGAGCGGTTACGTAGATCACGCGCACCCCGGGGTTGCGCAAGAGGAGCAAGGTGAACAACGATCTCTCCTCGTAGCGCACGAGACCGGTGATCTTCCTGAGCTCCGTCGCCGGGAAGGTGATCGAAGGCAGGACCACGATGCATCCCTCCGTCAAGCCCAGCAACCCCACGTCAACGATCCCGCGCCCGCGCGTGGCCCGTTCGAAGTCGTCGGCGGGGGCGGAACCGTGGGGGATATCGGCGGGCATACCCTAGGTTAGTCGTCCGCACCGAACCGAATGGAATGTGATGCCTCGGAGTCAGGCCGATTCATCCATCCACGACGTCGCCCGTTGGATCCGTGATGCGGGCAGTGTGATGGTCCTAACGGGAGCGGGCATCTCCACCGATTCCGGGATCCCCGACTTCCGCGGCCCCCAGGGAGTGTGGACTAAGAACCCAAAAACGGAACGGCTTTCGGACATAAACGCCTACATGGCCGAGAAGGAGCTACGCGTGGAAGCGTGGCGCGCGCGTCTCGAGCATCCCGCCTGGAGCGCCGGGCCCAACGACGCTCATCGAGCTCTGGCGGACCTGGAGGCGAAGGGGAGGATGGACCTTCTCGTCACGCAGAATATCGACGGCCTGCATCAGCTCGCCGGCACGTCGCCGGAGCGCCTCATCGAGATCCACGGAACGCTGAGGGAAGTCATGTGCATGGAGTGCGACGACCGGGCCCCCATGGAGGCAGCTCTCGAGCGGGTGCGTGACGGGGAGGACGACCCGCGGTGCCGTGCCTGTGGAGGGATCCTCAAGTCCGCGACCATCTCGTTCGGGCAAAGCCTTGTCGCACGGGATCTGGATCGGGCGCTCGAGGCAGCGGGATCATGTGACCTCTTCATCGCTGCCGGAACGTCGCTCACCGTCTATCCGGTTGCCCACCTACCGCGCCTGGCGCTCGCGGCGGGAGCGAACCTGGCGGTATTCAACGCGGAGCCGACTCCCTTTGATCCCGAAGCGAGCGCGGTCGTGCGAACGCCGCTGGCGGAATCTCTGCCTGCTCTCGTCGAATCGGTGGACTAGAGACCGATCAGTTTCCCGACGAGGTCGGCGCGCTTGGATGGGCGACCGGTGCGATTCTCCTTGTGGTCGGCGCTCGCCATCGTGCGTAGGGCAAGGTTCGTGCCGATCCAGCGGAAAGGCTCGGGTTCCCACCGACGGGACCGGCGGTTCACCCACGGAAGATCCGTGATGTCGGTTGCCCGGTTACAGATCAGATCGGCGAGCGTCCGTCCCGCCAGGTTGGTGGTCGACACGCCGTCGCCGACGTAGCCCCCCGCCCACGCGAGACCCGCTCTTCGATCGAACCCCACCGAGCTGTACCAATCGCGCGGCGCCGCAAGGGGCCCGCCCCACTCGTGCGTCGTGTGCGCCCTCCCGATCGCAGGCCACAGGTTCTCGATCACTCTTCGAAGCTCATCGAAGACCTGCGGCTCCCGATCGAAGGACTCCTCGATCCGAGAGCCGAAGTGGTAGGGCGCGCCCCGTCCACCGATGGCGATCCGATCGTCCGCCGTGCGCTGCGCGTAGATGATCAGGTGCCGCCCGTCCGCGAAGGTCTCGTTCCCGGCCCAGCCCACGTCGTCCCAGAACGATGGCGGGAGGGGCTCCGTCACCACCATCAGCGAGTAGAGCGGCATCAGGTCCCGCTTGCGGCCGGGGAGACGCGGCGTGTATCCCTCGGTCGCGATGACCACGACATCGGCATTCACCCGGCCGCCGCTCGTGCGGACCGTTCGGGCCTCTATGGACCCGACCTCGGTTTGCTCGTAGAGCTTCACACCTCTGCGTTCGATGGCATGGGCCAGACCGCGCGCCAGTCGCGCGGGGTGGACGGTCGCACAGTGAGGCGTGAACCCCGCCCCGCGGCACCCCGACACGTTGATCCTGCTGCGTGCCTCACTCTCATCGAGCCAGCGGAAGTCCTTTTCGGTGAACCCCCAGGACAGATCCTGCTCGACGTCCTCCCGGACACGCTTCAATTGGGCGGGCGTGGTGGCGGCGGTCAGGGTTCCACCCTTCCGCCAGTGAGCGTCGATGTCCTCCTCCT
>JALZJQ010000110.1 GCA_030859685.1 Actinomycetota bacterium | reverse complement strand
TAGAACAATTGTGGCGATGCCCACGCCCAACTTTGAAGTAGATGCGAAAGTGGTTGAGCTACCTCTCGCGGAGCCGTTCTCGATCTCCACGATGACGTGGAAGTCCGCCATGAATGTCTTCGTGTCGGTGCGTTTCGGGGACACCGTGGGTCTGGGGGAAGCCAGTCCCGATGATCGCTCCGGAGAAACACCCGGCTCGGTGGTCGCGGAGCTTCAGGCACTCGATCTGGCTCGTCTCGAGGGGCCCTTCGATCTCGAGGGCATCGCTGCTCTCTTACCCGCCGGTTCGGCGCGGTGTGCCCTCGACATAGCCCTCCACGATCTGGCGGCAAAGCTCGCAGGGATATCCGTGTCCGAGTTGCTCGGCCTGCGGACACGGGAGCTGCCGGTCACGAGCGTGACCGTACCGATAACCGACCTTGAAGCCATGGTCGCGCGCACGCGGCGTCTCGCGGACCATCCCGTGATCAAGATGAAAGTGGGCTTCGACAACGACGTCGAGGTGGTCGCGGCCATCCGTGAGGTGTACGGCGGGCGGCTCAGTCTGGATGCGAACGAAGGATGGGGGATCGATGAGGCGAAAGATCGGCTCCATGCGCTAGAGCGTTTCGACGTCGAGCTGTGCGAACAGCCGATCGAGCGCGGAAACTTCGACGCTCTTCGCGAGGTGACGAGATCCACGTCGATACCCGTGTACGCGGACGAGGACGCGCGCACCTCCGAGGAGATCGGACGTCTCGCCGGCGTCGTTGATGGAGTGAACCTCAAACTGCGGAAGTGCGGAGGCATACGCGAAACCGTTCGCGCTGCTGCGGTCGCCCGAGGGGTCGGGTTGAGTGTGATGCTGGGGTGTGACCTCGAGTCGGGGGTCGCGGCCACCGCCGAAGCCCGCGTATCTGCGCTGGTTGATCATGCGGATCTGGACGGACCCCTGTTCCTCGCCGATGATCCCTTCCCCGGCGTGTCCTACGACAAAGGCGTCATGACTCTTCCGCCGGGCCCCGGTCTCGGGGTCCGGAACGCACCGTCGTGAGCGACCAGCGGTCCTGGTTGGTACTGGCCGACGGCTGGCTCACGGCTCGGAACGCCAAGACCGCGCACGGCGTCATCAAGTACGGGCGCGGGCGGATCGCGGCGGTCGTGGATCGAGAGCACGCGGGCCGCTCGCTGATCGAAGTCCTGCCCCAGCTGGGCCGGGACGCGCCGATCGTTGCCGATGTGGAACAGGGTCTCGCCTACGAACCGACCTCTCTCTTGCTCGGCGTGGCGACTCCAGGCGGCTGGATCCCGGAGCACTGGCGGGCGTGGGTCGTGACCGCTATCGAGCACGGCCTCGAGATCGCGAACGGTTTGCATGTGTTCCTGAACGAGGATCCCGAGCTGGTCCGGCTGGCGCGCCGTCATAAAGCCCAGTTGTGGGATGTGAGGGATCCACCCGCCGATATAGCCCTTTTCTCGGGGCGTACCCTGGCACTGCCCAAGAGGGTGGTCCTCACCGTGGGTAGTGACTGTGCGGTTGGAAAGATGACGGCCACGCTCGAGCTCGCGTCCGCCGGCCATGCAGAGGGCTATTCCACCCAGTTCGTGCCAACGGGGCAAACGGGCATCCTCATCGCCGGGTGGGGGATCGCCGTCGATCGCGTCATCTCAGACTTCGTTGCGGGGGCGTCGGAGCGACTCGCCTGCGAAACGCACCCCTCGACCGACGTGGTGATGGTCGAAGGACAGGGGAGTCTGTGGCATCCGGCGTACTCGGCGGTGACTTTGGGCCTCTTGCACGGAGCTTGTCCGGACGTGATGGTGCTATGTCACAAGGCGGGCCGGGATGCGATCGAAGAGCCTCCTTACACCAAGTATCCGCCGCTCGCCGAGATGGTGGCGACCTACGAGCAGATGGCTTCGGCCCTCCGTCCCTCGAAGGTCGCCTGCATCGCCGTGAATTGCAGCGCCGGAGTCGACAGGGAGCGAGAGCTCCGTTCTATCGAGGACGAGACGGGTCTCGTCGCGGGCGATGTCTTCGCCGGGGACGCCCCGCGACTATGGAAGGCGGTCGCAAGCGCGTTGCCTCCGCGCAGGGGCCACCATCACACGTAGCCGGTGTTCACTTCCTTGAGAACGCTGGTTGCGAGCCGCCAGGTCGAGAGCCGGCCCGCCGCGACGGCAAGGGTCAACACGCTCAACACCACGAAGACGGCCGCGTATACGGCTTGTCCCCACCCAACCATGAAACGTGCACCCACCGCATCGATCACGAAGTACGCGACAGAGAACGCGAAGGTGGCTCCCAACACGGTCAATCCGATGGGGATCCAGACGTAGTTCAATGCGAACCGTGTCCGGTAGGGGCTGGGACACTCGGCCAGTGCATCGGCGGCGCCATCGAAGCTCGGGTGGTCGTTCATGGGTCGCCGGTACGGCTCTCGAATCCGAGTGATCAGCCAGGTTAGCCGCCTCCGCCGCACGAAGGCGTACAGGAGACTGGCTGCAATGAGACCGAGGATCGCCGCGAGAGGCCACCCCGTACCGAGGGTGTTGGTCCCCGGCGCACCGAAGCTGTTGGGAGCGAGGAGCGAGATGATTCCGAGGACGACGATCCCCGCTATGAAGAACCCACCGAACGATCGCCACGCGAACCGATTCCGCTGGATCCTGCGCGGACGCGCAGAGCGCATCCATCTCTTTGCATCCGAATAAGCTCTCTCAGCAGCTACGACCATGAGTTGACTTTAATGCTCACATCTCGGCCCCCCCATCGGTTACACCAATCAGTGATGACGAGATCAAGAACCGCGACGCCGAGTCTTCCGCCATTCTGGGCGCTGGTTGAGGCTCATGGCGGCGAGCTACTGGTGCATGCCCGGAAGCTCGCCGGCGAAGACGCCGAGGATGTGCTCCAGGAGGCATTGCTGCGCGCTTTGCGGAGCTATGACCGCCTGTCACATGGGAATC
>JALZJQ010000071.1 GCA_030859685.1 Actinomycetota bacterium | reverse complement strand
TCGGGTCAGCGTTGATGAGCGAGATGGTCGACACCGGCTCGGAGAGCCCGCGCTCCAGAGGAACGATCCTCCGACTCTCCTCCGTCTTCGCAACACCCGACGGATCGCTGTCCTCGGCCGGCTCGGGGTTCGACGTCATGGGCGGCATGCAGGTACACACCGCACAGATGACTATGAAGTTGGACGAGCTCGGGTTCGAGCAAACCATCCTTACCGCGAAAAGGCCTGCGGCTCCAGCACGCGAGCGGGTCGGCGAACGGTCTGAGCTCATCCGACTGGGCCTACCCATCAAGAGTTTCCGTCAGCTCTACAGCGTCCCGCTCTTCAATCTGGCTTCCTGCCTGGCCGCACGATGCGACCTCGTTCACGCACACGCAGGTGAGGATCTTGCAGTGCTACCGATCGCCTATCGAGCAGCGAGCAAGTACCGGGTGCCCCTTGTAGTCACGTTGCATTGCAGCTTGGCTCACACGATCCAGCCGGTTGACGCTCGCACCCGGGTGTTGAAGTCGTTCGGCGGACTTCTAGAGCGTTCGATCTGCAGGAAGGCCGACGCGGTGATCGCTCTCACCGAGCGCGTCGCCGAGGCTCTGGCCAGGGATGGTGTCTCTCAGCAGCGCATCCACGTGGTGCCTCCGGGGGCCGATCCCCATCCGCCCGTCGGGGAGTGGCCGTGGCCGCACATCCGATCTCCCAGGGTGGTATTCGTCGGGCGACTGGTTCACCAGAAAGGCATCTTCACCTTGCTGCAGGCGGCGGCGAATCTCCCTCGAGATATCAATGTTGTCTTCGTCGGGGACGGTCCCGACCGAACGGAGCTCGAGAGAAGAGCGCGTGATCTCGGGTTGAGTGATCGCGTGACGGTAACCGGCTTCGTGCCACACCGTCTCATCCCCTCGGTGATGGCCGGATGCGATCTGCTGGTTCTTCCCTCCACCTACGAAGAGCTCGGACGAGTCTTGGTCGAGGCCATGCAGCTCGGCGTTCCGGTGGTGGCCTCCCGCGTGGGGGGCATCCCTGAGGTCATCCAGGATGGTTACAACGGCCTCCTCGTCGAGCCAGAGCAACCCTTGCCGCTCGCTAAGACGATCACACGCGTGATCCGGGACGGCGCACTCGCGCGGTCGCTCCGAGAGGCAGCGCTTACTGAAGGGACCCAGTACTCCTGGGAACGCGTGGCCCAGGAGCTCGTGGCTGTTTACGACAACGTCCTCGCTCAGGCCCCACAGCACATCTTCCGGACCGCTACGGCCAACTAGCGAACGGACCGGATCCGTGCTGAAAAGCTGTGGGTGCCGGCTCGTGATTGAGGACGGGTTCGTTCGCTCGACATCCAGCCTGAGCGGACTTGATCGAGCCAGTCGCCCGCAGGTGGCGTTTCAGCTCGAGGCTGACGCTGCGGTGTAGGGCACCGGCTGACTCATCGCCTGAATCGCTACTGGCAGACCCTTCCATCGGTGTCCCACGATTGACAGCCTCGGGGCACAAGGGGCAAACTCCGCAGACGGGGGAGGTGAACCGATGTCAGACGACATCACTCCAGAGGCGATCAACAGCGCATCCTTCTCTTCCACCCTGCGCGGATTCGACAAGGACGAGGTCCATGCGTTCCTGGCCACCGTCGCGCAGCGCGTGGCTTCGCTACAGGATGAGGCCGAGAACGCTCACTTGAACCTAGGCGAACGCATCGGTCGGCTGCTTCAGGATGCCAAAGACAACTCTGACGAGATCATCCAGCGCGCTCGAGATGAGGCCGCACAGGAGCGTGAGGTCGCGGCGCAGGACGCAACTAAAACTCGTGAGGAAGCCGACGCGTATTCCCTCGACACTCGAACCCGGGCCGATGAGTACTCCAGGGAGACTCGGACCGAGGCCGACACGTACGCAGAGCAAACGCGACAAGAAGCGCTGGATGCAGGCACACGAATCCGCGCCGACGCCGATAGCGATGCTCGTACAACCCGACAGGCTGCCGAAACGGAGAAGGGCCGCCGTATCCAAGAGGCGGACGAAAGCGTGGGCCTGCTTGCCGAGAAGGAGAGGCAGGTAAGGCTGCGCCTGGCGGCTCTGGCCGAGCAGCTTGGGGCATTGAGCTCGGAGGTAAGAGCACTCGAGACCACGCCGAGCGAAACGGATCCGAACGAGCTGACGATCGAAGAATCCGTCGGCGGCTGATCCATGCAGGTCGAAGACCAGACGAGCTTTGACCCCCTCACTCCTGATGAGGTCGAGTCGGCGTCCTTCCCCGAACAGGAGTACGGCTACGAAAAGATGCACGTGGACGCGTTCCTCCACGCTGTGGCCGAACGTCTGCGTGCGCTCCAGCGCGAGCTGGACATAGCCGAGGTCAAGGTCGAGCAACCGTTGTTGGGGGTTGGGAGAGAGATCGGATCCCTCCTTCACGAGTCGCACGAGGCAGCCGAAGAGTTGCTCGCTACCGCTCGGATGGAAGCGGCCACGCTCCTCCAGGATGCGGATCGTACGTTGGCTCAGGCCAAGAAAGAGGTGGAGCGAACCGAAAGGGAAGCTAGCCGTCGCGCGGAGGCACTGGTTTCGGACGCGCAGGCCGAAGTCGACCGTCTCAGATCCGAAGCATCCCGCGCGAAGCACAACGCGACGGCCGAGAGCGTGGTCATCCGCCGAGAGGCCGAGCGACACGCTAAGGAGATACGGGCCGAGGCACAACGTGAGGGCAGGAATGTGATCGCCGACGCGACGGGTCGAGGGGAGGCCACCGCGCGGGAGCTGGAGGCTCGCATCCGTCGCCTGCAGGAGGCTGAGGAGGCCCTGCGCGCTCGCGTCCAGACAGCAAGCGACCGCGTCAAGAAGCCTGAGGTTCGGCCTCGTGCTGCTGAGACGTCGATCGATCTGAGGACCGGCTTCGAAGAATAGGTCGAGAGCGCCGAGCAGTGGAAGGGATTCAGCGCATCGAAACGAGAACAAGAGAAGGCCCCCATTCGAGGGGACTTTATCGGGGTGCTCTTACTCCCTCGAGTTGGGGTGTGGCGAGGGCGGATCGCAGGGCCTGGTGCGGCGCGGGGAAAACCCGATAGAAGACCCAGGTGCCGCGCCGCTCGCGGCCGAGTAGCCCCGCCTCGAACAGCACCTTCAGATGATGGCTGACCGTGGGCTGGCTCAGTCCCAGCGGTTCGACGAGCTCGCAGGCGCAGACCTCCCCTCCGGGATGGGTCGCGATCATGCTCAGGAGGCGCAGGCGCGTGGGGTCTCCCACGACGCGGAAGGCCACGGCCATGCGCTCGGCATCCTCGGCCGAGAGGGCGGTCTCGAGCAGCGGCGGACAGCAATCCTCGACCAGCGCGATGTTCTTCATGGGCCCATATTGACAGACATCTATATGCTATGCAAGTATCGAGCCTGTTCGATATAGACGAACGTCGATCCAGAGGCCAGGCTCCTGAGCTGGCCCAGAGCGAAATGGAGGTTGCCATGTCGCGGGTGCAACTGGCGCTCAACGTGGAGAACGTGGACGAGGCGGTGGGCTTCTATTCGAAGTTGTTCGGAGCGGAACCTGCGAAGCGCCGGCCGGGCTACGCGAACTTCGCGCTGACGGAGCCGGCCCTGAAGCTGGTCCTGATCGAGAGCCCCGGACATGGAGGGTCCCTCAACCATCTCGGGGTCGAGATGGGATCGACCGACGAAGTCACGTCCGCGACCCGGCGACTCAGCGATGAGGGCCTCGAGACGAGGGAGCAGAATGACGTCTCTTGCTGCTATGCGGTACAAGACAAGGTGTGGGTGCAGGACCCGAGTGGCGCCCCGTGGGAGGTTTACACGGTGCTGGCCGATGCCCCACAACAGGATGCTTCGTGTTGCACCGGGACCGAGCAGGCTGATGGAGCCGCCTGCTGCGCTTGAGCCACTGATGGGACGGGAGGCGCCGGCGCACTACAATGGCCTATGACACTCCAAGAAAACGCTGAGGGGCGCCCTTGGGGCGCCCCTTTTCATGAGGCGACCCGATGTCGCCATCGACGATCCACGAGGTGAGGTCATGGAAGCGCAGGACATCGTGTGGCAGGGGAAGGTTGGCTCGACGCCGCTCAAAGTGGCGGTACCCCATTCCGAGTTGATCATCGCCGAATGGGTGACCCCCCAGGGCAATCGCCAAAAGGTCTCCGAGTCGGTCGAAGAATTCGAGCGCTCGGTTCTTCTGCAGCTGCTGCTGGGGGCCGGGGCGTCGGACGCTAGCGAGACCGAAGAGGTGGTAGCCGCCGTCAGGACGGCACAGGCGGAACGACCCCGACCCGCCCCTGCCCCCCAGCCGAGGCGACGTAAGAACCCGAAGGCGCGCCGGCATCGCCGGTCACGCCGCCCACCTCGTCGCTAAGGGGGTCAAGATCTCCCCGGCTTACGACTTCGTCGAGGTGCACGGGCAGAAGAGTCGCATCCTCGACGTGGGTTCGGGCCCCCCGGTCGTGGTTCTGCATGGATGGGGGGGCCGCATCGAGTCGATGACGCCGGTCATCCGTTGCCTGGAGAGTCATTTCCGGGTGGTTGCTCTGGATCTCCCTGGGTTCGGAGAGTCTCCCGTTCCCGAGGGGGTGTGGGGGACCCCCGACTACGCGGAGTACGTCTTCGACGTGGTCCGCTCTCTGGATCTAGGGCGTGCGCACTTCGTCGGCCACTCGTATGGGGCGAAGACCTCTATGTATCTCGCAGCGACACACAAGGATGCAGTCGCCAAGCTCGTCCTCATCGGGTCGTCGGGGCTTCGTAGTGCCCCCTCCGCGAGGGTGCGCGCCAAGCGAGGCGTGTCGAAGCTCGCGCGCTGGGTGGGTGCCCTCGGCCCGATCGGAGACGAGGCGCGGCGCGCGATCACCGCACGGATCGCGTCCAAGGATTACCGAGAAGCGGGAGCCATGCGCCCCGTGCTCGTGCGTGTGGTCCAGGAGGACCTCGGTCATCTGATGCCCGAGATCGAGGCATCGACGTTGTTGATTTGGGGAACCGAGGACGATGCCGTGCCCGTTGCTCATGCGCAGCGCATGGAGGCTCTGATCCCGGACGCGGGCCTCGTGCTGTTCGAGGGGGCCGGGCATTTCGCCTACCTCGACGAGCAGCAGCGTTTCTGTCAGGTCCTCCGGCATTTCTTCGATGCACCCGGCGCGCGATGAGCTTCACGGACCCGTTCTGGGGTTACACCATCCTGTTGCGGACGATCGTTTACGTCCTGATCCCTTTGTTCGGGATCCTGCAGTTCGTTCGCCTGCGGCTGGCGCTCCACGTTTTCCAATTGGAGGGTTACAAGCGTCGCGAGTTCCTTACCTGGTGCCGAGCACATAGGCAACGAGCGCGCTTTCTGACCAAACCGACGGCGAAGAAGCCTCTTGTGATGACCGGCCGGGCGTGGCGCATCCTGGTTACCGCAACGATCGGCAGCGTCCTTGCCGTGCTCGTGGTCCCCGGGGTCGCGCACCTGTTCCTCGGTGGGTGGCCGGCGGACATCGTGGCGTGGGCGGTCATGACCGCGCTCGTGTTCTTCGGAACCCCCCGTGTGCTCGTCCTGGCGGATCAGGTGATGACGCCCGTCCAGGCAACGATCAATGGACGTTTCAGGCGAGCCGCTCGAACCAGGCTGACAACGGTGGCGCCTCTCGTCGTGGGCGTCACCGGGTCGTTCGGCAAGACCTCGACGAAGTTCGCCATCGAGCGCCTCATCGGACCAGGCGAGGCCGTCCTCGCCACACCTGGTTCGTTCAACACCCCCCTTGGGGTGGCCCGCACGATCAACGAGCACATGACCGATGCGCACCGGTTCTTCATCGTTGAGATGGGCGCGTACGGAACGGGCGAGATCGCAGAGCTGTGCCGTTTCGTGCACCCAAGGATCGGCGTGCTGACCGCGATCGGACCGGCTCACCTCGAACGTTTCGGTTCGATGGAAGCCATCCGGCGCGCCAAGTACGAGCTGATCGAGGCTCTGCCCACCGGGGGGACCGCGGTGATGAACGTGGACGATCTGGAAGTCCGTGCTCTGGCCGACAAGACGACGCACGTTTCGGTCGTCCGCTATGGATTGCAGCCGGAAGGCTCTCCGGACATCAGTGCACGTGAAGTGGATCCCTCTTCCCGGGGCACCGCGATGACGATCGTTGACTCGAAGAACAACGAGGAGCTACGGGTGACCACGCGCCTACTCGGCCGTCACGCGCTGGGTCACGTGCTGGCGGCCGCCGCGGTTGCCCTCGCGTCCGGACGGCCGCTGGTTGAGCTGAAGACGCCCATCGAATCATTGCAACCTGTAGATCACCGCCTGCAGATCATCGATGGAACCGGCGGGATCACGGTCATCGATGATGCCTACAACTCGAATCCGGAGGGGGCCGCCGCAGCGCTCGAGGTCTTGGGATCGATGCCCGGCAAGCAGAAGATCGTCGTAACGCCCGGCATCGTTGAGCTGGGCCCCCTGCAACAACAAGCGAACGAGGTCTTCGGGGAACGGGCGGGCAGGGTGGCGGACATCCTGATCGTCGTCGCCCGCGTCAATCGCGACGCGATCACCGCCGGAGCGGCACGATCCGGAGGAGCCAGGATCGTGACTGTCGATTCCCTGAACGAGGCCCAGAAGGAGCTGGCCACCGTGCTGCGCGCCGGCGACGTGGTCTTGTTCGAGAACGACCTCCCCGATCAGTACGAGGCCTAAGACACCCGCTCCGAATCCCCGCCCCCTTAGACTCCACCCCCATGGACGGATTGACCCTTGGAGTGATCTTCGGTGGCCGCTCGGTGGAGCACGATGTGTCGGTCGTGTCCGCCCACCAGGTCATGGCCATCCTGAGCGACCGGCATACGGTCGTGCCCATCTACATCACTCGCGAGGGCCGGTGGTTGACCTCCCCGGCGCTGAACGATCTGGCGGTCTACAAAGACGACCGCTGGGCCGAGGTGGGCGAAGAAGGCTTCATCCCGCCCTCCACCGGCTACGGAGGGCTCCTGGTCCCCGGCGGCCGCCTCAAGGGGTCGCGCCGGATCGCCCTGGATGCGGTGATCCCGATGATCCACGGGACCTACGGTGAGGATGGCACGCTCCAGGGTCTGCTGGAGCTCGCGGACATCCCATACACATGTTCAGGCGTGGTGGGCTCTGCGACGGGGATGGACAAGGCGGTGATGAAGGCTGCCTTCAAGGAGGCCGGGCTACCCGTCGTGCCGCACGTGCTGGTTGACTCCGGCCGCCTCGACGTGGACCCGTCGCCGCTGCTGGATGAGGTCGAACGGACCATCGGGTATCCGGCGTTCGTCAAACCGGCACGACTCGGCTCCAGTGTGGGGATCGCCAAGGCGAGGGACCGAGCCACCCTCACCGATGCCCTGGACGTAGCGGCGCGCTACGACCGCAGGATCCTGGTGGAGACGGCGATGGAGGGTTGCGTCGAGGTGAACTGCTCGGTTCTGGGGGGGCCCGGTTCCGAACCCCGGCCCTCCGTGTGCGAGCAGCCGGTGGCGTGGGAGGAATTCCTGACCTTCGATGACAAGTACCTGCGCGGCGGCAAGGGTGATGACGAGCCGGGCGGCTCAAAGGGCGAGGGCATGGCCTCTCTGGACCGGCGCATCCCGGCCCCCATATCCGAGACGCTGACGAAGCAGGTCCAGGACAATGCCGTGACCGCTTTCCGCGCCGTCGACGCCGCTGGCGTGGCTCGCATCGATTCGTTCGTGAAGGAGGACACCGAGGAGACCTGGGTGATGGAGATCAATACGATCCCGGGGTCCCTTTCCTTCTACCTCTGGGAGCCGACCGGCGTTTCTTTCGAGGAGCTCCTGGACAACCTCATCGGGATCGCTCTCACAACTCATCGATTGCAGAAGGAACTGATGTTCACTTTCGAGTCGCGAATGCTCAAAGGGGTCGGAGGGATGAAGTCCGGTGGCTGAGGCCTCGCAGGTCTCTCTCTCTGAGGCGGACAAGCTCCGTTTCCAGACCGATGCCCTCCCCATGCTCGATTCCCTCTACGGAGGGGCACTGAGGATGACCCGAAACCCTGCCGACGCAGAGGATCTCGTGCAGGACACGATGCTGCGGGCCTACCGGGCCTTCGACCGTTTCGAGCCGGGCACGAATCTGAAGGCATGGCTGTTCCGGATCATGACCAACGCCTACATCAATACCTACCGGAAACGGCAGCGAGAGCCACAGAAGGTGTCCTCCGACGAGGTCGAGGAGTTCGACCTCTATCAGAAGCTCAAAGATCACGATCCTCAGTTCGAGGCGACTCCCGAGAACATCGTGCTCGATTCGCTGGTCGACTCCGATATCACCGAGGCGATCGAAGACCTTCCCGATCAGTTCCGGCTGGCGGTGGTGCTCTCGGATGTGGAGGGGTTCACCTATGCCGAGATGGCCGACATCATGCAGGTCCCCATGGGAACCGTCATGTCCCGCCTCCATCGGGGAAGAAAAGCGCTTCAGAAGAGGTTGTGGGAACTAGCGAAGGACCGAGGCATCGTCAAAGGAGCCAAAGACGAGCCCGAGGTCCAGAATGATGGAGAGTCTCCGGGGGATACAGATGGACGCGCATCTTGAAGCATGAATGCGAGGAGGCGCTGGAACGCGCCTACCTGTACCTCGACGGCGAGGTCCTCTCGGAGGACGAACGCGTAGAGATCCGGATCCATCTCGAAGACTGCGCCCCTTGCTACCAACGGGTCGGGCTGGAGCGAGAGATCACGACGGTCGTGGCCCGCCTCCGGGGCAGCCATGAATGCCCCCAGACGCTCAAGGCCCGGATAACGACGCTCATCCAGCGCTACTGACCGATCTCCGACCTCTCAAATAGGACGAAGAGAGCGCTCAGGTATCCCCTCACATCGGTCGATAGGACAAAGACCGACCAATCGGCATCGACGAGGGAGAACCCCTAGTGGGAACTGCAGAGTTGAACGGAGCCTTCCGCGAGGAGGCGTACATAACGACAGGTGAGGTCGCCAAGATCCTGCGTGTCTCCCCGAAGACCGTCGCACGGTGGGCGAAAGAGGGGAAGCTCCCGCACCTGATGACCCTCGGCGGCCACCGCAGGTTTCCTTCCACTGCTATCGCCAACCTAGCGCGCTCGCTCCACGTCGTCGACTTCTAGAGAACGACTCGGGCTTCACCTCTTCTTAACTACCCTGGTTTACTCGCGGGCATCGTCGCGGTTGGCATAGCTGCGCCGCGCGAGTTGGGTTCGTGCTGCATATAGACTGCCTGCACAGCTTCCCTCCCCTCACAACACAAAAGGCGAGAACTCGTGGCCCGAACTAATCTGCATGAACTTGCTAGTCGTCTGTTGTCTCACTTAGATGAGGCCGCACAGAACGAAGTCTTCGAAGGCAAACTCCGACAAGTCGCCTCCGATGCCGGACTGAACTCGGTTCGTTCCGCGGAGGCAGTGAAACTTCTGGAGGATCTCGGGCGCATCGACGTGCAGCAGCGAGGTCGCCGCGGCAGGAACACAATCATTGCGATCCGTTCCACGGAGCCCGTTTCGCTCGAGGACGCCGAGGCTTCGCTCCCGGCTCGTGCCGGAAAACGCGCCAGCAGGCTCAACTACGACGACCTGGGAAAAGCCGTCGTCGATCGACTGCTGGAGCTCGCGCGGGATGACGCTCTGCGCACCGCACAGGTGGAAGCGTTCGCCAGCGACAGCGCGGCCCAGCGTGAGAGGACGCAGGAACTGGAATCCGAGCTCGAGAACACCACTGAGCGGGAAACAGATCTGCGCATCAGACTCAAGGCCGCGGAAGAGGCTCTGGACCGAGCCGAAGAGAACCTGCGTCGGGCGTTCGGACCCGCGCGCGCCAGTGGAGAACCGATCAAGGTCGAAGACGACGATGCCCGAGCGGTCCTCGACGTCCTCAGATCCGGTCGGGTTTGACGGATCCAACCCCGATACTCGTCGACATCGATGAGCCGGTTGCGCGCATCACCATCAACCGGGAGGAGCGTCGCAACGCTCTGAGCCCCGAGGTCGTCTCCGGCATCACCGTGATGCTGAACGAGCTCGAGAGGAACTTCGACATCCAGGTGGTGGTACTGACCGGTGCGGGGGATGCAGCTTTCTGCGCAGGCGCAGACCTGGGGGGCATGACGGCCGAGAGCCGAGTGGCCCAGCACTTCCAACGGTCAGAGGTTGCGGACCTCTTCACTCAGATGCGCGCCTCACGTCTTCCGATCATCGCTCGGGCGAACGGCCACGCGCTCGCCGGGGGACTTGGACTGATGCTTGCCTGCGACCTCGTGATCGGCGTCGAGGATGTCGAGATCGGAACGCCCGAGATCGACCTCGGATTGTGGCCCTTCATGATCACTGCCGTCATCCAGCGGGACGTCCCGCGCAAGGTCGCTCTCGAGATGATGCTGACCGGTCGCCGTATGAGCATGACCGAGGCGTACGAGTGGGGGATCGTCAACCACGCGGTCTCGCGCAGAGAGCTCGATAGCAAGGTTGACGAGGTCGTAGGCACCCTGACCTCGAAGAGTCCTTTGATCCTGTCCCTCGGCAAGAGGTCGTTCTACCGGGCTGAGGACATGGGGTTCTCGGATTCTCTCGACTACCTGGCCGGCATGCTCACCGTGTGCCTGGAATCCGAGGACACGGTCGAGGGGGTCGCCGCCTTCTTCCAGAAGCGTCCACCCGAGTGGAAGGGCCGCTGACCCCGCCCCCGCGGTGAGGGACGGGGTCGATAGTTCGTTAGGCCGTGAAGCGCGGCTTGACCTGACGGAAGATCAGCAGCCCGATCAGCAGAAGGATCGCCAGAGGCACGAGCACGCCTGTCGCGACGATCAAACCCGAAACCAATGCGAGACCGAGACCCAGCGCATCGCGCCACGCCTTCTCCACGGTGGAGTCCTTGGTCGACGCTGCGCCGGCCTCGGTGATCGCGATGGCCAGCGTGCCGAGAGAGGTCTGATCCTCGAGGAAGTTGAGACGCCCGCGGATCCGCTCGATCTCGAGCTGGACCTGTTGCAGCTGGGCCTGGACCCGGATGCTGCTGCTTATGGTCTGGGCCCGGTCCATCAACCGCAGCAACACCGCTTCTTGCGTCGTCCAGTTGCGCAGGCGCGCCTCGAGGTCCACGAACTCTGCCGTCACGTCCTGTCCCGCAACCAGCTGCCGCTGGATGTCACCCAGATCCTTCACGGCGCCCAGCGCGAGCTCGAACCGGTCCGATGGGATCCTTATGATGACCACCCCGGATCCGGTTGTGGAGTCGTCGAGGGTGGTGGAGACGACGTAGCCCTGATAGCGGGCCGCCAACCGGACCACTTCCTGGATGGCTTCCTCGACCCCGCCGCGCTCGACCTCAACGCTCACGTCGCCGTTCTTGATGATCGAGGATGGAACGGAGGGTAGCCGTGTCGCGGTGGAGCCTCCTCCGGCTCGCGCCTCTTTCACCGACAGGCTCTCATCCACCGTGGCGAGCTCCCGCTCTTCGCCCGCGGCACCCGAATCGGCACGACCCATGGCGGCGTCGCCACTCTCGTTGTCGTCGCCGGCGCAGGCGGCCCCAGTAACCAGCACCAGTAGTAGAACCGCCACCATCCGCAGCCTGCGTGTCGTGCCCATCAGCTCGCTCCTCTCGTCGACATCGTGGTTCTAGGACGAACCGCGATGGCCCGATGTTCCAGGGCGAAGCTCCGTTGCTCCCACTTGCTACTACTCCTGTAGTAGTCCTACTACACCGGTAGTAGGAAGTCCAGCCGGGGCGGCCCCGGGATAGCCTGGCTGCGGGCGAGACCCGGGCAGGCATCGGCGCTCAAGGCACCGGCGAAGGGTCCCCGAGAGAGGTGAAGTCGATGAACGAGGGCCAGGGGCCCGCCGACCGGCGGACCGCGATCACGTATTCCTACGACGGACCCACCATGGCCGAGGCCGCCGCCGGCCTGGCAGCGAAGAAGGACGAGCACCGCGAGATGGGTGGGAGCGAACGGGTGGCCCGCCAGCACGCCTCGGGCAAGCTGACCGTTCGAGAGCGCATCGATCTGCTCTTCGACGAAGGAACGTTCGTCGAATCTGGGTTGTTGGCTCATCATCAGTCGAGCTCTCCGGCGATGCAGGGAAAGTTCACACCCGGTGACGGAGTGGTGACCGGCGTCGGCGAGATCGATGGTCGGAAGGTGGCGGTCATCGCCTACGACTTCACCGTCATGGCCGGTTCGATGGGCATGGTCACCGAGATAAAGGCGACGCGCATGCGCGAGGTCGCGTTGCGCGAGCGCATCCCGCTCGTGTGGTTGGTGGACTCCGCCGGCGCCCGCATCCAGGAAGCGACCGGATCGATGTTCGCGCGGACGGGCGATCTCTTCCGGGAGCAGGTCGTCATGAGTGGGGTCGTCCCGCAGGTCGCCGCCATGATGGGCCCGGGCGCAGCGGGAACCGCGTACATCCCTGGCCTCGCCGATTTCGTCCCCATGGTCAAGGGAACTTCGAACATGGCGCTCGCGGGGCCACACCTCGTCAAGGCGGCAGTAGGCGAGGAGGTGACGGCCGAGGACATGGGCGGATCGCAGGTCCATTGCAAGGTCTCGGGAGTGGCGGATCGTGAGGTCGAGGACGACCCCACGTGCATCAGCGCGATCCGCCAGTACCTTTCGTACTTCCCCTCTTCGAACCTAGAGCGACCTCCGGTGGCTGAGGTCGTCGACCCGGTCGACCGCCGCGTCGAGGAGTTGCACGAGATCGTCCCGGCCAATCCGCGGCAGGCTTACGACGTTCACAAAGTCATCACCGCGCTGGCCGACGACGGGGTCTTCTTCCCGATGAAGCCCGACTGGGCCCGCAACGTGGTGACGGGGTTCGCTCGGTTCGGCGGCCGTCCGGTCGGCATCGTCGCGAACCAGCCGAAGTTCCTCGGTGGTGCCCTCGATGTGAATGGTGCCGACAAAGCTGCACGCTTCGTCTGGCTGTGCGATGCGTTCCACATCCCTCTGCTCTTCCTCATGGACTGCCCCGGCTTCCTGGTCGGAAGCGCGGTCGAGAAGCAGGGGATCATCAGGCACGGCGCCAAGATGCTCTTCGCGGTGGCGGAGGCGACGGTGCCCAAGCTCACGGTGGTGATGAGGAAAGGCTACGGCGCCGGCTACTACGTCATGAATGGCCGGGCCTTCGAACCCGACCTGATCGTGGCGTGGCCCACGGCGGAGATCTCGGTGATGGGCCCGGAGGGGGCCGTGAACATCATCTTCCGCAAACAGATCGAGGCCCTTCCCGAGGAGGAACGCGACGAGGCGCGCAACAGCATGGTGGGAACGATCCGCGACCAGATCTCACCTTACGTCGCAGCCGGATGGTCGTTCTTGGACGACCTCATCGACCCCGCAGATACGCGCCAGGTGGTGTGTCGCGGCCTCGAGCAAACCGCCAACAAGAAGATTGAGCGTCCGTGGCGGAAACACGGAGTGCTTCCGGTATGAACGTCTAGGGTTCGGTGCCGAAGAGGCGGTCGCCGAAGTCGCCGAGGCCCGGAAGGATGTATGCGCTCTCGCTCAGTTCGCGATCGAGCGCAGCCGTGAAGATGTTCACGTCGGGGTGGTCATCCTCCAACACCTTCACGCCCTCCGGCGCGGAGACGATCGACACCATGGTGACTTCGCCGGCCCCCGCTTCCTTGACGGATTGCAGGGCGGCGGATGCAGAGCCGCCGGTTGCCAGCATCGGGTCGAGGACGAACGTCCGCGCGTCGTCGAGGCGGGGGAGCTTCGCGTAGTACTCGGATGGTTGGAAAGTCGCTTCGTCGCGCTCGAGTCCGAGATAGCCGACGCGCACGGCCGGAAACAACTCCACGACCGCGTCCAGCATCCCCAGCCCCGCTCGCAGGATAGGGACCGCAACGAGCGGTTTCGCCAGCGAGCGGCCCGTTGTCTCCTCGAGAGGCGTCTCCACGGTGCGGGGGCGGGTGGGATAGTCCCTGGTCGCCTCCAGCATCAGCACGGTCGTGAGGCGCTTCGTCAGAGTGCGGAAGACCGCAGGAGGTGTTGTGCGGTCTCGCAGGGCGAGGAGCAGATGCTCCGCCAGCGGATGGTCTATGGGAGTCACAGCCACGAGCGGCAGGCTACCAAGGTCCATCGAGGGTTATCCTCGGGCGCCGTGGATGACTGCATCATCACTTGCGCGCTGAGCGGGGTCGCGGCGGACCGAGACCAGTGCCCCGGGATCCCCTATACGCCTGAGGAGTACGCCGCCGAGGCTCGACGCGCTCGCGACGCCGGAGCGTCCGTGGTGCACATCCACGCGCGTTATCCCGATGGGTCCCCAAGTTTCAGGGTGCAAGAGTATCGGGCGATCACACAGGCGATCCTCGCCGAGGTGCCCGACCTCATCATCAACTTTTCGACCGGGGCCGTTGGGGTGCCGCTGGAAGAACGGGTTCACCAGATAACCGAGCTTGAGCCGGAGCTGGGGGCCCTCAACATGGGCTCGATGAACTACGCGAAATATTCGTCGAAGCGCAAGGCGATGATCTTCGATCTCGTGTTCGCGAACCCCTTCTCGGAGATCATCTTCTTGCTCGAGAAGATGAACGAAGCCGGCGCAAAACCGGAATGTGAGTGTTTCGACACGGGCCACATCAACAACGTGCGGCCGTTGATCGATATGGGCCTGCTCGCCACACCGGTCCAGTACTCGTTGGTCTTGGGCGTCCTCGGCGGTGCCCCCGCCGACTCCCGCACGCTCCTTCACATGGCCTCCCTGTTGCCCGACGCGAGCACCTGGGAGGTCATCGGGATCGGACGCGAGCAGTGGCCACTCGTCACGGCGGCCGCAGCGTCTGGGGGCAACGTGCGGGTCGGCCTCGAGGACAACTTCTATCTCCCCACGGGAGAGATGGCGTCCTCCAACGGCGATCTCGTGGCCACCGCAGGCCGCTCGGTTGCGCTGACCGGACGACGCGCGGCGGAACCATCGGTGGCTCGCTCGCTGCTCGGTTTGGACGATCCACCCGATCGAACGGCTCTGCTCGAGCCGGAACGAGATGAGGAGGCGCTGGGGCGATGAGCCAGGAGATACAGGCTGAGATGGTGGCGAACGTCTGGAAGGTACTCGTCTCGGAAGGAGACTCGGTGCAAGAAGGAGACACGATCTGCATCCTCGAATCGATGAAGATGGAGATACCTGTCGAAGCTACGGCCGCGGGGGTCGTGGCTGCGGTGCGCGTGGGGGCCGGCGGCACCGTCCAGGAGGGCGACGTGATAGCGGTGATCGCCTAGAGGTCTCGTTACCGATCCGCCGTCAGAGCGCCCTTCTGCCTTCGTAGCCGTCTTCCGGCGAATGCCAGTGAGCCACCTCCACCTCGCCCAATTTCCAACACAGAAGGATGGGCCGACCACCTCGTTCGGAGACGAAGTCGACCAGGCCCGTTTCGACGTCGCGCAGGATGACCTCCCATTCCTGCAGCCGCGCCACGAGCTCGGCGACGCGACCGAGCTTGCGGGACCACTTCTCTCTCTTGGCCGACCAGCCGTTCCCGGCGGCCGACCGCGCCATAGCCGTCCGGATGCGAGCGGCTTCTTCGTAGACATCGCGGAGCTCAACGAGGGTGGGTGCGAGGTGAGGCAGGAGGGCGTTCGCTTCCTCGACCGAGTAAGTCTTTCCGGGCATTAGCCTGCGCCCAGGTTCTCCAGAAAGACGTCGCGCAGCGGTCCTTCGAGGGATCGTGCTTTGTCGATCGCGGCAGCGCGGTCGTAGGGCACCCGCCGGTGGCGAAGAACCAGGTCCGGGCCACCCCTATCGACCACCAGATAGCAGGCATCCACGCCGTCTTTCGGGGCCCCGACCGAACCCGAGTTGGCAACTAAGGTGCCATCCGCCAGCCGGCGGACGAAGGCCTGATGCACGTGTCCGTAGATGACGATGCCCGCCTGATCCTCGTACACCCTGAAGGCGGCCCCCGGGTCATCCGGCTGGGGCGCTTCGAACGGACTCGACGGCGTGCCGTGGACCAGCAGGATCGACCCCGGGCCCGAATGTCCCAGCGGCAGGTTCAGCAACCATTCAGCATCGGGCTCCTCGACCGCATGCGCGGCGGCGATGGCACGGTGCTTGGAGCGTGCGGTCTCCGAGTCGAGCGTCTGCGGATCGCCCGTGATCCACACGTCGGTGTTCCCCTTGATGGCCGTCCACCCTTCCTTCCGCACTCGCGCGATGCACTCGGAGGCCCATCCGCCCCCCCATCCGATGTCGCCTCCGCACCACACCTCATCGGGTTCCTGGTCCTCGAGGTCGTCCAGGACCGCCTCCAAGGCCGGGAGGTTTCCATGGATGTCGGACACGATCGCTATCCGCAAGGGGTCCCCTTTAGGGTTCAGGTATGGCTTCGGTGATCGAGCGCGTCCACAGGGTATCCAACCTCAACGGGGCTCAAGCGGAGCATATCCGCTCGCTCTGCTCGAGCTGGCAGGTGCTGGCCGACCTTTCGTTCTCGGACCTGATGCTGTACATCGCGATCGACCCCGACACGTTCGAGGTCTGCGCGCAGCTTCGACCCCTCACGTCTCAGACGCTGTATCCCGCGGACATGGTCGGGGTGAGAGTTACTCAGCCCGAACAGCCGATCATCGAACGAGCCTTCCGCGAGGGCCGCGTGTGGGCCCAGGAAGAACCCGTCTACGTCAACGGCGTGCCCATCCAGATGGATGCAGTGCCGGTCCGTCACCAGGGCGAGGTGATCGCCGTGCTGGCCAAGGAGGGGAGCCCGGCGACCTCGCGCCGTCCCGGGCAGCTCGAAGAGGTGTACCTACGCGCCGGAGAACGCGTGTCGACGATGATCTGCGAGGGCGCGTTCCCGTATGCCGCCGTCCCGATGGGTGAGTGGCCGCGCGTCGGCGAGGGCCTCTTCGTCCTGAACGAGCATGGACGGATCGAATGGGCATCCCCGAACGCGTTGTCGTCGCTGCACCGGCTCGGGTTCAAACACAATGTGCCGGGACTCTTCCTCGACGATCTCGGATTGGGCGCCACCCCCGTTCAGCATTCGCTCTCGAGCTCCGCGTTGCTGGACGGCGAGCTGTCCAATGGAGAGATCCACGTGATGCTGAGGGTCATGCCGTTGATCGACGGTACGGACGTGATCGGGGGCCTGGCTCTCGCTCGCGATGTGAGTGAGGTGCGTCGCCACGAACGACTCATCTCCGTGAAGGACGCCACCATCCGCGAGATCCATCACCGCGTGAAGAACAACCTCCAAACGATCGCGAGCTTGCTGAGATTGCAGGGCAGGAGGGTTCGCTCGAGGGAGGCCAAGGAGGCCCTTAAGGAGAGCGTCGTTCGGATCGGCTCGATCGCCCTCGTTCACGAGACTCTCTCCGAGGCGTCCAGCGAGGTCGCCGACTTCGGCGAGATCGTCAGGCGCATCGCTCATATGGTGTCCGAGAGCCTCGTG
>JALZJQ010000021.1 GCA_030859685.1 Actinomycetota bacterium | reverse complement strand
GCCGCGGTAACCTGACCTATGCAGAAAGTCCTGGTGGTCGACTACGGCGCCCAGTACGCGCAGCTCATCGCCCGCCGGATCCGTGAGTGCCACGTGTACTCCGAGATCGTTCCTCACGACACCCCCGTGGCCGCACTGGCCGAGGCGCGCCCCGCCGGCATCGTCCTGTCCGGAGGTCCCAAATCGGTGTACTCGCCGGGCGCGCCGGACGCGGATCCCGAGCTGTTCTCCCTGGGGATCCCCGTGCTCGGGATCTGCTACGGACAGCAGGTGATGGCGAGGGCCCTGGGGGGCGAGGTCGCCCGGACCGGCATCGCGGAGTTCGGCAAGAGCGACCTGTCGGTTGATGCGCCCGGGTCCGTCCTCTTCGACGAGCTTCCGGGCGAGCAGGTGGTGTGGATGAGCCACAACGACGCCGTCGTGCGCGCCCCCGACGGTTTCCGCCAGGTCGCCTCAACTCCGTCCTCGCCGGTCGCCGCTTTCGAGGATCCCGACAGCGGGTTGTACGGCGTCCAGTTCCATCCCGAGGTGTCCCACACCCCGCGCGGGACGGACCTACTCAAGAACTTCCTGTACCAAGCATGCGACCTCCTGCCGTCGTGGACCATGACGTCGATCATCGACACGGCGGTCGAGGATGTCAGGCGCATCGTGGGATCCGAGAAGATCGCCTGCGCGCTGTCCGGTGGGGTCGACTCATCGGTGGCGGCGGCTTTGATCCATCGCGCGGTAGGGGATCAGCTCGCTTGCGTGTTCGTCGACCACGGGCTGCTGCGCGCCGGCGAGGCCGAGCAGGTCGAGGAAACCTTTCGGCGCCACCTGGAGATGGATCTGATCCACGTGAAGGCTGCCGACCGTTTCCTCGAGAACCTCTCCGGCGTCACCGACCCGGAGCGCAAGCGCAAGATCATCGGCGAAACATTCATCCGCATCTTCGAAGAGGTCGCCCGAGACGAACTGAACGATGCGCGCTTCTTGGTTCAGGGGACCCTCTACCCAGATGTGATCGAGTCCGGCTCGAAGGACGCCGCGAAGATCAAGAGCCACCACAACGTGGGCGGTCTTCCCGAGGACATGAAGATGACGCTCATCGAGCCGCTGCGGAACCTCTTCAAGGATGAGGTGCGCCGCGTCGGCGAGGAGCTCGGTCTCCCCGAAGAGATCGTCTGGCGTCAGCCGTTCCCCGGACCGGGCCTCGCCGTCCGGATCGTGGGTGAGGTCACGCGAGAACGGCTCGAGATCCTGCGTGCAGCCGATGCCATCGTCGTCGAGGAGATCAAGAAGGCCGATCTTCTGCGCGCGATCTGGCAGTCCTTCGCGGTGCTGCCTGCGGTTCGGTCCGTCGGTGTCATGGGCGACGAACGGACCTACGGCTACCCGATCGTCCTGCGTGCGGTGACGAGTGAGGACGCCATGACGGCCGACTGGGCCCGGCTCCCGTACGACCTGCTCGAGCAGATATCGACTCGCATCGTCAACGAGGTGCCGGGCGTGAACCGCGTCGTCTACGACATCACGTCGAAGCCCCCCGGCACGATCGAGTGGGAGTAAGGGGCGAGGGCCAGCCTCCCGACAACCACCAGCCTCCGGCCGAGAATCGGTCTTCAGCACATAGGCAGCAGCGATCTTCCTCCGAGGGGATCGGGGACTACATCAACATCCTCTCGGGGACATCCCAGAACATCATCGGGATCGTCATCGCAGCGCTTGCGACGTTCGCCGTTCAGGTCATCCTGACGAGAACGCTGGGGCGAGCGGGTTACGGCGTGGCGACGGTTATGACGCAGGCCGCTTTCGTGCTGTCGTTCGCTACCCGCGCGGGGATGGACATGGCCGTCTTGCGCGACGTCGCCGTCGAGGTCGGCGTGGGACGGTTCGACCGTTTGCGCGTCCCGGTCGCCAGAGCCACGTTGATCGCGGGGGTCGTGAGCCTCGTGTTCGCGGCTGCCGCCGCACTGGGTTCGGATGCGGTTGCCTCCGTGTTCTCGATCGACACCGAGGCGCATCCCTGGGTGGTGCCCGCCGCCGCCCTCGGGCTCCCGTTCCTAGCGCTTGCCAACGTGTGGCTATCCGCTACCCGCGGGCTCAAGATCATGCGCTACACGCTCTACGTCTTCTGGGCCGGCCAGCCGATCGTGTGGGTGATCCTGATCCTCGTGGGCTGGCGGTTCGCGACCACGACGTGGATGAGCGTGCTCGCGTACTCCCTGTCGTGGGTGTGGGCATCGGCCGCGGCTTGGTACTTCTGGCGACGAGAGAGCCGTCCGTGGGAGCGGGCGCCGATGGAACCGGGGGCGCTCGAGAAGCTGATGCGCTACGCGGGCCCGCGCGCTCCGGCGGCGCTCTTCTCGCAACTCCTGTTCTGGACCGACCTCTTCGTCCTCACCCGCTACGCGGCCGACACTGAGATCGGGGTCTACTCCGCCTCGCTCCGGGCCGGTCAGGTCCTCGTCCTGTTCCTGACCTCGGTGAGCCTCATGTTCAGCCCCTTCGTAGCAGACCTTCACAACCGCGGCGAGAGACAGCGGCTCGACAAGCTCTTCAAGGCTCTAACCCGGTGGACTCTCGCCGCTACGATGCCGGTCTTCCTGTTGCTGGTCGTGGCCCCCGGTGACGTTCTGAGGATCTTCGGGTCGGAGTTCTCCGGGGGCCAGGCGGCGTTGCTCATCCTCCTGGCCGGCCAGTTCGTCAACGTCGCCACCGGAAGCGTGGGCTTCGTGCTCATCATGGTGGGTCGCACCGGCTGGGACCTGGCCGTCTACGCGGGCTCCCTGGCGCTGAACCTCGGTCTGGCCTTCTGGCTGTGCCCCAGGTACGGGATGGAGGGGGCTGCGATAGCGAACGCCGTCACTTTCGCCCTGTCGAAGTGGGCGCGCCTCGCCCTGGTGAGGAGGTTCGTCGGGATCCAGCCCTACGAGAAGACCTACGCCAGGCTCCTCGCCCCCTCGCTTGCGGCGCTGGGCGCGATGTTCGCAGTACACGCGGCGATAACGAGCGGGTGGCTTCTGGACGTCGCGCTGACGGCGATCGCCGGGTTCGCAGCCTATGCAGGCGTCTACCTCGCGGTGGGGCTGACTCCCGCGGAGCGCCGGGGGGCCGGGATGGTCCTAGAGAAGCTCCGAACGCGCACCAAGACCTCATAATCGATGACATGAGCGAAGACCTCCTGGCCAACCTGAACCCCGTGCAACGGGAGGCCGTCCTACATAGTGCGGGCCCCGTCCTCGTCGTCGCGGGGGCCGGCTCGGGGAAGACCAGGGTCCTGACCCACCGCATCGCGTATCTCCTGGGTTCCGGGGTCTCGCCGTACGCGGTGCTCGCCATCACGTTCACCAACAAGGCGGCCGGTGAGATGAAGCGCCGGGTGGCCGAGCTGGTCGGACCGGTCGCCCACAGCATGTGGGTGTCCACGTTCCACTCGGCCTGCGTCCGCATCCTTCGTCGGGAGGCACCGAGGTTGGGGATCCGCTCGTCGTTCTCGATCTACGACAAGTCGGATAGCGAGCGGATGATCAAGCTGTGCCTGAAAGAGCTCAACATCGATCCGAAGAAGGTGCCGCCGCGCTCGGTCGCGCACTCGATCTCGGATGCGAAGAACAAGCTGATGGATGCGAGCCTGTTCGCGAACTTCTCGTCGAACCCGTGGGAACGGACGGTCGCCGAGGTCTACACCGAGTACGAGAACCGGCTCAAGGAGGCCTCTGCGTTCGATTTCGACGACCTCATCATGCGATGCGTCGAGATCTTCGATCGATTCCCGGATGCGCTCGAGCACTATCAAGAACGTTTCTCCCACGTTCTCATCGACGAATTTCAGGACACGAACCACGCCCAAGCCCGGTGGGCAACGCTGATGGCGGGGAAGTGGCGCAACATCATGGTCGTCGGGGATGTGGATCAAGGGATCTACGCGTTTAGAGGCGCCACGATCAAGAACCTCCTGGACTTCGAACGGGACTGGCCGGACGCCAAAGTGATCACGCTCGAACAGAACTACCGGTCGACGCGCACGATCCTCGACGCCGCGAACTCCGTGATCGAGAACAATCTGATGCGCAAGCCGAAGTCACTGTGGACCCATTCCGTCGGCGGCGAGCTCATCACCCGCTATCACGCGCAGAACGAGCACGACGAGGCCGGATGGGTCACCGATGAGATAGCCCGCTTGCGCGATGAGTTCGGTTACGGCCTGGGAGACATCGCGGTGTTCTATCGAACGAACGCCCAATCCCGCGTTCTCGAAGAGGTGTTCAGCACCCACGAGGTTCCGTACAAGTTGGTCGGCGGCGTCGGTTTCTACGACCGCAAAGAGATCAAGGATCTGATGGCCTGGCTTCGCGCCGCCATGAACCCGTCCGACTCGATCAGCCTCGAGAGGGCCGCGCAGAACCCGCGCAGGGGGATAGGGGACGTGACGCTGGCCAAAGCCGGCGCCTTCGCACGGCAGAACGGGATAGCGCCGGGCGAGGCCTTCGATCGCGCGGAGGAGATCCCGGGGCTCTCGAAGCGTGCGCTCGGTGGGATCCTCGAGGTCGCTCGGATATTCCAGCGGATACGGATGGCGGCCGAGGAAGGCCTGCCGGTGCAGGACATCGTCTCGATGACGTGGGACATCAACGGATACATGAACGAGCTGACGGCCGAGCGAACCTTCGAGGCGCTCTCCCGACAGGAGAACCTCAAGGAGCTTGCGGGGGTGGCTGCCGAGTACCAGGAGAACTCCGAAGAGCCGAGCCTCACCGACTTCCTCGAACGGATCGCGCTCATCACCGATACCGATCTGAGCAAAGGAGAGGAGGCCGGCGTCACCTTCATGACCCTCCACAACGCCAAGGGCCTCGAGTACCCGATCGTCTTCATCGTGGGCATGGAGGAGGGCGTCTTCCCGCACATCCGTTCGCTCGCGGAACCGGATCAACTCGAGGAGGAACGCCGCCTTTGCTACGTCGGATTGACGCGGGCTATGGAACGTCTCTATCTCCTCAACGCGTGGTCTCGCAGCTTGTGGGGGAACACCGGCTACAACCCGCCGTCCCGTTTTCTCAAGGAGATACCCGACGACCTGGTCCGGATGGAGAAGGCGAAGGAGCATAAGAAGTCGGCCACTAAGCCCCGGGAAAGAGACACGACCGGTTACAAGGTGGGGCAGGAGGTCGAACACGATCGATGGGGCCGCGGGATCATCCTCGAGATCTCGCGCTCGGCGGTGGGACTCGAGGCCACGATCAACTTCCCCGCAGCGGGCGGCGAGAAGCGATTGGACCTCACACTGGCCCCCCTGAAACAACTCGGCTGAGACCGGCGGTGGTCGGCTACGCTCGCTCTTGCCGCCGCCGTCGCTCGAAGCTTGATCGGCATCGTTTGCAGCCTGGATTGCGAAAAGCGCAAGCTGAGGGGCAAACGTCGTCACGTTCGCTGGCTGGATTGCGAAAAGCGCAAGCCTTTCGCGTTGCGTCTACTAGCGACGCTGGTGCAGCACCGCTGATAGCGGCATCTGGGTGAATCGCTCGGCGCCGCTCGCGAGAAGGCCCTTCATGAGCCGGAACACCACGTAGCCGACGACCGGCGGGAGGCCAAGAATCAGGATGCGGTAGATCGTCGTGACCGTTTCAACGCGCACCTCCAGGAGCTTCGCGATGAGATCGTTGCTCGCGGCGAAGAACAGCACCGTGTAGAAGGTGAGGGTCGCGGCCCCCAGTGCGGTACGGGCGGGGTGGTCCCGCGCTCGGTCCAGCAGGTGATGGGGTTCGAGATCTTTCGTGAAACGCGCTTCGAGGAACGGCCACGCGTAGAGGAGGAGGAACGTAATGCCGGGCAGAAGCACGGCCGGGAAGAAGGGGTTGGGGATCTCGAAGCCGAAGGCGCGGAGCTCCCACGCGGGCATCAGCCGCAGCGCTCCCTCGACCCATCCCATGTACCAGTCGGGTTGCGCGGGCGAGCTCACCTGCTCGGGCCGGAACGGCCCGTAGAGCCACACGGGGTTGATCTGGACGAGTCCTCCGAGTAGCGCCGTGACGGCGAAGACCGCCAGGAACAGAGAGACGGACTTCGCCGCGTAGGTGGGCCATAGCTTCGACCCGACGACGTTCGTCTCGGTACGCCCGGGCCCCGGGAAGTCCGTGTGTTTCTGACGCCAGAGGATCGCGAGGTGCGCGGCGATGAGCCCGCCGATGGCGGCGGGCACGATCATGATGTGGACCACGAGAAGGCGGCCGATGATGTCCTCGGCAGGGAACTCGCCGCCGAAGATCAGGAACGCGGTCCACGTTCCGACCAGCGGCACGGATAACGCGATCGAATGGGCGATGCGGAGGCCGGTGCCGGACAGGAGATCATCCGGCAACGAGTATCCCGTGAACCCGTTGAAGATCCCGAGTAGCAGCAAGGTCACCCCGATGATCCAGTTGATCTCGCGCGGCTTTCTGAAAGCTCCCGTGAAGAAGATGCGGCACAGATGTACGACCATCGCAGCGATGAATAGCAGCGCGGCCCAGTGGTGGATCTGCCTCATGACGAGCCCCGCGCGCACGTCGAAGCTGAGCTCCATCACCGAGTTGTACGCCTGCGATACCTCGACACCCTGCAAGGGTTCGTATGAGCCCTCGTAGACGACCTCGCCCGTGCTGCCCTCGAAGAAGAGACTCAGGAACACGCCGGTGAGAACGAGGATCACGAACGCATAGAGCGCGATCTCGCCGATCATGAACGACCAGTGATCCGGGAACACTTTGTTCAGCGCTTGTCTGGCGAAGGATGATGCCCCCAGTCGTTCGTCCATCCCGCGAACGAAGCGCTTAATCACGGTCACGGTCCCAGAAACCAGGGCCGACCGGCTCGGTGAAGTCGCGCGTGGCGATCAGGTATCCGTCGTCGTCGAAGCCGAGGGGGAGCTGAGGGAGCGGTCGCGTTGCCGGCCCGGCCGTCGGTTCCGCGCCCTCGAGCACCTTGAAGACCGACTGATGACACGGGCAGAAGAGCTCGCGCGTTTCCTGTTGATACAGCCCCACGGGGCACCCAGCGTGCGTGCAGATCTTCGAGTAACCGACGAACCCCTGGGGCGCCCATCCTTCGCGTCCCGGTGGGTCTTCGTACTCTCCCTCGTCCAGACGGATGACGATGGTTTGCGAGTCCGCCGCGTCCACCTGACCTTCGGGGAAGACCGTCAGCAACCCCCCTACGTCGAGGTCGTTCACGGTCAAGGGTGTTCCGGCGCGCGTGACCGCACGCGCTCCCGGTGTCCAGTGCGTCTCGTAGAGCTCACGTCCGGGGCGCACCCCGAGCGACCGGATCGGGAAAAGGGCTGCGACGCCCAGCGCGGCGACGGCGGCCCCCAGCATCTTGAGTAGGAAGCTCCGGCGCTCGACCGGCTCCGGATCGCCTTCGAACGCGACCTCGGCCTCGTGCCGGTCGACGGGCGTGTCGTGCAGCGGCTTGCGCCCCTCGACGAAGGGTCCCTTCGGGAGGAGCTCCGATGCCCACAGGCCCAGACCGACCGCGATCCCTCCGAGAGCGACCGCCAGCAGGGTTCCCTCGAGTTGCGGCTGCCCGCCCAGGAAGTACACGACCGCAAGTGCGAGAGAGGCGCACGCGCTGAGCGAGAACCCGATCGTGATCCACCGTACGGCTGCCTTCTGTTGGTTCCGCTCGGTCACGGCGTCATCGATCTCGTTCGGGTCGGTCACGGTTTGCCCGACTTCGTGCCGAGTAGTCGCGCGACAGCCAGGAGCAAGCCGATACCAAGCGTCCAGGCGACCGCGCCTTCCGCGACGGGACCGATGCCGCCGACGGGCGCGCCACCTCGGTTATCGGGATGCTGCAGGTAGACGACGTACCGCACGATTGAATCGATCTCCTCGTCCGAGAAGGTCTCGGTGCCGAACACCGGCATGGTTCCCGGCCCCGTGATCATCGCCTCGGCGATCTCGGTCGGACTGGAGGCGTCAACCTCCGGCGCGACGTTGGCGCGGGGCTCGCTGGCATAGATCGCCGTGTTCCCGGTCTCGTCTCCGGTCGCCAGCGCCCCCCCCGCTCCGGACGTGGAGTGACAGGCTGCACAGTTCTCTTGATAGAGCTCGAGACCCAGTTGGAGCTCCGCTTCGTCGAGGTTCAGGTCGGGGATATCGGGCCCGGTCTGGCCGAATGAATCGACGTACTCGACGATGGACGCGATGGTTTCGTCGTCGTACGAGGGTTCCCTTCTCTGCACCCTTTGCTGAGGGAAGTTCAGAGGCATCCGGCCGGTGGTCAGCACGAAGTGTGTCAGCGCAGAACCGTTGGTCCCATCGAGAAGGGAGGGTCCCCGGTCGGTGCCCTCTCCCTCTGAACCGTGACACCATCCGCAATCGCGTTGGAACAGCCTCTCGCCGCTGGCGCCCCCTCCCTCGGCTGCTATCGCCGGGCGGAAAGGGGTGGCAGGCTCCTGTTGATCGCTGCACGCGCTCAACATGAGCACCAGTGTCGCCGCGGCCGCCACCCTCCGGCTCACGGGCGCTCCCTCGTGTCCGCGGTGGCGACCTCCTGGGGCGGCAGGCGCCGATCCATCTCCCTCATCCATCTGAGGAACAGCGTCGCCATGATCGCGACGTACAGACCACTCATCGGGACCCACATGATCACTCCGGCCAGCTGCTGGTCCGTCAGAGGGGCCAGGCCCCAGTCCACGGCGCGGCGCGCGTGCGTGGGATACAGCGGTTGCGTGGCGAAGGCGAGGACCGCACCGAGGGCCGCGCTCTGCAGTCCGGTTGCGAAAGTCAGCGCGATCGCGGCCGCGTGACGCATGTAGCGGGAACGACGGGGAACCACGACCGCCCAGAACAGCAGCGCGGTACCGAGGAAGCTGAGGTGTTCCAGACGGTGTCCGACCTCGCTCCTCAGGGCCCAGTCGTACGGTCCAGGGAGATGCCAGACCCACAGCGCGACGGCTCCGAGAACCCAGACCATAGGCGGGTTGGCGACGCCTCGCCGGATGACCCTCGAGAGGCGCAAGACTCCGTCGGCGCGGAGACGCTTCTGGATCGAAGTGGGGAGCGCCAGCATGATCGGGAGTCCGGGCCGCGCGTAAGCGATCAGCGGAGCCGCCATTACGATCAGCATCACGTGCTGGACCATGTGCGCCGACAGCAGCGTCTCAGCGAGGGCATGGCCGGGCGATGAGACGGCCACCAGGATGATCGCCAGCCCAGCGTAGAAGGCGACGGATCTGACGACTTCCGGTGCGCTCGAGGCCGAGCGCGATCCGATCTTCCTCGTCCCCCTGGCGAAGAGAAACGCGGTGAGCACGACCGCGATCCCCAGCAAAGGGTCGAAGTCCCATGCTCCGGACCAGGCGCGGTCGACGAGGGGCGCGTGCGCCAGGGTCATATCGAGTCCCCGCACGCGTTCAGGAAGATGAGAGGGATGATGCCGACGGCTATCGCCATGATGAAGAGCCCGTTCACGAACAACGCGCCCCCCGCCATCCACGTCGCTCGGTGTCCCTCGGAGGTGTC
>JALZJQ010000019.1 GCA_030859685.1 Actinomycetota bacterium | reverse complement strand
GGGACGATGAGCAGCAGCGATGGACCGGCGCCCGCAAGCGACACCGGCAAGCGCGCGGCGCGGAGCTCCTCGTGCACGGCAGCCGTCTCGGGCATCAGCGCGAGACGATGGGGCTCGTGGAGCCGGTCCGTCATCGCCTCCGCCAGGATCTCAGAACCAGCCCCCGAAGTCATCGCGCCAACCAACAGGGCGGCTCGCGAGGCGGTGAACTGCGCGTCCCCGAACGGCACTGCTGAGGGAAGAACCCGGCGCGCCTCCTCCGTGGGAAACCCCAACCGGGGCACCACGAGCATCGGCACCAGTCGCTCGCTGACATCCAACCTGAAGTGTTGCAACTCGTTCGTCGCGCCTCGATAACAAACGACCAAGCCACCGAGCAGTGCCGGCATCACATTGTCAGGATGCCCCTCCATAGAGGTAGCCAGCGCAACCATCTCCGCCTGTGGCACGGTTCGACCCGTTAGGGCTCGCGCCGCGACCAGTCCGCCGACCGTAGCAGCGGCGGAAGATCCCAGGCCGGAGGCAAGCGGGATCGGGTTCTTAACGCGCACCGCGTAACCTGGGGGCCGACGCGCAACGTGGTCGAAGAAGGCGTTCATCGACTTGATAACGAGATTCGTGTCGTCCGTGGGTAGGTGATCCGCCCCCTCCCCCTCGAGCATCACCTCGATCGAGTCGCGCCGGGGTTCGATCTCGATCTCGAGGTGCATGCCGACGGCGGCCCCCAGCGCGTCGAATCCCGGCCCCAGGTTCGCGACCGTGGCCGGCACTCGAACTCGGACTGATGCCGCCATGTCTTCTCCCCCTACTGTGGAGTTCTGCGAGGACGGATCGTTCGCATTGCCGTGCCGGATGAAATCACGCCAACTCCAGCTTGGCCAGGATGGCCTCGACATTCGCCTCGACGAGCTGGGGCCGTGGTCCGTCGCCGATGGCCGAGTCCGGATCCTTGAGGCCGTGTCCCGTCAAGACGCAGACGACGACCGCCCCCGATCGCACGTCCCCCGTGGCCTTGAGCTGCCGCAAGCCGGCGATCGAGGCCGCCGAAGCGAGCTCAACGAAGAGGCCCTCGCGCGCCAGGGATCTGTACCCGAGGACGATCTCGTCATCGCGCACGGAGCGGATGGCGCCGTCCGACTCCGCGGCTGCCTGGAGGGCGCCCTTCCACGAAGCGGGATTCCCTATCCGGATCGCGGTCGCGATCGTGTCGGGCTCATCCACTACCGCTCCCCCGACGATGGGACTCGCTCCCTCCGCCTGAAAGCCATACATGGTCGGTGTATCGCTTATCCACTCCGCTCGTAGCGCCTCGGAGTAACCCCTCCAGTAGGCAGTGATGTTCCCCGCGTTCCCGACGGGCATAACGTGAAGGTCCGGCGCTCGGCCCAGAGCCTGGGCGATCTCGAAGGCAGCTGTCTTCTGGCCCTCGATGCGGAAGGGATTGACCGAGTTCACCAGGGTTATGGGATGCCTCTCCGCCAGCTCCCTGCTCAGCGCGAGAGCGCGGTCGAAGTTCCCCTCGATCTCGAGCACGGTTGCACCGTGCACCAGGGTTTGAGCCAGCTTTCCCAGAGCCACGTTCCCGCGGGGGATGAGAACCCCACAGGTCAGACCCCCTCGTGCTGCGTAGGCGGCCGCGGACGCGCTCGTGTTACCCGTGGACGCGCACATGACCGCGTCCGACCCCTCCTCGAGCGCCTTGGAGATCGCGAGGGTCATACCCCGGTCTTTGAACGATCCAGTGGGGTTCAGGCCCTCGTACTTGAGCCACACCTCTGCGTCGACCTCGTTCGAGAGGCGCTCGGAGAAGATCAAGGGTGTGTTTCCCTCGTCGAGGGTCACCACCGGTGTGGCATCCGAGACCGGCAGGTGATCGAAGTAGCGCCGGATGATCCCACGCCGGCCCGCGATGTCGACGGCCATCTCAGGCCTCCGCCGTACCGACGACGCGCGGACGCGAGTCGATGCTTCTCACGGAATCCAACGTCTCGAGCTTCGCGATCGTCTCGTCGTGCCGGCCCTCGGTGGCAACGTGGGTGAGGGTCGCCTCCTCGCCGACGCTGCACCGCCCACGATCCCGCAGCCGAGCAGCCCGACCCGGACGGAGTCGCGCCCGGTGGTCATGGAAGCTGCTCCAGGCGCCCGGTGAAGATGTGCGTCACCCGGCCCCCGACGTGCACAGAACCTTCGTCTGCCTTCAAGTAGATGTGCGATGGCCTGCCCATCTCCACTCCCTGCATCATCTCGATCTCGATCTTGCCGAGCCGGTCCGCGAGGTAGACGCCGAGAGCGGCGGCGCCGGCTCCGGTAGCCGGATCCTCCGGGATCCCGAGCCCGGAGAAGAATCCGCGTGATCGGGCCCGCCCGGGCCCTGCGGCCGTGAAGCAGTAGCCCCCCGTGGTGCTGATCTCGTCGAGTAGATGCCAGCGCGGCCTGCAGCGTTCGAGCACCTCGATGTTGCGCACGGGGATCAGAAGAACCCTCATCCCTGCGTCCGCGAAAGCCGGCCGCAGGCGGCCGTTCAGGCCGAGCTCCGTGGCTTCGAGCCCGATCTCGCCCGACCGCAGCCCGAACGCACGCTCGAGACGCTCGGGGGCACGGATGTCCAGGTCCTCGAGGTCCGCTTCTGTGGCGCCGTCCCGTTCGAGCCACAACAACTCGTCCACGACCGTGACGGTGGTGGACCCCGCCGGGGAGCGTTGGTGGATGCGGTCACCGGTCAGCTGGCCCAGCCGACGCAGGACCCATGCCGTGCCGAGCGTCGGATGGCCCGCGAAAGGCAATTCTTCTTCCGGGGTGAAGATGCGGACGTCGTAGGAATCGCCGCCGACCGCGGTGACGAACGACGTTTCCGACAGATTCATCTCGCGGGCGATCGCCTGCATCTGACGTGTGCCCAGGGCTCCTGCATCGGGGAAGACCGCCAGTGGGTTGCCGTAATAAGGGCTATCGGCGAAGAAATCGACCTGAAGAAACTCCACATTCACATCCTCTCGGGAGCGCCGACGCCCAGAAGACCCAGCGCATCCGCTAACACGGCTTTCGTAGCGACACACAGGGTCGCTCGCGCGAGTGACAGCTCGCGGTCCTCGGTAACGACCCTGCAGTCACGATAGAAGGCCGTGAAGACCGCCGCTAGTTCTT
>JALZJQ010000188.1 GCA_030859685.1 Actinomycetota bacterium | reverse complement strand
CTGATGCAACCCCGTTAGCTGGAAGCCGGGTAGCCCGCCTCCTGGAGCGTGTGGAAGATCTTGTCCCGTTCGATGATGGCGGGGTCGTAGTCGACGTCGACGCACTTCTCGGGGACACGAACGGTGGCGGCGTTGACTCCGTCGAGGTCGCCGAGCGCGCCCTCCACCGCACGCTTACAGTGATCGCACGATATGTCGGGCACTGCCAGGGTCTCCTGCATGCATTCCTCCTGCAAGGTTGATCGGTGCCCATAAGGCTACCCACGACTCCGGGAAGGAGACGACAATGAGGATCGGAATGGTCGGCCTGGGGAAGATGGGGGCGAACATGACCCGCCGTCTTCTCCGCCACCACCACAAGGTGGTCGTCTACGACGTGAACCAGAAGGCAGCCGAGGGACTGGCGAGCGAGG
This sequence comes from Actinomycetota bacterium, assembly GCA_030859685.1. Classification (GTDB taxonomy): domain Bacteria; phylum Actinomycetota; class CADDZG01; order CADDZG01; family WHSQ01; genus JACCXF01. The sequence continues at coordinate 48,236 of JALZJQ010000188.1, read as the reverse complement.
GGGCCGTCGGGGCGTCTTCGCTGGAAGACCTCGTGAGCCAGCTCGAGGGCCCCCGGACGATCTGGATCATGGTCCCCGCAGGGGACGTGACGGACCGGACGGTGGCTGAGCTCGGTGAGCTGCTGGAGTCGGGTGACACGCTCGTAGACGGCGGAAACTCCAGGTACACGGACAGCATGGCGCGGGCTCAGGCCCTCGCCCCCAAAGAGGTGTCCTTCGTGGACGCCGGCACGTCCGGGGGGGTGTGGGGTCTCGAGGAGGGCTACTGTCTGATGCTCGGCGGGGAGAAGGGGGCCATCGAGCGACTCGAGCCGATCCTCACCGCCCTCGCCCCCGAGAACGGTTTCGCGCACGTCGGTCCATCCGGGGCGGGACACTTCACGAAGATGGTGCACAACGGCGTCGAATACGGGCTCATGCAGGCGTACGGCGAGGGATTCGAGCTCTTGCAGTCGTCCCCGTTCGACCTCGATCTCGGACAGGTAGCTGAGGTCTGGCGGCACGGCAGCGTCGTTCGCTCGTGGTTGTTGGATCTCGCTGCGCGAGCGCTGAAAGAAGATCCCGGACTGCAGCGCGTCGAGGGATGGGTCGAGGACTCCGGCGAGGGCCGGTGGACGCTCGAGACCGCGATCGACAACGCGGTTCCCATCCCCGTCATAGCCCAGGCTCTCTTCGCGCGGTTCGCATCACGCCAGGACGAGTCCTTCTCGGCCAAGATGCTGGCTGCTCTCCGTAATCAGTTCGGCGGCCATTCGATCCGCCCGGTCGATCCCAGGCGCTAAGAGAGAATCGGGTGTGGGTACAACCCCACACCTGACACGGTGCACAAGACGAAGCAGAGTGCGAGGACGCCGAGCACGACCACTAGCTGGCCACCGGGGCTGACCCGCGAATTCGGTGTGCGGGGCCGGATTCGCCGGGGCTGACTTGCAGGGCCGAACCGGCGGCTAACTCCCGGGCCAGGGTGCGCGGGGGCCCCGATCCGCCGGGGTTGACTCGCGAACTCGGGTGTGCGGGGGCGGATCCGCCGGGGCTAACTCTCGCTAGCCGGTGGCGAGGGCGATCGCGACGGCCACTCCGCCGTCGTGGGAGATGGAGATCGGAACCTCCGTGGGTGGGCCATGGCCGCCGCGCACCGAGGCATGGGGAACCCCTTGGGGCATGCGGACGATCTCGATGCGCGACGACCAGGCCACAAGTGGACCGAGACGCAGAGCTTTGATCACGGCCTCTTTGGCGGCCAATGTCCCTGCAAAGCTCTCCGCTGGGTCGAAAGCCGAGCGGCAATAGATGCGTTCTTCCTTGGTGAACAACCTGGCCTCGAGCCGGGGTACGGACTCGAGGCTCCCCCGGAGCCTCGCGATGTCTACAACGTCGACGCCGAGCATCAGGCCAGCAGACTCGCGCCGCCGTCGATGACGATCGTCTGACCGGTGATCATCGACGCGCCGTCCGACGTGAGGAAATCGACTGCGCGAGCGACGTCCTCCGGGGTGACGAGACGCCCGGCGGGCGTCTGCGTACGCGCCGTCGCGAGCATCTCGTCTCTCATGGGGAAGTGTTTCAGGGCGTCGGTGTCGACCACGCCGGGCGACACCGCGTTCACGCGGATCCGCTCGGGGGCGAGCTCCACGGCGAAGTAACGCACCAGAGCCTCGATCGCCGCCTTAGAGGTCCCCACGACCGCGTAGCCCGGCAGCACCCGGTTGGCGCCGCCACTGGACAGGCCGATGATGCTTCCACCTTCCGGCATCAAGGCTCGAGCGCGCAGCGATCCCAAGAAGAAGGCGCGGGCGTTCGCGTCCATAGTCCACCGCCACGCACGTTCGTTTAGCTCGGGAACCGGTTTGATGACACCGGTCGCAGCATTAGAGACGAAGATGTCGATCCGTCCGAACGTCTCCTCGACCGAATCGAAGAGCTTGTCGATCTGGGCTTCCTCGCCCACGTGGGCCTTGACCGCTACAGCTTTGACACCTTCGCCCTCGAGCTCGGCGGTTGCAGCCCGAGCGGCGTCGCCGTTGCGTAGATAGGCCATGACGAGGTTGGCGCCGCGCTGCGCGAAGGCACGCGACATCGCGAGGCCGATCCCACGGGTCCCCCCGGTGACCAGCGCAACGCGACCCTCGAGGTCCCTCACGGTCACGCCCGTTGCCGCCGGCGCGCCTGGCGCCCTCTCCTGGCTCATGCCGCTCTCAGTACCAGGCATGCGTTCTGGCCCCCGAACCCGAATGAGTTGGACAGGGCCAGGTTGATGGCCCCATCGCGGGGACCGTCGGCCACGTAGTCCAGATCGCAGTCGGGGTCGTCCTCTTCGAGATTGATCGTGGCGGGAATGATCCCGTGCTCGATCGCCAGAGCGCACACGGCGGCCTCGACCGCTCCGGCGGCACCCAGCAAGTGCCCCAACTGAGACTTGGTCGAGGAGATCGGGATGCGTTTCGATTCCTGGCCCAGTGCGTTCTTGATCGCGAGCGTTTCGATGCGGTCGTTGTACGGGGTGCTCGTCCCATGAGCATTGATGTAGTCGACGTCCTCCGGCCGGGCGCCTGCATCGGCCAGCGCCATGCGCATAGCCAGAGCTGCTCCCTTGCCCTCGGGATCGGGTTGAGTCACGTGGTACGCGTCCGCGGACGCGCCGTAGCCGGCTACCTGAGCAAGGATCCGAGCTCCCCGTTCCTCCGCGACCCGACGGTTCTCCAGCACGAGCACGCCGGCCCCCTCGCCGAACACGAAGCCATCGCGACCGGCGTCGAAGGGTCTGCTGGCCCGGGCCGGATCGTCATTGCGAGTCGACAACGCACCCATGCGAGCGAAGGCCGACACAGACAATGGAGTAAGTGCGGCTTCACTTCCACCCGCGAGCATCACGTCGGTGAGTCCCTCACGGATGAACCGGGTCGCCTCGCCAACCGCGTGAGCGCCGGTAGCGCATGCAGAGGCGGGGGCGTAGTTGGGTCCGTGCAACCCGAGTTTCATGGCAACCGCAGCGGCCGCGGCATTCGGCATCAGCCGCGGGACCATGAACGGGCTGACGCGACGCGGCCCCCCCGTCAGGAAGGCTTGGTGCTCCTTCTCGATGGTCGAGAGCCCGCCGATACCGCTTCCGATGACCACCCCGATGCGTTCGGGGGAGACATTCAACTTCGAGCCGCTCGCCTCTTCCCAGGCGAGGCTCGCCGCGCCGACCGCCATCTGCGCGAAGCGATCGGTCCGTCCGACTTCGCGGGCGGGCATGTAGTCGGTGGGATCGAAGTCATTCACCTCGGACGCGATCTGCGTCGAGAACTCGGACGCGTCGAAGGCGCTGATCGGTCCGGCGCCGGACTTGCCCTTCATCAAGGCACTCCAGAATCCGAGTGTTCCGGTTCCGATCGGCGTGATCAATCCGAGGCCGGTGACGACGACTTCATTCCTCGTTCGGTCCACGGCAGATCCCCCGGTCAAGGCGTCCGTCACGCCCCTACGGCGAGTTTGCGCTGGATCAGGTCGACCGCGTCGCCAACCGTCGCCACGTCCTCGAGGTCCGAATCCGGGATCTCGATCCCAAACGACTCCTCGAGGCCAAGGGTCATCTCGACCGTGTCGAGTGAGTCCAGTCCGAGGTCCTGCGCAAGGGTTGCGTCGAACTGCACCTTGTCCCCCTCGATGCCCCGCTCCGAAAGCTGAGTGCGCATCGTCTCGAGGATCTGATTCTTCTTCTCATCCATCTGTTTCTCCTCTCGCTCGTGCATGCGATCCGCTCACGCGGTCATGCCTCCATCCAATGTCAAAACGCTTCCTGTCATGTATCCGGCCTCTTCGCCGCACAACCACCGCACCGCCCCAGCGACCTCCTCGGGAGTTCCGGGGCGACCTTGTGGGACGTGCGAGGTGATCTCAGCGAGGCGCTTCTCGCCGAGCGTGTCCGTTAGCTCCGTCGAGACCAAGCCGGGGGCCACTGCGTTGACGGTGATGTTCTTCGTTGCCACTTCGCGCGCGAGCGTGCGAGTGAATCCGATAACGCCTGCCTTGGCCGCGGAATAGTTCGCCTGGCCTGGGCTTCCCTGTATCCCGGCGATCGACGAGACGTTCACGATGCGGCCCCAGCGGGTTCGCAACATCCCTCTGAGAGCGCGGCGGGAGCACGCGAACGTTCCGAAGAGATTGGGGCGGATGACGCGATCCCACATCTCGTCGGTCATCGAGAGGGCGAGGCCATCTGCTCGCACCCCGGCGTTGTTCACGAGCACCGTCACGGCACCCAGTTCCTTCTCGACCTCCGAGAAACATCGATCGATCTGCTCGGAATCGGTCACGTCGGCCTGCACGCAGATACCGTGTCCGCCACGCTCTTCGACCATCGCGAGGGTCTCTTTCGCCTCATCGGCCCCCGACCGGTAGTTGATGGCGATGGGCCTCCCCTCGGCCGCGAGCGCAAGGGCGACCGCCCGGCCGATGCCGCGTGATGCGCCCGTCACCAGCGCAGCTTGATCAGACACCGATCTCACCCGCCAACACGAGCTCGTTCTGGTCGTCGACCGGCGCCCCCCAACGAACCAGGGCGGCTCCCCACACGAAGCCGGCTCCGAAAGCCGTGATGATCACATGGTCGCCGTCTTCGAGGTCACCCTCATGGCTAGCTTGTGCCAGAGCGAGGGGGATCGACGCGGCGGACGTGTTACCGAGTCGCGCGATGTTCAATGCAACCTGATCCGGGCGGAGTCCCAGACGTTGGCCCACCGCCTCGACGATGCGTGCGTTGGCCTGATGAGCGACGACGAGATCGATCTCATCCAGCTTCATCCCGGCGCGCTCGACGATCTCGTTCACCGAACGCGTCATCCCATCGACCGCATGTCGATAGACCTCGCGGCCCTCCATGCGCAGGTACGGATCGTCCGAAGGGATGTGCAGCAAACCGGCAGCCGAGCCGTCGGATCTCAGGACGAAGGGACCCAGACGCGACGTTCCTTCGACCCGCTCGATAACGACCGCGCCCGCCCCATCGCCGAAGAGCACGCAGCTCGATGGATCGGTGTAGTCGGAGACGCGTGACAACAGATCCGAGGCGCAGAACAAGATCTTTCGGGCGGTCCCGGAAGCGATGAGGCCGTCCGCCTGCGCCAGGCCGTAGAGGAAACCCGAACATGCGGCATTGGTGTCGAAGGCGCCTGCGTTCCCAGCCCCCAGGGCAGCCTGAACGAGCGGAGCGGTCGCCGGGAGCTGATAGTCGGGCGTCGACGTTGCGACGATCACCATGTCGAGCTCATCCGCCTCGACGCCGGCTCGCGCCAGCGCCTCACGTCCGGCCGTGGTCGCGAGGCTCGATGCGGAATCCTCCGGGCCCGCGACGCGCCGCATCTCGATCCCGGTTCGATCGCTTATCCACTTGGCTGTTACGGGGAGAGTCTCGGCGAGCTCATCGTTCCGTAGCTCGCGCGAAGGCAACGCAACACCCCATCCGGTTATCGCCGCTCCCATCAACAGCCCCTGATCCAGAACAACGCGTCCCCGGCCTTCACCGGTTGACCCTGGATGGCCAGCATGCCCATGACCCAGCCGCGGAAAGACGACGTCACATGCTCGACGTCACCGTTGTTCACGACCTCGGCGAGGACCGTTCCCGGCTCGACCCACTCGCCCTCGCTAGTGAATGTTTCGGGAGGCAAGGACACGAACCGTCCAGAACACGGAGAAACCACGACGCGCTCGCGGATCGGGGTCGTCTCGGGGATCGCGAAGAGCGTTTCGGGTGCGGCCGTCATGGCGTCATGCACCAACCCTCACCTCCGCCTGGCGGAGAGGGCGAGTGATCCTCTGGGCCAGTCCCGCGGCGACCCGGCCCGGACCGAGATCCTCGAAATCGCGGAACCCCTGGTGCCAGAGCCACTCGATGGACTCCCGGAAACGGACCCGCCCCGTCAACTGATCGACCAACAACTTGCGGATCTCGCCGGGCGCTCGATAAGGCGCCGCCGTCACGTTCGAGATCACGGGCACTTCGGGCATGCGGATGTCCACGTGATCGAGCGCATCGCGAAGCGCTAGGGCCGCAGATTCCATCGCTTGTGTGTGGAATGGGCCGCTCACCTCGAGAAGAACCGAACGAGCGCCCTGGTCGCGGACCCGCGTTGCCGCTGCCGCGAGACCTTCGTCGGAGCCCGAAAGAACGACCTGGCCGGGCGCGTTGTCATTCGCCACACTCACGCCGGTCGAGTCCGCGATCTCCGACGCGCGATCGAGATCTAGTCCGAGGATCGCAACCATGCCGCCGGAGGTGGCCTGAGCTGCGGCCTGCATGGCGCCGGCCCTGACCTTCACGGCCTCCATCCCCTGCTCGAAACTGAAGGAGGCACCGGCAACGAGCGCGGCGTACTCGCCGAGGCTGTGCCCGGCGAAGGCTTGCCAGATCACTCCGGCTTCCTGGGAGCGACGGAACGAGGCGAGGCCGGCAACAAACATCGCGGGCTGCGCTATGAGCGTGGGGACAGCAGCACCCTTCCGTCGGGATGCGATCTCGACCCGCCGGCGAAGGTCGTAGCCGAGCACCTCGTTCGCGCGCGACAACAGATCATCGCGTTCGTGAAGAGCGGACAGCACTTCCAGGGCCGGAACGCCCTGACCGGGGAAGAGGCCGGCTTTCAAGCGCGCCGTCCACGGGCGAAGCGACGGTAGACGAGGACCGCAGCTCCGGCGGAGCCGATGGCTGCGCCGGTGACTGCTCCAGCGAGCGGCCACGGTCCGCGGGCCGTGGGATCGACCACAGTCAGCCGCACGGGCAGATGCGAAGCATTGCGCAGCGCGCTCAAGAGCTCCCCGGGAAAACCGGGACGCGGTGAGATGCTCATGAGTCCACCCACTACCGACCGATCGAACTGATCCATCACCGATGCAGCTCCTTTCCTTCCAATGACTTGCGAAGCCGAAGGCGAGCACGGTGAAGAAGGATGCGAACCGCACCCCTGCTTCGGTCGGTGACGTCGGCTACCTCTTCGATGCTGAAATCCTCTAGATAGCGCAAGGCGATGACCTCGCGCTGAGCGGGGGGAAGCTCTTCGACCTTCGCCCGCACCATCTCGCGTTGCTCACCGTGGATTGCCTGAGCGGCCGGAGAGGGGGTCATGTCCTCCGCGTCCGGCAAGCTGGCGACGACCAGCGGCGTCCTTGCTCGCTGGCGGCCCCATGTGGCGATCACGTTGTGGGCGATCCGGTAGAGCCACGAGTGGTATGCGGCCTCTCCCCGAAAGGAACCCGCGGAGGCGAGCGCCTTGAAGAAGACCTGGGAAGTCAGGTCCTCCGCCGTACCGTTATCCGCAACCTGCGATCGCACGAAACGATAGATCCGGTCGAGATGACGTCGGTACAGCTCTGCGAACGCATCGAAGTCACGCGGTGCTCGCGCCGCAAGAACGTCGTCTCGTTCATCAACGAGGACGTTCTCGTTCAGAGCGTCCGATTCCATTTTGTGGGTTGCCTCCCGAGGCAGACGAGCTTTCTTCTTAAGACTCGTGTGTATGCGCGCGCGTTACCCAATTACAAGGAAAAGAACGAGAAAGATCAGAAAGGTGCGCGATTCTTTGCAACTCCCCGAACGTCCAGTCAAGAGACGCACTCGGCTCTCCGAACCAACGGTCAAGAATCCCGGCTGGTTCTCCGAACCGGCGGTCAAGAATCTGTGCGACGATTTTCCCCGTGCCCCAGACGATCGCACCCGACACGATCGAAGACGTCCAGGACGAGACTCGGTCCGACCTCGACCGCGCCTGGCTCGTAATCGTATGGAACGACCCGATCAATCTCATGTCGTACGTGACGTTCGTTCTCCAGAAGCTCTTCGGATACTCGCGCGACAAGGCAACGAAGCTGATGTTGCAGGTACATCACCAGGGCAGAGCGGTCGTATCCAGCGGTAGTCGCGAAAAGGCCGAGCTCGACTGCTTCAGACTTCACGGGCACGGTCTGTGGGCGACCCTCTCGAAGTCCGATTGATGCCGTCGGTAAGACGTGTGGATGGCTCGTCATTGAAGCTCAGATTGAATGCGCAAGAGGCCGGGCTGTTGAGGCAGGTGGTGAACGAGATCACTCAGATCATCGGTGGCGACGCAACGACGGCCATCCACGACCGGCTGTTCCCGGATGCGTTTGACGATCCTGAAGAGACGCAGAGGTACAACGCGCTGGTCCATGACGAACTGAAAGCCCACAAGCTGCGCGCCCTGGACACGATCCGGAACACCTTGGGAGACACCGGCCGAGTCAGCGCTACTCTGCCTCCGGACGAGGCGCATCTCTGGCTGACGGCTCTGACGGACATACGTTTGGCTCTCGGCGTGCGCCTCGAGGTATCGGAGGAAGACATGGGACGGGAACCGGATCCGGACGACCCCAACGCTCCCGCGATGGCCGTGCTCCACTGGCTCGGATGGCTGCAGGAAATAATGGTGGAGAACCTAGACCCTTTCATTGAAAGGACCTGACTCATGAAGCTCGAAGCAGGGATGGATGCGCCCGACTTCAGCGCCGTGGATGCAGACGGCCATAGGTGGACACTGTCTGGGCTGCGTGGGCAGAAGGTCGTCCTCTACTTCTATCCTGCCGACGATACGCGCGGCTGCACCGCGCAGGCCTGCGACTTCAGGGATTCGCAAACCGAGTGGAAAGAAGCCGGCTACGTCGTGCTAGGCGTCAGCGCGCAGGGTTCTGATTCACATCGAGCGTTCGCGCAGAAGAATTCGCTCAACTTCCCGCTCCTAGTCGACGAGGACCTCTCGCTCGCGGATAGTTACGGAACGAGGGCCGAACCCGAGGACGGCATCCCCCCGGTATCGAACCGAAGCACGTTCGTGATCGATGAAGAGGGAAAGATCGTCGAGGCGCTCTACGGGGTTAGATGGCAGGGGCACATCGACGAGCTCAGGAAGAAACTGTCCGTCTAGTCCCGCTGCCCTACGTCCCGACCTCTCAAACCCCAGAACAACAAGCCCAGCACGGCGAGAGCGAACAGGAGCAACATCGCCTCCCTCCTGCGGTCGACCTCGTCTCCCGCGTCCGCGCCCGAGGGGCGCGGCTCCCACACCTCGACGCCGGGATAGGCGAGCTCGACGGCACGACGCGCCGCCTCCCTGCTCGGCCACGAGTCATTGCTCTGCAATTCCACCTCTGCGTCGCGCTCCATGTATGTCCACGCCCAATCCCCTTCGTCGTCCTGCATCAGCCTGACGATCCGGTTGGGTGGCGCCTGGGCCGTTGCACTCACGTCAGATGCTCCCTTAGGTAGGCGATGTCGTCCTTGATCTGTGGCCACGGTGTCTCGCAGATGACCGCCGGGGCCCCCGCCGCGGCGACCATGGCGAGGAGGTGTTCGTCCGCGATGTTTCCTTCCGAGAAGTTGGCGTGACGGTCGGCTCCCGTCCCTGGAGGATCGCGCGAGTCGTTCGCATGAACGAGATCGATCGTGCCTACGGCATCCAGAACGCGCTCGATGACATCGCTCAGGTCTTCGCCACCCGCGTGTGCGTGACACGTATCGAAACAGAAGCCCACGTTGTAGTCGCCCAGATGGGGCCACAGTTCGGCCAGGATCTCGACCCTGCGACCCACGGCGTGATCCCCTCCGGCCGTGTTCTCGATGAGGATCGGTATCTCGGTCTCGAGTTCCTCGAAGACCTTTCGCCACCGCATGAACCCACGCCGGACGTCATCCTCGGCGTGGCCGGCATGAACGATCACAGCGGCGGCCCCCACCTCCTCGGATCGTTCGATGGTGCCTGCCAGGATCTTCCGGGAGGGGATCCGCACCCGATTGTTCGGCGAGGCCACGTTGATGAGATAAGGCGCGTGGACGTATACGGGAAGCTCGGACGCCCTGAGTTGCTCCGCGTCGGGACGCGGAGGGGGCTTCTTCCACGACTGGGGAGGGCCGACGAACAGCTGGATGCAATCAGCCCCCACTGCGGCCGCCGCCCCCAGCGGGTCCTCGTCCGGCACGTGTGCTCCGATGATCACCCCAGGACGCTAGCGCATCCATTGGCCCTTGCCAGAAGCGCCGAAACGGACCAAGATTCGCGCCATGAAGCTTCTCAGGGACGTCGCCATCCAGCATCTTCTGACGCTCGAGCCCCACTCGAGCCTCCGCCAAGCGGCGAAGTCGATGACCGGCCGGGGCGTCGGTAGCGCCGTCGTCATGGAACAAGGCGATGTGGGCGGCATCGTCACCGAACGGGACCTCATGCACGCGCTGGCCTCGGATCTCGACCCGGATGACGTGAAGGTGGTCGACATCATGACGCGAGACATCGTCAGTGGCTCACCCGGTTGGACCATCCTCGAAGCCGTCCAGACCATGATCGACGGAGGGTTCCGGCACCTCCTTGTGATGGACATGGACGGACCCGAAGGGATCGTTTCGGTGCGCGACCTGATGGATTCGATGGCGGAGTTGATTCAGGAGCAAGATGCCTCGGCCTGACGAACCAGTTCGTCCAGGGCGGCCCGCTGCATGCGCTTGAGCCGGGCGCGAAGGAACAGCGACAGCACGCGCCCCCACACGCCCGTCGGCAGATCCGACCTGAGGCTGTGAGTGATCACCGCTCCCTGTCCGGATGGTTCCGTTGCATACGTCACGCGCATCCGCACCCCTACGATCACGTCCTCCACGAATACATCCGGGCCGGCCTCGACCGCAGTGCTGTGGCCTTGCACGTTGAAACCCAGCATCGTCGCGTGCCCGCGCACGATGTCTCCGGGCGATACGCGATCCGGACCCTCGGTAGCGACGATCTCCGGCTGCCACCGGGGCCACGAACCGGGATCCAGGATGAGATCCATGACGGCGCCCGGAGTACATCGGACGGGACGGGAGGACTCGATCTCGAATCGAACTTTGGCCGGCGTTGTCACGGGTTGGAGTCTAGAAGAGCCAGAAAGCTAGTCTGGGGCCGGCGGACAACACAGGGAGGATGCTGATGGCCAGGTTGTTCTCGATCAAGCCGACCCTCACCATGAAGGGGCGCCAGTTCAACGGGCTCCGAGGGTGGTCGGGTAAACCCCTGCACCCTCCGCTTACCGACATCCCCGTGGCAGCCTACGTGCTCGTCGCGATGTTCGATCTGATCTCCTTCATCGCCGGACGCGGAGAAGGAGAATCTCGTCTCGCTCACGATCTCTTCCGTGCCGGAACCTTCACGATCATCGCCGGCGCGATCGTGTCCGTCCCCACCGCTCTCACAGGGTTCTGGGATTGGCTCAAGTCCACCGCAGCGCACACTCAGGCGTGGAGGACAGCCAACTGGCACATGGCCGTGATGCTGACCGTGACCACGATCGTCCTCGTGAACATCATCGCTCGGCTCGCCGCCGACTCGAACGCGACCCCGGCGGGGGTCATGCTCATGTCGCTGGTCATCGGAGGCTTGGTCTTGCTAGGGGCCGCCTACGGGGGGGCGCTGGTATACGACTACGGGTTCAACGTCGAGACCTCCGGCGATCATCCCGCCTGGCACGAGTCGGAAGAAGACGTGTACCCGGGGGACGAGTAAGCCATCAGACGGCGAAACGGACATGCAACACGTCGCCTTCGGCGACCGTGTAGTCCTTGCCTTCCACGCGTAGTTTGCCCTGAGCCTTCGCGCCATCCCATGAGCCGGCCCCCACGAGATCCTCGTAACCAACGATCTCGGAGCGGATGAACCCGCGCTCGAGATCCGAGTGGATCGCGCCGGCGGCTTCCGGCGCCTTGGCTCCACGCCGGACCTCCCAGGCCCGGGTCTCGTCTTCGCCCGTCGTCAGGAACGTGATGAGGTCGAGGGTTTGGTAGCACGCCGCGATGACGCGGCTCAGCCCGGGTTCCCCCACCCCGAATCCAGCCAGCAGTTCGGCCGCTTCACCTTCGTCCATCCCCGCCACCTCAGCCTCGAGCGCGGCGCTGATCGCGATCGCGGTGGAGGGCAGGTCCTGCGAAAGTTCGCCTCCCTCCTCGACATTGGCCACGATGACCCACGGCTTCATCGTCAATGGCCCAAACCCCCGTAGCACCTTTCGGTCCGCCTCATCGAGGTTCACGTCGCGAAGCAGACGCTCTTCGTTCAGGACCTCGTAGGCGCGCTCGAGCGCAGCCAGCTCGGCAGCCCCCTCCTGCGAACCACGTGCGCGCTTGCGCGCCTTCTCAACACCGCTTTCCACGCTGGCGAGATCGGCGAGCAGCAGATCGGCTTCGAGATCTGCCAACTCCTTCGCCGGGTCGGCGCCGGGCCCGAAAGCCCGCAGGACTATGCACAAGGCGTCCGTCTGGCGATACTCCGCGATGCCCTGCGCCGTCAGTCCGCCGGGAACATCGACGAAGCGAACCTTGGCGGGAACGATCTTCTTGGAGCGTTCGAGCTCTGCCAGGACCTGCAATCGAGGATCCGGAACGTTAACGACGGCTTGGTTGGACCGACCTCCCGACGAGCCGTGCTGCGTCAAGGCCGTGAAAAGGGTCGACTTGCCCGCGTATGGAGCTCCTACGATCCCGACGTCCTTCATCCGCAGCACCTTAGCGGGGTACCGTCACACCCATGAACCTGGGACTCGAGGGCCAAGGGGTGCTGATCACCGGCGGGGCGGGTGGGATCGGGCGCGCTGTGACGCGCGCCTTCGCTGCAGAAGGCGCGCGCTGCGGGATCCACTACCGCTCCAGCGAGGACGCGGCCACGAAGCTGGCCGCCGAAGTGAATGGCGTGATCCTGCCGGCGAACTTGACCGTGGAGGCGGAAGCCGATGGGTTGGTGCCGGACGCCGTGACCGCGCTGGGCCGGCTCGATGTCCTCGTTGCGAACGCAGGTGTGTGGCCCCCACAAGATGAGCCCATATGGGAACTCTCCTACGACCGGTGGCGGGCCACGATCGCAGCGAATCTCGATTCCGTGTTCCTGTCCTGTCGCGCGTTCCTACGACACGTGGCCACTACCGGCGAGGGCAACATCGTCATCGTCGGATCCACCGCGGGTCTTTTCGGAGAGGCAGGCCACGCCGACTACGCAGCTGCGAAGTCGGCCCTCATGGGCGGTCTCTTGATGAGCTTGAAGAACGAGATCGTGCGCATCGCGCCGCGTGGCCGGGTGAATGGGGTGGCCCCCGGATGGACCGCAACGGAGATGGCGAGAGAGGCCCTGGAGGATCCCAGACTGGTGGCGCGCGCTACCCGCACCATGCCTCTGAAGAAGATCGGCAGGGCCGAAGATGTCGCCCACGCGATCGTGACTCTTGCATCCGATGTCGCATCTGGACACGTGACGGGTCAGGTGATCACGGTCGCCGGTGGCATGGAGGGACGCGTGCTGAACGGAGAGTGACTACAGGATGCTCTCCCCCAGGGCGCTGGCCGCGAGCTCGACCGCCAATGCGCCGGTGGCTCCCGCGTGATCCACGATCGGATTCACTTCCACCACTTCGATCGATGTAAGGGCGTCGTCTTCGGCGAGAAGCTCCATGCACAGGTGAGCCTCACGGTAGGACAAACCGCCCCGTACCGGAGTTCCGACACCGGGGGCGATAGTCGGATCACAAACGTCCACGTCGAGCGACAGGTGGACGAAGCCCGGGCCCTTCACGACTTCGAGCGCCTCGGTCAGAACCCCTTCAACGCCCAACCGGTCGATGTCGGACATCGTCATCACGCGGATCCCGAGCTCCTTGATCAGTTCCTTCTCGCCGGGATCGAGAAGGCGGACTCCGACCAGGGCAACGCGGCTGGGGTCTGCCCACGGGGCTTCCTTGAAACCCTCGATCGAGAATCCACACTGGCCGAGCACTGCGGCGAGAGGCATCCCGTGCACGTTGCCGGATGGCGTGTTGTCCGGTCGGTTCATGTCGGCGTGAGCGTCTACCCAGAGAACGCCGCCGGGGCCATGAGCCGCGTGAAGTCCCGCAAGCGTTCCCATCGCGATCGAATGATCGCCGCCGAGAACGAGCGGCATCTGCCCCCGTTCGGCGATCGTCTGCACCTCGGAGGCGATCTCGGCACACGTCGCGAGGATGGCGGGCAGGTAGCGAGCATGGACGTCGGCCTCCGCAGCGACCTCGGGGATCTCGGCGATCACGTTGCCGCAATCGATGACGTCGATCCCCAAGCGCGCCAAGCGCTCGTCCAAACCCGAGTACCTGATCGCACTCGGTCCCATGTCGACTCCTCGCCGCGACGCGCCGAGGTCCAGCGGCGCTCCCAGGATGGCCACCGTTCTGTCGCTATTCACGTGGAGGTGTCGTCTTCTTGCCGTTGTCCTTCGGTGGGATCCTCAACGACAGAACCGTGGTGATCGCGAGAACCCCGATGATGACGCCCAGCGATAGCCAGATGGGTATCTCGATGTGAAATAGCTCGACGATCATCTTGACACCGACGAAGCCCAACACGACCGCCAGACCGTAGTGCAACAGATGCAGGCGATTCATCGCGCCGGCAAGGGTGAAGTACAGGGCGCGCAGCCCCAACACCGCGAAGACGTTCGACGTCAGAACGATGAAGGGCTCCTTCGTGATGCCGAAGATCGCCGGTATCGAGTCGAGGGCGAAGACGACATCCGTCATCTCGATAAAGATCAGCGTGATGAATAACGGAGTTGCCAGCCGCTTGCCGTTCTCTACAGTGAACAGCTTCTGACCGTCGAAGTTGTTGGTCGAGGGAAATCTCTTCTGTGCGAACTTCAGGATCGCGTTGTCTTCGGGATGGATATCCTCTCCGCCGCCCCTCGCGATGCGATAGGCCGTGAAGATGAGGAAGGCCCCGAAGACGGGTATGACCCAGTCGAACCTGTTGATGAGCGCGACGCCGATGGCGATGAAGATGCCGCGAAAGATGATCGCACCCAGGATCCCGTAGAACAGGACTTGATGTTGATACTTAAGGGGTACGGCGAAGTAGGTGAAGATAACTACGAAAACGAACATGTTGTCGACGGACAACGAATACTCGATCAGGTATCCGGCGGTGTATTCGATCCCGGTGTCGGTGCCTTGCCAAACGAAAACGATCACCCCGAAGATGACCGCGAGGCTGATCCACACCGCGAGCCACGTAGCCGATTCTCTGAGCGTCGGCTCGTGTTCTTCAGTGTGGAAGAACTTGAGATCCACGATCAGCATCGCGATGACGAACGCGATGAATCCCGCGTAGTAATACCAGTGGACTTCCACGTCTCTCCCAGGATGCTCGTAGGGGCGCACGACCCTCGCCGCAAGGGGAAAAGGGTCCTTCCCGGCAGCGACGCCGCCACGATAACAGCGGACCCACGCATATGAACGCCCCGCCATCGCGAAGCGACGGGGTGGGGGTGGCCCTCGCGGTGGGGGCTGCGCTCGCCTTCAGCACCCTTGCGATCTCCGCGAAGCTAGGTTACCGGGAAGGCGCCGACGCGCTACCTTTGCTCGCCACCCGCTTCTCGATAGCTGCGGCTTTGTTGTGGGCCGTCGCGTTGATAAGCCGGCCGGTCGCACGCGGCGGTCGAACCAGCCACGTCCGGCTTCTCCTACTGGGCGCCTTCGGCTATGGGTTCGAGTCGTTGCTTTTCTTCTCGGCCTTGGAGCGGGCCCCGGCAGCCATCGTCGGGCTCGTGTTCTACAGCTATCCGTTGTGGACCAGCGTGTTCAGCATCGCCGCCCGGCTGGAGCCTTTCACATGGCGGCTGGTCGCGGCGCTTGCGTTGGGGACCGCGGGAGTGGCGCTGGTCTTCGCCACTCCTCTCTCCGGTCTCGCGGGGCCTCTCTTCGCGCTGGGAGCCGCCGTTGCCGTGGCCGTCTACTTCACTCTCGCCCAGGTTGTTGTACGCGACACCGACGTAGCCTCCGCGGCACGGTGGACGGCCACGGGCGCCGCCTTGGCTCTGGTCACCGTCTCGGCGATCGCGCGCAAGGGTTTGCCACTTGCCGCTTTTCCGGCCGCAGGCGCGCTCGGGGTAGCCACGGTGATCGCCTTCTTGCTGATGTACGCCTCGATCACGCGGATCGGGTCCGCGCGCTCGTCGATCGCGACCATGCTCGAACCGGTGGCCACGGTGGTGTTGGCCGCCGTCATCCTCAACGAGGACATCACGCTCACGATCGGGATGGGGACGCTGTTGATCGTGGCCGCCCTGCCGGTCCTGGCACTACGACGGCAGCCCAAGGTAGAGAAAGCACACTGATATCTTGCCCCCGTGGACAGGAAGCCGATCCCGATAAGGGCCGCGAGCGTCCTGGTGGTGTGCTTCATGATGCTCGCGGCCGCCTGTCAGAGGGACTCACCGGACGAAGGCGCCGAAGGGCGATCTCCCGCGCCGCAGCAGCCGTCGAGCGCGGGCGCATCCAGCGCTCCCGGCATCGACGAGGACGTCATCGAAGCGCTTCCGGAGTTCGTGACCGAGGGCGTCGCCGCCCAGGTCGCACGTGAGCTAGCGCGTGCGGATGTCGTGAGCCAGGCGCGCGAGAAGATCAAGCACATCGTTTTCCTCGTCAAGGAGAACCGGACGTTCGACCACATGTTCGGCCGCTTCCCGGGGGCCGACGGCGCCACTGAGGGTCTTACCTGCGACAACGAGACCGTTCCGTTGCGGAGGGCGGGGGACACGACAGTGAGCGTCGACCACTCGTTCGTAGCTGGTCTGACCGTCATCAACGGCGGACGGATGAATTGCTTCGACTCGATCCGCGCGGGCCAGGGCGAGCTGAACGCGTACGTCCAGTACCACGAGGAAGACATCCCGAACTACTGGGAGTACGCCCGAAGGTTCACGCTCGCGGACCGTTTCTTCAGCTCCGTTTACGGGCCAACGACGGTCGAGCACATGTGGATCATCTCGAGTCAATCCGATCGCTTCGTCGACCTCCAGCGACCGGATCAAGTGGGAACGGGAGATGCGCGCGAGTTCTGCGAGGACGACCAAGAGCTCATGTGGTCGTTCAAGAAGATGACCGAGGAAGAGGAGGACGAGGCCTACCGGCTCGAGGAGATCCCGTCCATCGTGGAGCTCGTCAGAAGGTTCTGGATCGAGCGGTGGCCGTGCACGGACATCAGGATCCTTCCCGACATGCTCGAGGACGAGGGGATCTCCTGGAAGTACTACTTCTCGGGCGCCGCACCGATGAACGCGATGAAGATGATCCGGCACGTCAGGTATGGACCGATGTGGAAGAAGCTCGTGCCGGCTCCGGACTTCAAAGAGGATCTGGCCGAGGGGCGGCTCCCGCGCGTGTCGTGGTTGATCCCGCCGTGGACCGGCAGCGACCATCCCTCCGGTGGTGGCATCTGCCGCGGCGAGAACTGGACGGTCGAATACCTCAATGCGCTGATGAAGAGCGACGCGTGGGACAACACCGCAGTCGTGATGACATGGGACGACTACGGCGGCTTCTACGATCACGTGCCCCCGCCTCACGTCGACCTCTACGGGATGGGCCCGCGCGTTCCCGCGATCGTCATCTCGCCGTGGGCGAAACCCGGCTACATAGACAAGCGGACGTACGACTTCTCATCCGTGCTGCGAACGATCGAGGAGATCCACGGTTTGGCTCCGATGACCGAACGGGATAGCCGGGCGGCTCCGATGTTCGACGCGTTCGACTTCGATCAGGAGCCACTGGATCCTCTCGTGCTCGAGGAACGCGATTGCCCGTAGGCTCGCCGAACAACTAGGGGCTGAACTTGAAAGCCGTGGCGGAATGCGGGGGGAACGTGTACACGATGCTCTCGGGAGGTTGCTCCACAACCGATCGCTCGATGCTTACGCGGTCCGGGTCCTCCTCGGTGTTTATCGACAGGTAGCTGGGGGCGGTGAGGCTCCATAGCTCCAGTGCGCTCGCTGCGTCCGCCCCGCGCGTGGTGACCTCCGCTTGGACCTCGGCCGAGCGATCGCGGTTGATGACGATCAGGTAGACGTTCCCATCCTCGTCGACGCTCGAGACCGGGACGAGGGACGCCAAGGAGGTTCCTTCGAAGATCTGTTTAGTCGGATTGCCGGTGACCCAACTGTTGACCCTCGTAGGACCCATCATCGAAGTGAACATCCTGAACATGCTCGAAGTCGCGCTTGGAACGAAGCACGGCTTGGGCCCGATCACCGCCTGCTCGGCCTTGTGAACCCGGGTGAACCCCTCGGGCGGGTTCTCGGGATCGAAGTCGATCAACGTGTGCTTCTCGGCCATGGGGATCTCCAGCTCGATCCAGTCCCGCATGAGAAGACCGGTGTAGAGCGCCACGTCGAGGCTTTGCAAGTAGTGATCCGGCGGATCGTCGAGCTGACCGATACCTCGCTTCAGCCACGGAGCGGGACCGTACTCCGTGACGATGATCTCGATCTCGTCCGCCCGCTCCGGCCCCGCGTACCTGAGGATCTCGTCCTCCGTGTCCCGTAGCCACCCCAGCTGGTCCTTCGGGAGCCGCATCATCAAGTCGTGGAGTTGACCCGGCCCCGCCGGCTTCTCGTCGAAGATCCCGTAGCTGTGAACGACGAGGAAGTCGTAGGGGTACTGCGACCCCATGGTCGACAAGAACTCCGCGCTGTGAACGGCCGCGCCGATCCTGATGCTGGGATCGACCTCCTTCATCTCGGCGTAGTAGTCGACGAAACCCTCATGGGGGCCGGACGTGTACTCGGCGGTGACGCGCGCACCCTCTGGTGGGACGTTGCCGTGCTGCTCGTCGCCGAACGAGATCTTGCCCGTGACCTCGTTCAGCTCGTAGACGTTGTCCTGTCCGAAGGTATCCAGGTTCTCGACCCTCGTCCAGGGTTCCCCGTCCACGAAGATGGTCGCGCCGTCGGGTTCGACCGGCGGGTAGCGGATGTAGAAGGCCTGCGATTTCGAGCCGTCGCTGACCTCGGCCCCCTCACGATGGTCGGCGTAACCCGCCACCCGATCCTCGGCGAACTCGGTGCTTCCGCCGAAGGCGTACTTCTGGGCTTTCTCGAGGAACGAGGAGTCGCTCCCCACCCAATACACCTTGTCGCCGCTGTTGAACTCGTTCCCGACCTCCCAGTAATGGATGTCGTACGGCTCGGGATGCCCGTTCGCCGCGCGCACCTCCGCCCAGTCGCGCCCGCCGTTCGAGTTAGTACCCACCGGGCTGTTCATGTACTCGACCCAGTCGGCGGCCTCCTGTGCGGTACCCGTGCCGAAGTTCACCATCACGTTTCCTTCGGCCCCCGTCCGTTCGAGCAGGTCCCCGAACTCGTCGGGACCGTATTCGTTCGTGACCGGTTGCAACGCCCCACCATTCACGTTGGGCGTTCGATCTTCTTGAGGGCCGATCCCCCGTTTCCAGTGATAGGTGTTGGCGATGCGCCCGCCCGGAAAGCGCACGGCGGTGAAGCCCGCGGCCTCGAAGTTGTTCATGAAGCGGGGGTAGAAGTCCTCGTTGGCCTCATCCCAGATGCCGAACCCGCCATAGGGATACCGGTGATTGACGCCATAGATATGGGGGCTGATCGAACCCATGTCGGCGCCGGCATCCACCACTACCCGGGTCGCAGCGCCTCCTTCCGAGGCTTCGAGCGAGGCGGGCTCGGCTGCCGTTTTCACGAGGGCGTGGTTGTCGGGGACCTCGTTCGGGTCGCAGTCGGAGGAGCCATCCGCTCCGGCCGAGCCGTCTCCGCCGGCGGACCCTCCCGGGCCGGAGCCCGACGTCTCACAAGCTGGAGCCAGCAGTGCCAGGGCCAGGGCCACACAAACACCCGCCGTTCCTCTACGCAACACGCGCTCGTTCCACTCCTCTTCGCCGATAGCTTTGATGTTGATGACGATCGGGCCCACCTGCGTGCGCCGAGGGCCGCTGCCTGGAAGGCTAAGCTTCCACGCAGTCAACCATAGGGGGACAACAAGCGCATGAGTCGCGGGCTGGTTCTGGGCGGCGGTGGCCTGATCGGGATGGCCTATCACGCTGGTGCGCTCAAGGCCCTGGACGAGATGGGATTGAACCCCTCGGGGGCCGACCTCATCGTCGGAACCAGCGCGGGGGCGATCCTAGGCTCCTATCTGAGCGCCGGCTGGACGCCGCAAGACTTCTCCGATTACGCGCACGGTGTGCACCCCGACTCGGTTGCGGGAGATGACGAACAGGCAGACGAGGTGCGACGCCTTTTCTCGCCCTTGTACTCGTCGCATCTCGAGCGCGCTCGGAGGATGACGGGAGGTGCGTTCGCCGCCGTCTCGGCCCGGGGCTACTTCCGACCGGGGGCTGGGGGCCGCGTGCCGCTCAGGTTGCTCCGCAAGGCGTTCCCCTCCGGAATGTATTCGACCGCCGAGACCAGGGAGCGTTTCCACAACGACCTTCCGGCCGAATGGCCCGAGAGGGACATCTTCCTCTGCGCCGTCGACCTGTACTCGGGGGCGCGCGTCCCCTTCGGCCGGGAGGATGCGCCTGAGGCCAGCTTCCCGGATGCGGTTCTCGCATCCACCGCGATCCCGGGCGTCTTCCCGCCGGTGAGGATCGGCGATCGTCAGTACGTTGACGGGGGGACATCCAGCGCCACCTCACTCGACCTGGCGGTCGAAGCCGGGTGTGACAAGATCCTGTGCATCGCGCCCCTCGGATACCGCACGGATGAAGCTCTTCTGGCGCGCGACCCGAGGATGTGGCCACCGATGCTGATCCGGTCTCTCTTCGCACGCGCCCTGAAACGCGAAGTGGGCCAGGCGCGCGCGCTCGGGATCGATGTTTTCGTTATCCGGCCGTGGTTGACGGAGCTGAAACAGCACGGGACGAACTCCATGCGCCATCACGATCGCGCCGCCGTGGTCGAATCCGCTCGAATCGGAACCATCCGCTTGCTGGAAGATCACCTCGCCCATCCCGTGATCAAGGACCTCGCTCGCGCGAACAAGAGGGTTGCGAAGAAGAAGGCGCGGAGCGTCTGATGGGCGCCTTATCCACCGCAGGCGACGGTCTAAAACAGATAGGGCAGTTCCTTCACCCGCGCACGATCGTGCAACTCCATAAAGCCAACGCGCTCGCTCCCAAGAACTCGATCGCGATGCTGCTCTCGCTCCCGTGGTTGATCGGCAGAGGTCCGTCGCTTGGGATCATCACGCAGATGCACGGGTTCTCGCTCGCCCGAAAGGCTGCGTTGCACGACCGCGATGGGAGTCTCACCTGGGCCGAGCTCGACAAGCGCGCGAACCAAGCCGGCCACATGCTGGAAGAGCTGGGCGTGAAGGGCGGTGACCGCGTTGCGATGCTGTTGCGGAACGGACACGAGATCGTCGAGACGACGCTCGGGGCCCAGAAGTTCGGGATGGTCGCGTGCCCTCTCAACACATGGGCCAAGCCCAAGGAATTGAAGTTCACGCTCAGCGAGGCGAACGCAAGTGTCCTGATCTACGACACGAAGCACTCGGATCAGGTCGAGGAGTGCGCCCCCGAGGGTCTTGCCCTCGTGTTCGTGGGGAACGAGGACGACGCCGTTGCAGACTCCTACTCTTATGTGGAGCTGTTGAGTGACCAATCGGTGAACCCACCCCCGTTCCTCACCCGGGAGGTGCAGAAACCAAAGGTCGTGATCCATACCTCCGGCACGACCGGGACCCCGAAGGGGGCGTCTCGCAACTCATCCGCAGCCGGAGTCGGTGCGCTGGCCAATCTGCTCAGCGTCGTTCCCTACAGTCGGGACGACATCATCGTTCTGCCGGCGCCCTTGTTCCATTCATTCGGTCTCGCGACCTTCACCTTCGGAACCGCACTGGGAGCGACGTTCGTGCTGGCCGAGCAGTTCGACCCGGAGGGAACCTTGCGCGCGATCGAAGAGCATCGGGCAACGGCATGCTCGCTCGTGCCGGTGATGATCAAGCGCATCCTGAATCTCGATGGCGAGATCAAGTCACGTTACGACCTTTCGAGCCTGCGAGTAGTGATGGCGAGTGGGTCGGCGATGTCGACGGAGATGCGCAAAGCCGCGATGGAGTTGTTCGGCGACGTCCTCTACGACCTGTACGGCTCGACAGAGGTCGGCTGGGTGGCCATCGCTAGGCCCCAGGACATGCTCGATCATCCCGGCACGGTCGGCGAACCCGTTCCCGGGATAGAGGTGGCGATCTTCAACGAGGATGGGGACCGGCTTCGCCCCGGCCAGGTCGGCGAGATCTACATCAAGAGTGACGTGATGTTCGAGGGGTACACCTCCGGCGATTCGAAAGAAGTGCGCGACGGCTACATGACTATCGGCGACCTCGGTTACCTGGACGATGATGGCTTCCTCTTCATCGAGGGCCGGGCAGACGACATGGTCGTCGTTGGGGGGGAGAACATCTACCCCGTCGAGATCGAAGAGACCTTGGACGACATGGATGGAGTCGAAGACGTCGCGGTGATGGGCGTTCCCGATGACGAGTACGGCGAGGTACTCGGCGCTTTCGTCGTCGGCAAGGTCAAGCCGGACGACGTTAAGAAGTACTGCAAGGATCAACTTGCTTCGTACAAGGTTCCGAAACGTGTGGAGATCCTGGACGAGCTACCCCGGACTTCAACCGGCAAGGTGCTTAAACGCGAGTTGATCGAGCAGGTCGAAGAGAGCTAGATGCCGCAGTTCAACCTCGACGGTTTCTCGATCTCATACGAACAGCGGGGCCGAAAGAAGGGCGCCTCCGAGCGGCCATTGATCCTGGTCCATGGTCTTCTGCTGCCCCGCGTGCATCACTACCCGCTGGCCGATGCTCTGGCCGAGCGAAACAACCGTGTGATCCTGATCGACCTCCTGGGACACGGTGAATCGGACAAGGCCGATCATTCCCGCTTCTACTCGATGGAGCTCTTCGCCCAACAGGTCGTTGGCCTCATGGACCACCTCGATCTCGACGAGGCTGTCGTCGGGGGGACCTCTCTGGGGGCCAACGTGGCTCTCGAGGTCGTGGCTCACTCTCCTCAGCGCGTGCGCGGTCTCATCATCGAGATGCCCGTCCTGGAACGAGCTGCGCCGGCGGCCGCTGCCATGTTCCTACCGCTCACGATCGCCTATGCCCAGACGCCCGTCGCGTTCAGGGTCCTGCAACGGGTCGGCGCCGTCGCGCCCCGGGGCGTGTCCGTCTACGGAGACGTACTTATCGACCTGCTGTCACGCGACCCGGGACCTTCTGCCGCCGTGCTGCACGGGTTGCTCACCGGCCGGCTGGCCCCTCATCCGGCGGATCGGGAGAAGATGGAACACGAGGCCCTCATCATCGGCCACGGTCGCGATCTGCTCCACCCGTTCTCCGACGCGGCCGCGCTGCATCGAGAGCTGCGCAACTCGGAGCTCGCTCAGGCTCGGTCGTTCTTCGAACTGCGTTTCCCGCCGAACGGATTGTCCGAGCGGATCGCCGTGTGGTTGGACGAGGTGTGGTCTTGACCTTCGGTATCGATGTCGTCCCCTCGGAGCGGCATGCCGGCCACGCGGCGAGCGTCATCGCAGAAACGATCCCTCAGCATGGATCGTTGGTTCTGACCGGGGGCACGACCGCGCAGAGGATCTACCCGCGGCTGGCCGAGAAGAAGGTCGCGTGGGACTCGCTCACCGTGCTGTTCTCCGACGAGCGCTGCGTGCCGCCCGATCACGAGGCGAGCAACTTCCGGATGGCGCGGACGCTTCTTCTGGACATGGTCGGTGCTCCAGCGGTCCGCCGGATGCTCGGCGAAGATGACCCTGATACTGCCGCGGCCGGGTACCACGCGGACATCGGCCCGGACGTGGACCAGGGCCTCGACCTCCTCCTGGTCGGGATGGGCGAGGACTGCCACATCGGGGCGATGTTCCCCGGTTCTCCCGCTCTCGACGAGTGGCATGAGCTCTGCCGGGCGGTGGACCGGCCGGACGGGATGAAGGGGTTGACGCTCACACCCCCAGCGATGCTCTCGGCGAAGAAAGTCTTGCTCCTGGTGACCGGCGCAGAGAAGTCGGATGCGGTTCGACGCGTGATCCAGAGCGACGAGCCCGTCGCAGACTGCCCCGCCCGGCTCCTGGCGGGTCATGCCGACGCCACGTTCCTCCTCGACGAGCAGGCGGCCTCCCGACTCACCTGATCGTCCACGGCCTCGACACGCTCGCGATTGTTACGGATTGTTACGGGCGGGAAACGGCTGCGAAACACATCCGAAACACCCACTCCTTTCAATCCACGTAACAACCACGTATCTGGAAGGAGCACAGATGGACACGGGCGATACCGCGTTCGTACTCGTGTCGTCATCCCTGGTGATGTTCATGACGCCGGGGCTGGCGCTCTTCTACGGAGGGATGGTGAGAACCAAGAACGTGCTCGGCACGCTGATGCAGAGCATGTTCGCCCTCGGCCTGGTTTCGGTCCTCTGGGTCCTGATCGGCTACACACTTGCCTTCGGTCCGGATGTCGGCGGGCTCATCGGGGGTCTGGACTTCCTCGGCTTCGCCGGCGTCGGTCAGGCGCCCAACGCCGATCTCGCCCCCACGATCCCGCATGTGGCGTTCGCCGGCTTCCAGCTCATGTTCGCGGTCATCACGCCGGCCCTGATCACAGGAGCCTTCGCAGAGCGGATGAAGTTCGGTGGGTACATCGCGTTCACGGCACTGTGGCTGATCCTCGTGTACTCGCCCCTGGCCCACTGGGTGTGGGCGCCGGGCGGTTGGATCCGGGAGCTGGGAGCCCTCGACTTCGCGGGTGGAACGGTGGTGCACATCAACGCCGGCGTTGCCGCTCTAGCGGCCGTCCTGGTCATCGGGCGGAGGAGAGGCTTCGGCAAGGAGGCGATGGTCCCCCACAACCTCACGATGACGATCCTCGGCACGGGCATCCTGTGGTTCGGATGGTTCGGTTTCAATGCGGGGTCGGCCCTTGGCGCAAACGGCCTCGCGGCATCGGCATTCCTCGCCACCAACCTCGGGGCGGCCGCGGGAGCGGTGGGGTGGGCGCTCGTCGACGCTCGTCGCGAGAAGAAGGCCACGACCCTCGGGGTGGCATCGGGAGCCGTCGCGGGTCTCGTGGCGATCACTCCGGCGGCCGGTTTCGTCTCGCCCCTGTCGGCGATCGCGATCGGGCTCGTCGCCGGTCTCGTGTGTGCGTGGGCCGTCGGCCTCAAATTCAAGTTGGGCTACGACGACTCGCTCGACGTGGTGGGCGTGCACATGGTCGGAGGTCTCCTCGGAGCCCTGTTGACCGGGATCTTCGCCGACGCGGCGATCAATCCGGCGGGAGCGGACGGTCTGCTCGCGGGAGGTGGAGCGGCCCTGCTCGGGAAGCAGGCGATCGCCGTGATCGTCACCCTCGCGTTCTCCTTCGGCGCCACCTTCCTCATCCTCAAGCTGGTGCAAGCGACCATCGGACTGAGGGTTACCGAGACCGACGAGGTGGACGGCCTCGACCTCTCGCAGCACGCTGAGGTCGGTTACGCGTTCGCCGAGGGATCCGGTGGAAGCGCCCCGATCCATGCACCTCCGTCCCCCGCCCCCGCCCTCAACCCGATCCCGGTACCTCGAGGAGGTGAGGCCTGATGAAGCTGGTGGTCGCCGTGATCAAGCCATTCAAGTTGGAAGAGGTGAAAGACGCCCTGGCGGACGCCGGCATCCAGGGGATGACCGTCACGGACGCACGAGGCTTCGGGCGCCAGAAGGGACACACCGAGGTCTACCGAGGCGCCGAGTACCAGGTCGACTTCATCCCGAAGACACGCATCGAGGTGGCGGTCGACGACGAGCAGGTCGACGAGGTGGTGAAGGCGATCGTCGCCTCCGCGCGCAGCGACTCGATCGGCGACGGGAAAGTATGGGTCGTGCCAGCGGAGCAGGTCGTCAGGATCCGAACGGGTGAGAAGGGTCCCGACGCTATCTGACATCAAGCTCCCGCAGCCGGTCGTTCTGGATGCGGGAGCGGAAGCAGCGACCCAGCGCGCGGTCCGGCTCGACTACGCGCTGGGTCGCATGCTCCAGTCTTCGCTGGATGACGGCGTCGCCGTCATGGCCGTAGGGGGTTACGGACGGGGCCAGCTGTCGCCACACTCGGACATCGACCTTCTCATCGTCACCGGGCGCGGCCCCTCCGTCGGAGCCGACATCAAAAGCCTTCTCTACCCGTTGTGGGATGCAGGGTTCCAGGTGGGGCACGCGGTCCGGACCCCGCGGGAAGCGGTCGACCGGTGCACGGGTGATCTTCACGCCGCCACCTCATTGTTGTCGGCGCGCATGATCGCCGGCGAGGCGGCCCTGTTCGAGGAGCTGAAGGACCGTCGTTCCCGGTGGCTCAGGAGGGACGCGCGACACCTCGTGAGAAAGATCCTGGACGTTCGTTCGCACAGGCACCGTGATGTCGACCGGGCGGGCTGGTCGCTCGCGCCGGATCTGAAGGAGGACGCCGGAGGGCTGCGCGACATCCATACGGTCGAGTGGGTGAGAACGATCCTCGGTGTGCCACCCGGCGACCCACTTCTGGATGAATCCGGCTCGGTGCTTCTAGCCGTTCGGGAAGCCCTTCACGGACGGGTGCGGCGTAAGACGGATCGTATCCATCTCGGACTGCAGCCGGCGATAGCGGCCGACCTAGGAATGACGGGCGAGGAAGCGGTCGACGAATTGATGGAGCGTGTTCACTCCTCGGCGCGCACCATCGAGAATCGTTCGCAGGATGCACTCGAGATACTTACCGAGCGCGTCTCACGCGGCCCCCGCAGATCGGGCTTCGCGCGCGCCGCGGGAGCCGGCATCGTGATCGAGGATGGTTTGCTGCATGTCGAGCAACCCCCGGATGACGACGATCTCGAGGTGGCCATGCGTCTCCTGGGGGCGCGCTCCCGGACCGGACGACCTGTCGCGCGGCGAAGCATCGAGTGGCTGCGAACGGCTTTGGATCGCGACCCGATCGAGCGCTGGACGGATGAGATGCTCGGTCTCTTCCTCCTGACGCTGCGGGGCCCGCACGTGATCGATGCCCTGGAACTCCTGGACCGGGTGAACGGCTGGACTGCGTTACTTCCGGAATGGCGAGGGATCCGTGGGCGCGCGCAATACGACCCGTACCACCGGCTGACCGTAGATGGTCACTCTTTCCTGACGGTCGCCGAGATCGGCCGCGTGATCGAGCAGCACCCCTTGGCGGGACGAGCAGCTGCAGAAGCGAACGATCTCGACGCTCTCTACCTGGCTGCGCTGATGCACGACATAGGGAAGGGTTCCGGTGAGGACCACTCCGTCGCGGGAGCCAGGTTGGCGGGCGCCGCCTGCCGAAGGATGGCGACCGGGCTCTCCACCAGCGACGAGGTCTCTCTTCTGGTCCGCGATCACCTTCTACTTGCGGACACAGCCACCCGGCGGGATCTGGAGGACGGAGCCGTGATCGAATCCGTCGCCAAGAACGTTGCCGACCCTCGCGTTCTCCGCTTGCTCTTGATCCTCGCGATGGCGGACGCACGGGCAACGGGCCCTGAGGCCTGGAACCCATGGAAGGAAGCGCTGGTCGTGGAGCTGTACCGAAAGGCCGTCGTGGCGCTGGAGACCGGCGAGATCCCGTCGCGCAGCGACGTCGTAGCGACCGCGCGCGAGCTCGAGACATACGAACCGACCCTGGCCGGACGATCCGAAGCCGTTCTGAGCTCGCTCCCCCCCTCATATCTCTCCTCAGCCTCGATCCCCGACATGGTCGACGAAGTTCGACTCCTGCTGCAACGGCCGGGGCCTGGGCGCGTCACGTTCCGCATCGATCGCGGGACCGAGAACGATCAGGCCGTCGTGACAGTGTGCGCGGTCGACCGACCCGGGACCCTCGCGCGAACGGCGGGTGTGCTCGCGCTCCACCGGATCTCCGTGATAAGAGCCCAGGCCTACTCCACCACAGATGGGTACGCGCTCGAACGGTTCATCGTCCGTCCGCCCCGCTCGGCCTCCTGGGAGCGAGTAACGGCGAATCTCGAAGCCGCGTACTCGGGAGCCCTGGCCGTCGACGCGCGCGTTGCGCGGAAGGCGAACGACTACGGAGTGGATGGATCGATCCATCCCGACGTAAGGATGCTCCAAGATGCATCGCAAAACGCGACCGTGATCGAAGTGAGGGCTCCCGATGCATTCGGGTTGCTCTTCGCGATCGCTGCCGGCCTGAGCGATCTCGAGCTGGATATCCAGGTAGCCAAGATCGACACCCTGGGCGACCGCGTGGTTGACGTCTTCTATGTCCGTACGCCCTGGGGAAGCAAACTCGACGACGCGCAGGCCGCCGAGGTCGAGCGTTCGATCTCTCATCGCATCGCGCGCCTGGCCCAGCCCTAGGGACTCGCCTCACCCCCGAGATCAGGCTCTGAGATCAGGTTCACGAACTGCCGGTCGAGAGCGTGCTCGACCGCGAGGCCGGCGGCGAGCACCTGCTCGTCTGCTCCTCGACGACCCGAGATGGTCAGTCCCACCGGCATGCCCGACGCGGTGAAGCCGCAAGGCAACGATAGCGACGGGACACCGGCGACGTTCATCGGGGCGTTCCATCTGAGGTACGCAGACGAGGCGGGTAGCGCGCCGGCGGGCAGGTTCACGTTGGGTTCCGCGATCGGGGGCGGGGTCGCCGGAAGCGTCGGGGTCAACAACAGGTCGAGATCCGCCAGAGCCTCGTCCCAGCGCCGGCGCACACGACCTCTGGCGGACGCAAGGGCAGCGAGCTCGCGGGGTCCCGCGCCGGCTCCCCAGCGCAGCAGCCGCAGGGTCGACGGTTGCAGGTCGTCCGCTCGCGTCTCGATCGCGTCCCCTATCCGCGCGGCCGTGAGTGCGAGCAGATCGGAGACACCCTTCACCGCGTCCTCCAACCCCTCCAACGACACGTCGCGCACGGCACCGTGCCGGCTCGAGAAAGCCGCGACCGCATCCTCAACCGTTGCTCGCACGTCCTCGGCCGCGTCATCGAAGAACGGGCCGCGCGCGACTGCGACGCGTGCACCTTCGAAGGCCGGGATCTCGAGCCGCCGCCCCACTAGGACCGACAGCAACAGCGCGACATCCCCCACCGAGCGGGCCAACGGTCCAACGTGATCGTAGGGACCACCGTCTCCCGTGTAACCGTTCGTGGGAACCAGCCCCCAGGTCGGCTTGAGACCCACGACGCCGCAGCAGGCCGCCGGGCATCGGATCGACCCTCCGGCATCCGTGCCGAGAGCTCCGGCAACCAACCCGGCCCCCACGGCCGCGCCCGAGCCTCCGCTCGACCCTCCTGCGATGCGCTCGGGGTCCCACGGGTTGTGCACTGGGCCGAATGCGCTCACGGTCGATGTCATGTCGAGGGACCATTCGTGCATGTTCGTGTAGCCGACGATCACCGCTCCCGCCGCGCGCAATCGATCCAGCACCGCAGCGGTCCCCTCGAGCCAGGTTGGGCGGAGGTGGGACCCCGCCGTCGGCGCGCGTCCGCCGTCGACGAACACGTCTTTGACGGCGATCGGGATACCAGCGAGCGGTCCCCCTGCGCGTCTCGCCTCGTCCCGGGCCGAGGCCCGGATGGCGACGAAGGAATTGAGCGTGGGGTCCAGGGCCTCGATCCGCTCGAAGGTTGCTTCGACGGCCGAGGCGGGCTCGAACGTCCCGTCCTGGATGGCCGCCGCCAGATCGGCGAGGGAGAGCTCGTGATGGGGCCTCATGTTCGCTCATTCTTCACCAGCGAAGCAACCGAATGCTCTGGGGGAAATCGGGGTAGACAGCTACCGATGCCCACTTCCAGTCAAGACATCGTCGCCGGCCGCTACGACCTCGAGGAACAACTCGGTCGGGGCGGCATGGGCGTCGTATGGAGAGCCAACGACACCCTGCTCAAACGCAAGGTAGCCATCAAAGAGGTGCAGCTGCCAGACACTCTGCCGGAGAGCGAGCAGGCCTCGATGCAGGCGCGCGCCCTGCGTGAGGCGCGTGCCGCTGCGCGGATCGGCCACCCTGCCGCGGTGACGGTGTTCGACGTGCACAAGGAAGATGGGCGCGCGTTCATCGTCATGGAGCTCGTCGAGGCGCCGACCCTCGAGGCCATGGTGAGATCGGATGGCCCCCTAACGCCGGCGAAGACCGCCGAGGTGGGCCTCGGAGTCCTCGCGGCTCTCGAGGCGGCGCACGCTCAGGGGATCGTGCACCGGGACGTCAAGCCCGCGAACGTGATGGTGCTGAGCGACGGCCGGGTCAAGCTCGCCGATTTCGGCATCGCCTCCTTGAAAGACGATCCGAAGATCACGGCGACCGGCCTCGTGCTGGGTTCGCCTTCGTTCATGGCTCCCGAGCAAGCCGAAGGGCATCGGAGCGGTCCGGCGTCGGATCTCTGGGCGCTGGGAGCGACCATGTTCTTCGCCGTAGAGGGAGCGCCGCCGTTCGACAAGGGCCAGCCCATCCCCACACTCACCGCGGTCCTCCACGAGGACATGCCGGCCCCGGTGCGGGCCGGCAACCTCGAGCCCGTGCTGCGGGCCCTGCTACGCAAGAAGCCCGACGGACGCCCGTCCCCCGCGGAGCTGAGGAAGGCGCTCGAGGAAGTCGCCGACAGCCGCGCCCCAACCCTGACGACGACCGAGGTGTCTGACCCCTCGGCGACGCGGTCGTGGGCCGGACCGTCGCCCGCCTCGACCGCGACGCCGCGGGCCGTGGAGCGTCCTCGGGAGACGGAGCCCGAGTGGCAGCCCGCCCGTACGACCGCTCCGTCGCAGCGACGCAACCCCCTGCCGGTCGTGGCGACCCTGCTGGCGCTGGCGGTGGTCGGTGCCCTGATCTTCGTCATGCTGAACGCCGGCGACGACACCACCCCCTCGAACGAGGCGGCGCCGAAGAACGGGGCCGATCGGGAGGATCCCTCCCCGGCGGCGGAGGAGACCCAGGCCGAGACCCAGCCCGAACCGCGCGTGCCGGCCGGCTGGACCGAACACACCGACGAGGAGACGGGCTATCGCGTCGCATACCCGGATGGCTGGACCATCGAGGACGACTCGACGGACACCTCGTCCACGGACTTCTCCGACCCGGCATCCAGCACCTACTTACGGGTCGACTGGACGGACGAGCCGGGCCCCGACGCGGCGGCGGCCTGGGAGCAGCAAGCGTCCACCTTCTCTCAGGATCACGCCAACTATCAGGAGATCACCATCGAGGAAACGAACTTCAAGGGGGCCGATACCGCTGCGATCTGGGAGTTCACCTACGACGAGGGGGGCGCCACCTTGCACGCGCTAGATCTTGGTTTCGCGGACGACGAGTACGGGTTCGCGCTCTACTTCCAGACCCTGGAAGAGGATTGGGCCGGCTCTCAGGAGACGTTCGAGCAGATCAAGCGCTCGTTCCGGTGGCCACCTCAATAACCAACACGAATAGACCGAAGCGGACAATGATTCACTCTTTTGTGGGTACTTGAGGCCCTTTCGTGCCTCTTTCGGCCCCATCACGAGGGATGTGAACCGCTCGGCTCTCTCTATAGCTTGACCGCTCGCCCCGTCTTCCCCAGCTGGAGGTGAGCGCTCGTGGTCACAACCAAAAAGCTCGTGGCAACAACCGCCCTGGTCGCCGCAGTCGTCCTGGGTCCGGCGAGCCCCGGAACGGCAGACTCCCGGTGCTACCGCCACGGGCCCGGTGAGAAGCGCATGGTCCGCAAGATCAACCGGGCCCGAGGCAGGACGGGCGTGCACCGCGTCGATCGCGATCCCGAGCTCTCCCGGGTGGCGGCCGTGCACTCGAGGGCGATGGCCCGGGACAACCGCCTCTTCCATACGCCGTCGGAGCTCCTGGCGTGGCGGGTGACCCGCTGGAGCCTGTTGGGAGAGAACGTCGCCTATGGGTCGACCGTAGGGGGCATGCACCGGAGGTTCATGGCTTCTCCGGTGCACCGGGCGAACATCTTGCGGTCGAGCTACAGGAACGTGGGGGTGGCCATCTCACGTCGTCACGGCTGGCGCTGGGTCACGGTGATCTTCGAGGCCAGGCGGGACCCGGGGACCCGCATGGACATGCCCAGGTGCTAGCCCCCACAAGGGCTCAAGCATTCTCGCCCTGATGCCGAAGAAGCTCTTGAAGACCCACGCGAAACGGCAAACCTGCGGCAACGCAGGGGCGCAAAGCCAGGGGCCCACCAGAAGAGCGGGCAGCCCAGCTACCGAACTGGGAGGAAGTCATGAAACTAGGCAAGCGTCTCACAGGAGTCCTGGTGGCCACGGTCATCATGGTTGCGATGTTCCCCGGCCTCACAGCAAACGCAACGACCTCGCGCCGCAACTGCTGGCGCTACAAGACCACCGAGCGTTCTTTCGTCCAGAAGATGAATGGGGCTCGCGATCGCGCCGGCCGTTCGAACCTGCGCATCGACAAGCAGCTCACGAAGGTCGCCCGAGTGCACACCAAGGCGATGGTCCGGACGAACCGCCTCTATCACACCCCGTCGAGCACCCTCAGTAGTCGCGTCACGAAGTGGCGCATCCTCGGCGAGAACGTCGGCGTCGGCGGGAGCGTCTCCTCGCTGCACCACGCGTTCATGAGCTCTCCGACGCACCGTAAAAACATCCTCTTCGGCCAGTACCGCCACGTTGGGGTCGGCGTCAAGGTGGACGGGAACACGATGTGGGTGACGGTCGTCTTCGAGTCTCAGGCCGATCCGGGCACCACACTGCGAGTCGCCCCCTCCTGCTAACCCGCAGGTACCAAAACTCCTACCTCGAGCCAGCCAGCAGAAGGCCCCGGCACTCCCAGCGGGGCCTTCTTGCGCGTTATCACCGCATCTGCCGGCCCCGGCCCACCGGTGTTGTCGCACTCCTATAGGAGTGTTATAAGAGTCGGCTATGGACCGGATAGACCGGACCGACGTCGCGGAGCCGACCGCACCGCAGAGCGGTTCTCAGCACCCCCCCGAACGCACCGAAGAGACCGGCGTCGCGCCCTCGAGCGCCCGGCGGGCCATCGACGCGCTGTGGTGGCTCGCGCGCTTCCTGGCGGCCCTGTTCTTCTTCGTGGGGGCCCTGCAGGTCATGAAGACGGGAGCGGCCGACCTCGACATCCTCAAGCAAGGGGGGCTCCTGGTTCGCAACGCGGCGGCCACCCTCGGACTCGGGTGGCTGGGCGCGCTGCTGGTGCTGTCCGGCTCCCCGATCGCAGCGTCGGCTTTGACCCTGGTGGCGGCCGGTTCCATCGACGAGACCGAGGGCTTCGCGATGCTCACCGGGTCCCGTCTGGGGGCCGCGTTCGTCGTTCTGCTGGTCGCCGTCATCTACGCTCTGCGCGGCGGCGAAGGCGAGCGTATGAAGCCCGTCTCCACGGCCGTGATGGCCCTGACAACGACTGCAGCGATCTACATCCCCGGCTCTCTCATCGGCCTGGCCCTTCTGCAATGGGGCCCGTTCAGCAGGCTGAACATCGAGTTCCCCGCTGAGTTCGGCGATCTGATCGATGTCATCTACGGACCGATGCTCTCGAGGATCGAGGACCTCCCGGCGGCGCTGCTCTTCATCGGTGGACTGGGCATCCTCTTGCTGTCGTTCAAGTTGATCGACACCGTTCTCCCCGCCATGACCGGACAAGACATCGAGAACTCGCGCTTGAGCTGGCTCCAGAAGAAGTGGCCGATGTTCGGGCTGGGGTGTCTAGTCGCACTGGTGACGATGTCGGTATCCGTAGCACTAACCGTGCTGGTGCCACTCGTGGCCAAGAAGTACGTCAAGCGCGAGCACATCCTCCCCTACATCATGGGCGCCAACATCACGACACTGGGGGACACGCTTCTGGCCGCCTTCCTGCTCAACTCTCCAGCCGCGGTTCGCATCGTGCTGGCCGGGATCGTCGGAACCACGATAGTCAGCGTGCTGCTTCTCGCGTTCTTCTACCCACAGATGCGTACCGGGGTCTGGAAGTTTCAGCGCCAGATGGTCAAGAGCAAGATCCGGCTGGCTGCATTTACTGCCACAATGTTCCTCATGCCCCTGGCCCTGATCGCCGTCTCTGGATTCTTCGAATGAAACGAGAAGGCACGCGCGACGCACACGTCACGCTCAAGATCCCGAGGCCCCTCTACGAGCAGCTCAAGCAAGTGATCCAGGGCTCCGGGTTCCATTCCGTCACCGAGTTCGCCGTCTACGTCATGCGCGACCTCGTGTCGCACCGCAGCGAGGCGGCGAGATACGGGTTGCAGCCCGACCCGGACACCGCAGGACCGGAGAAACAAGAAGACATCGAACCGCTGAGCCCGGACGAGATCGAGGCGATACGCAAGCGACTGACCTCGCTTGGGTACCTCTGAGGTGACGCGTACCACTCTGCTCTGCCTCCTGGTGCTTTCGGTGGTCGCGTCGTGCGTCCCTCCCGAAACCGACCCCATCCGCAGGTTCCCGGGGGACACCCCATTGGGGGAGTTTCAGAGGGCCGGGATCATGCGCGTCGCGATCGACACGAACTGGGCTCCCTTCGGTACCGGCACCTCCACCGATCCACGCGGCTTCGCAGCGGACCTCGGGGTCTTCGTAGCGGGCGAGATGGGCATGGAGACCGAGTTCATCGCCGCGACGTCTTCGGATGAGGTGGTGGATCTCGTCACCGAGGGCGGGGCCGACCTGGGCTTCGCCGCCATCGAGCTCACCGAGGAAAACGTGCGTAACAGCAGCCTCACGGATCCATTCTTCATCGCGCACCAGAGGCTGCTGGTGCCCGCCGGATCGGGCATCGAGGACATCGAGGATCTCGCGGGCAAGAGGGTCTGCGAGGTGGTAGGGGAGGACACAGGGGTCTCGATGAACGAGCTAGCCGAAGGGGTCGAGGTCGCTGCAGAAAGCGATCTGCAGGCATGCATCGAGAAGATGCGCCGCTCAGCATCGGATGCAATCTCCGCCCCGGACGGACATCTGCTGCCGTGGCTCGAACCCTCGGGCGCCCCCAGCCTCGAATTCGTGATGGTTGGCGATGAAGCGACCACCGTCGGTTGGGGCGCCATCGCCTCCCCGGAGCTGTCCGGACTCGTGGGGCACTTCAACGACTCCCTGACGGAGGCGAAGGTCGACGGCGACTGGTCTAAGTGGTACGCGCGCTGGATCGAGCCCTTCACCGGTCAGCGGGACGCGGAGCCGCCCGACCTCAGCCTCGAGGAGGCGGCCGCATTGTTCCCCACCTCGCTCGAGGGTTGATCTAGGGGAAGCTGAAGGTATTCCCAGGGTTGCGCCAGCTCTCGAAGATCTGCAAAACGTAGATGCGACCTCTCCTACGCTCTACGCCCACTCCGACGAAGCGCCAGCGGCCCATCATGATCGTGCGATGGACGCTGGAGCGCCAGAAGGACCGGAACATCGCACGGCACCGGCGAGCGCGGCCAACCGTCTGGCCCAACCGTCGCCAGCGGGTTACTACGTTGGCGAGATTCCCGAGATGCCACGTCGTTCCCGCCCCGGCCATGTTCCGCGCGTGTCGCCGGCCCACATAGCCCAGCTGCTTGTCCGACTCGAGCCGGCGCAGGCCACGATTCGCGCGACGGTGATTCAACTTGCTCATCAAGCAGCGCTCGGCGTGCGTGAAACGGTACCCGCTTCCGCCCGCGCGCTGCTTCGCTTGTGAGGCCTCGGGGGTTGCCAGGGTTCCGACTCCAGTGAGTGCGACAACGAGCGACATGAGTAGAGCGGTGAGCGCTAGGTGACTTCGCGGAGCTAAGCGCAAGTTGTCTCCCTTCGATCGGTCTCCCACCTCACTTAAGGCGACCATTGGGTATCAGTCCCGGCGCATCGCCACAAACGGATCCGACACAGTGCGCATTCGCGCGCGCCCACAGAGTGACCCGGTGCAGGTCAGCCGCTGGCCCGATTCCTCGATTCTCTTTTTCACGAGCGGTCACGAAGGCCCTAGACAACGCCGGCGCGCTCCCTCAGGGTGAAAGTTGTGAGCGACAACTCGCACAAAACGGTCCTCATCGTCGATGACGACGAGGAGATACGGCATGTGCTTCGACTCCTGTGTGAGTCCGAAGACCTGCGCGTCGTAGGCGAGGCAGCCAACGGCGTCGAGGCGGTACCTCTTGCTCTCAATAACCAACCAGATTTCGTGATCCTCGATTACAAGCTGCCCAGGCTGGACGGCGAGGGCGCTGCCGAGATCCTTCGGGCGGTGACGCCGCAGAGCAAGATCGTCGCTTTCTCCGCGGTTCTAGAGCGCCGGCCCGACTGGGCCGACGCCTTTCTGAACAAGGACCGGATCGTCGAACTGATGCCTCTTCTAAACTCTCTGTTCCATTGAGGTTGCGCAGGCCCCCTCACCGTCGCTAACCTCCCCCCATGGCTAAAGAAGCTTCTTTCGATGTCGTTTCTGAGATCGACCTTCAGGAAGTAAGGAACGCCGTCGACCAAGCGCAGCGCGAGATCTCACAGCGGTTCGACTTCAAGGGAACCGGCTCTGCTATCGAGCTTGCGAAAGATGGGGAGCGCGAGACGATCGCGTTGAGATCGAACACCGAGCAGAAGGTGAAGGATTGCGCCAAGGTGCTCGATGAAAAGCTCGTGAAACGCAAGGTCGCACTCAAGGCGCTTCAGCGTGGCGACATCCAGCCCGCCGCCGGAGGAACTGCCCGTCAGGTGATCACCCTCAACCAGGGGATCTCCACCGAGAAGGCGCGCGAGATCGTCAAGCACATCAAAGGGATGAAGGTGAAAGCCCAGGCTGCGATCCAGGGGGACCAGGTGCGCGTTTCCTCGAAGTCGAGGGACACCCTGCAGGAGATCATCGACGCCCTCAAGTCGGAGGACTTCGGCATCCCCCTTCAGTACACGAATTACCGCTGACCCTCGACGCGAAGGTTGACGCCCAGCAATGCCTCGAGTTCCTCGATCGTCTGTTGTGGAGAGCGGTGGAGAAGGGTCATCAACCCCAGGTCGTGCGCGGCGGCGAGATGACCTGGATGATCGTCGACGAACACGCTCCTATGGGGAGCGACCTGGATCCGCTCGAGCGCCAGCGCATAGATGCGGGGATCGGGTTTGCGCATCCCGACTTCTCCTGAGATGACCACCTCATCGAAGAGATCCACGAGCCTGGAGCGCGGGTAGAGGCTCGATCCCCAGGAGTTGGACAGCAGAGCCGTCTTGAAGCCGGCCTCCTTGATCGCGGCCACCGCGGACAGCATGCCCTCTTCGAGGTCGACCGCGAACATCCTGGCGATGAGTCCCTGGGGTGACACCCACACGCCGGTAGCCTCCTGCAGACGCGTAGCGAGGCCGGCTTCGAACTCCTCTTCAGAGATCACGCCGATCTCGAAGTCATGCACCAGAGGGTCCTCGGTGCCCGTGTAGAGGCCGAGCGCCACCCGCACCAGATCCTGCAACTCGATCCCCACCTCTTTTGCAAAGGCGGCGAGGGCATCCTGGAGAGGGGTGGTCAACACTCCCCCGAAGTCGATCACAAGTGCGTCGATGTTCGGCTCGCTCATACGCGTGCGATGGATCGGGCGCGCCGCGCGAGCTCGGGCACACCGCGCTCCATCTGCGCGAAAAAGGGGTCGTCGGTGGCCCCGGCGAGATGACGAGCGTAGGAACCCTCGAGCAGGATCGCGAGCTTCCACACCGCAAGAACCTGATACCACTCGAGCGCATCGACCGGGCGGCCGGTGGACGAGGCATACCGGTCCACGAGCTCGTCCCTAGTGCGGAAGCCCGGGAGTGCCGTGGCGCTGTTCAACTCCCCGAAGACCCCGTCGCGCTCGTCGGGGTCCACCCAGAAAGAGACCAACCATCCGAGATCCGCCAGAGGATCGCCCAGAGTGGACATCTCCCAATCCAGTATCGCAACCAGGCGCGCCGGCGGGTCCGGCGCGAACATCACGTTGTCGAGCTTGAAATCTCCATGGACGAGCGTCGCCGCCGGAGACTCCGGCATGCTCGTCTCGAGCCACTCCCCGATGAGCTCCAGATCAGGGAGTGGGCGAGTGAAGGGCATCGTCAATCCGAGCTGCCCACGCCAACGCCGAAGTTGTCGCTCGAGGTAACCAGACGGTTTGCCGAATCCGCCGAGGCCGCACGCCTCGAGATCGACTGCGTGCAGCTCGACGAGCGCGTCGATGATCTCATCACCGAAGCGGACGTGCTCGCTAGGTCCGAAGCTTTCGGGAAGTTCGCCTCTGATGACGAATCCGTGTGCGCGCTCCATCACATAAAAGGGAGCTCCGATCACTCCCTCATCCGTGCACATCAGGACCGTCGCCGGCGATCGGACGTTGGTGGCGTCAAGAGCGCTCAGTACCGTGTACTCGCGGCCCACGTCATGAGCGGTCGGGAGGAAGGCGCCTTCCGGCGGTCGCCTCAACACCAACTCACGCTCCCCTCTCGTGACGAAGAAGGTCTCGTTGGAATGACCGGCTCGGTGGCGTTCGATCGATAAGGGCGCCTCGCCTCCGAGAACGTCATTCAGATACGCCTCGAGGGACGCCGCTTCGATCAGAGGGGTACTTACATCGCTCACGCCAGGTCTCCGGTAGCCGCTTTGGTTCCGTTTCCTTCCATGGCTGCCTTCAGCAGATTGCGAGCGATAACCATTCGATGAACCTCGGAGGGGCCGTCATAGATCCGGGCGGCTCGCGCGTCGCGGTAGAACCGTTCGAGCGGAAGGTCACCTGAGTATCCGAGTGCGCCGTGCACCTGGATCGCGCGATCGACGATACGTCCGAGGGCTTCGGATACGTACACCTTGGCCATCGAGACCTCTTGGCGTGCGGAGGAGCCCTTCTCGAGAAGATACGCCGCGTGCAGCACCATCAATCGCGATGCGTAGAGCTCTATGGCCGAATCCGCGAACCAATTCTGAACCGTTTGCCTGCGCGCCAGTGGCTCGCCGAACGTCTCTCTCTGAAGAGAGTACGCCGACGCCATATCCAATGCTCTTTGGGCAACTCCGACCCAGCGCATGCAATGCGCTAGGCGCGCGGGGCCCAGTCGCGCCTGCGCCAGTACGTATCCATCGCCGACCCCTCCCAACATCGAAGTGTCATCGACGCGGCAAGCCTCGATCGCGACCTCGCAATGACCGCCCGCAAGGTGAGTGCCCATCACCGGCACTTCCCGTAAGACGTTCCATCCGGGACGGTCTGCGTCGACGATGAACAAGCTGTAGGCGTCGCGCGGCTTGGCGTCGGGATCCGTGCGGGCGACCACGATCGCGAACGCGGCGCCGGCCGCCCCCGTGATGAACCACTTCTCTCCGTCCAGAACCCATCCCGATCCATCCCGACGCGCCACGGTTGCGATCCCGGCGGGGTCGGCTCCCGCCGCCTTCTCTGTCATGGCGAAACAGGACCGCACCTCGGCCTCGGCCAGAGGTCGGAGGTATCGCTCGCGTTGGTCCGGAGTACCGGCGTGCAGAAGCAGGTGCATGTTGCCCTCGTCCGGGGCCATGGCGTTCAGTGCCAGCGAGGCCAACCCCGACGCTCCGCACTCCTGCGACACGAGAGCCATCCCCAGAGGGCCCAACCCCATGCCCCCCCACTCCTCGGGAAGATGCGGGTTCCAGAGCCCCGCGGCCCTCGCCGCCGATCGGAGCGAGGCGATCGTCGCGCGTGCCGCGTCCGACTCGATCCCGTCCCCGAGCGCCTCTTCCGCCGGAAGGACCTCGGTACGCACGAATCCGGCGACCCTGCGCTGGACGGCCCGGAGCTCTGGGGGGACCTCGAAATCGATCATGCGCCACTTTAGCCACCCGAGAGGAGCGCTTCTGCTTCCCGCTATACAATCCACACGATCTTCTCGATGGTCGAGAAGCGGCACGGGAGGCGATGCGTGGCGGGAGGAGTGACGGCCTACGTCCTCATTCAGGCTCAGGTGAACGCGGCGCGGGTCGCCAGCGACATCCGCGCGCTCGATGGAATCGAATCGGCCGACGACGTCTCCGGCCCCTACGACGTCATCGTTCGAGCAAGCGCACGGAACATGGACGAGCTCGGGCAACTCGTGGTGGCGAAGATCCAGGGCGTCGAAGGGATCACTCGCACCCTTACCTGCCCGGTCGTCGAGCTCTAGCCGCCCCCGTCTCTCAACCTGGGGGCCGGGAGCACCTCGTTCATGGCTCCCGACCGGAAACCCGAAAGGTCCAGAGCGACGTAGCGGAATCCCAGCTCCCTCAGCGCGGCGGACATCTCCTCCCGCAGTGACGCAGCCCTTTCGATCTCATCCGGCTGCACCTCGATGCGTGCAAGGTCGCCGTGATCGCGCACGCGAAAGACCGTGAACCCGAGGGCCCGCACAGCCTCTTCCGCCCGATCGACGCGCTGAAGACCGTCCGGAGTCACCCTGACACCGTAAGCGAAACGTGACGCGAGACACGGGGAGGCCGGTTTCTCGGCAGCCGGCAAGCCCAGTTCCGCGGCCAGCATCCGTACCTCCGGCTTGGTAAAACCGGAGTCGACCAACGGAGTAGCGACTTGACGTTCGGATGCTGCTCGCAGGCCGGGGCGGTAATCACCAAGGTCGTCGACGTTCGTCCCGACGGCGATATGAGCCCGTCGCTCCCTCGCAAGTGGCGCGAGCACTTCGAAGAGCTCGGTCTTGCACCAGTAGCAGCGATCGACATCGTTGCGCGCGTACTCCTCGCGATCCCCTTCGTGGGTCCGCACGATGGCATGGGCCCAACCGAAGCGACGAGCCAGCCCCGACGCAGCCGCGAGCTCGCTACGGGCCAGCGACGGAGACACCGCGGTAACCGCCAGCGAGCCCGGCCCGAGAACCCGGTGGGCGACCGCGGCGAGGGTCGCCGAATCCACGCCGCCGGAGTAGGCGACCACCACCGCGCCCAGCTCCTCGAGGATCTCTTCGAGCCTCGCGGTCTTCGTAGTCAACCCGGTATGCATGCACCCATCTTGCCAGCCGGGCCTATACGGTTGCACCCATGATGGAGGCGGGAGCGTCATGGCTGGCCCAGGGTCGCATCGAGGAACTCGTGAGCGACCCCGTGCTAACCGTTGCCTGCGTTCTGCTCGTGGCGGTCTCGATCGGGTGGATCGTCACTTCGAGAGCCGTCACGAAGAACATGCGGCGCGCAGCCGAGCGTCAGCGGCGGCGGCCACCCCAACCACGCCGCCGGCCCCCCGACGCTCGGACGCAACCGACGCGTCGCGTGCCGCCGACTCGCTGATCGCCCGGCCCCCGCGCTCACTCGATGTAGCCCAGATCCTTCAGGTGAGCCGCGACCGCATCCGCTTCCTCCTGCGAGTACCCGCCCTCCACGCTGCGCGTACCACCACCGGCACCTCTCCGGATGGGATGAGACTCGAGCCACTCTCGCCGGATTACCCGGTCCGCTACCCGCCCATCGAGATCCGGAGGAACCGGCTGCTCGAGCAGCGCCAGAGACGTCGGGCACACATCGTAGAGAGCGAGCTCGTCGCTCGCGCCCCTGGCGATCCGCGGACCCGCCGCAACGAATATCCCAAGGGGTCGGTGATCCGAGGACCACGCCTCGCCCACGCCGGCGAGTTGTGCGGGAGGCACGACCAGCCGGTCCGATGCCTCGCGTCCCGGGGCCACGCGGTAGCCCGCGGACCATGAATCCAGGATGAGGTCGGGTGCCAGGTCGACGGCGGGTCCTGAGTAGACGTCGGCGCGGCGGTGCGCCGCAGCGAACAAAGGAGCGCCGTCGCGTGGATCCCGCAATCCCAGGAGACCAGCCCTCAACTCTTCCAGCACCTCCGGGGCGTCGCTCGTTGCGACCCGGCCCATCCGCTCCCGGCCCTCGAGGTTCAACCAGAGGTCCGAGTGGACGCCCAGGAACGCGTCCGTCCGCTCCCAATCGAAAGAGCCAAGCTGTCCGCTGAGGGTCGCGCCCATCGTGCGTTGCGCGGCGCCGGGGGCGAGCCGCCGGCCCAACCGTCGGATCGTGGGCGGCATCGCCCAGGCCGCTCGGACCGCCAGCGAGGTCTTCTTCTTCCCGTACGCGGCGCGCCCGTTCCCTGCGAGCCATGCCCCCACGTTCACGTCTCCCCGGAGTGGTCCGGCCCCGTGATCGCTGACCACCAGCACGTCGGCGTCCGGGAAGGCCTCCACGATCCGACCGGTGGCTCGGTCCATGGCTTCGTAGACCTCATCCACGGCGGAGGCAAGGGGATGGTTCGTCCCACGGAATCTCCAGAAGAAGTGCTGTGCACGGTCGACGTGGGGCCACACCGCGGCCACGCAATCCGCCCCCGCCTCCCGCGCCGCCCACGGAAGGGCTTCGGCCTGATGGACCAGCCCGTCGAGCAGCTCCTGTCGGAATCCCTCGAGAGAGCCGTGCGGCGCGCGGTCGAGGAGGGCGGCCGGCTCCCACCTTCGCTCGAGGTCGTCCTGGAACGCGTCCGGGGCACAGAATCGGGCTCCGGGGGGAGCGCCGTATCCCGCGACCATCACTCCGTTCACCGCAGCCGGTGGAAAGGTCATGGGGACGTTCCAGAGCAGCCACCGGCGTTCGCGCCCTACCTCCCAGGCGGCCGGAGCCATGCGGTCGCGCGACGAGAAGTAGCGGCATTCGTACGCGCCCGGGGCTCTGTACCAGGATCCGAAGATCCCGTGCGCTCCCGGGTTACGACCCGTGAAGGCGGAGGTCCAGGCGCAATCGGTCATGGGCGGCCAGGTCGAACGCAGCGGAGCGCGGGAGCCGCGCTCGATCATTCCTGCGAGCACCGGCAGCCGACCCTGTTGGATCAGCGGGTCGACGATGTCGAAGGTCGCCGAATCCCAGCCGAGCACCACGAGCTGGGGGGCCACCTCGAACTAGGAGGCCGGCCCGTTCGGCCGGAGCGGTTCCGCAACCCCTCCGTCGTCGGGAACCCGATCCATGCACACGTGGCCGCACCCGGTCCCATTGGAGATCGTCTTCACGTACCACTTGTAGACCGCGCGCGCCTCACCGATCTGCATCTTGCGTTTCACCGGAACCTTGACAATCACGGTTCGGCGACCCGGCTTCCTCGTCCGCAACTTCCCGATCCGTACGTCGCTACGGGATCTGAAATCTCGGAACAAGAGGCCTCGCATGCGGTGACCGTTCGAGGATAGGAGGGCGTAGTAGTCGTAGCGGGAACCCTTGCCTTTCAGCGGACCGTAGGTATCGAAGTAGATCGCGATGTAACCCTGGTCCCACAGCTGGGCGTTGGACCATCCGTTGTAGGTGAAGATGCGCCAGCGAGGTGGCGAGCTGCCCCACACACCGACCTCCTGTACGTCCAAGGGACCGCTCGCATCGTTCGCATCCTTCAGATCCAAATGACTGGCGCGCGCTGCGAGAGGCACGATCAGGATCACGATAGCGAGCATCGGGATCAAGAGTCGACGTTTCATCTGGGCTCCTTCTTGCGCCATGCGCTCATCGTTTGAATCACCGTCCACCATGCAAGCACAACGCCGGCAAGAGCCAGTGCAGCCGGAGCGAACTCGCCCGCTTCGGGTGTCGCCGCCTCCACAAGCAATCCCTCTTCCGGTCCTGACAACAACACGACTGCCGCCATCACGCCCAGTCCGGCATTCCTCAAGAGCATCAATCGGTAGTCGCGGTCGGTCGCCTTACCGAAGCAACCACAAGGCAGGCGATCTCCTCTGATCGCCCTTGCGCGCAGCAGAGCAAGCGAGAAGGACGCTAGCAGGGCGACGGTGAGAGCGGCGGCCGCGCGGGCGGAGAATGCCAGCATCACGACGACGATCGCAGCCTCGGCGAGTGGCACTCCCCAGAACGCCACCGCCTGCGTGCTTCGCCCCAGCCCATAACCCTCGAGCGCGCGTCTCCATGCTCGTCGGTTCGCGAGCTTGGCGACCGCCGCCCACGCGAAGGCGGCGGAGAGAAGTGAACCTGCGATCCGAACCACGAAGAGTTCCACGGGTCGAGAATCCTATTACCGAGACTGCGCGATAGCCTGACGGCGTGGAAGGCTGGTGGGGGGCGTCCTATCTCGTGTTGTGGTTCCTCGTCGTGATGCTCTGTGTCGTGGTCGTCGCCCTGGCGCGGCAGATCGGAACGCTGCACCTTCGACTCGGCCCCCGCGGCGCGCTCGAGATGGATGCAGAGGGTCCGCCGCTCGGCGAGGCTCCCCAGCCGTTCGACGTGGCGAACGTGGACGGCGACCCCCTCAGCATCGGGGGCCCGGGCCAGGCTCAGTTATTGCTCTTCGTCTCACCGGGGTGCCACATCTGCCAGCAAGTCATGCCGGGAGTGCCGGCTGCCGCAGGGGCGG
The DNA here is from genome assembly GCA_030859685.1 of Actinomycetota bacterium. Lineage (GTDB taxonomy): Bacteria > Actinomycetota > CADDZG01 > CADDZG01 > WHSQ01 > JACCXF01. The sequence continues at coordinate 4,184 of JALZJQ010000188.1, read as the reverse complement.
GATCCTTCATCCCCTATGTCGTCACGGATGTCGACCGCGTGGACACCAAGGCGGCGTTCGCCGGCAAGAGCCCCCCTCCCGCTCCGCTCGTCCCGGGTCCCCAGATCGCCCAGGCGTACGCAGTCCCGGGAACTCCTTATGTTGTGATGCTTGACGACCGAGGGATTGTGAGAGCGAAAGGCACGATCAACAACCTGGAACAATTAGAAGGGTTGGTGGACACGGCGTTGCGACGCGCACACGAGGCCGACGCCGAAAGGCAGGCGATCTGATGATCGAGAACGTGGTCGAGAAGGCATCGGTGGGACTGGCGGGGCGAAGCGGACGCCGTTCCTTCCTGGGTCGTCTCGGAAAAGGGATGGTTGCACTGGTCGGCGGCCAGTTCGTTGCGGTCGCCCTGACCCCCGGCCGAGCCGAGGCGTACCACATCTGCGGTCACACCTACACGACGGGCTCGTGCCCGCATCCGTTCAGCCCGCAGTCCCGGGTCGATCGATACGGCTACCCCGTTCACCCGAAATACGGGTATCCGATCGATGACAGGGGCCGCATCTACACGAAACGATCTCAGCGCCGTCGTCAGGTGTGTGAGGAGGTGGTGCCGTCGAAGTACCCCTTCACGGGTTCTCCGGTATTCGGGGGCGGTTGGTCCCGTTGCTGTGGTGGCCGGGTTCGCCGGATCGCGGACTGCTGCTCGTACGCCGACACTAGGATCAACGGCGATGCCTCCCTCACCGGCTATTGCCATGCGGGCCGCAAGGTTTTCTGCATCGGATACCGCGACACCAATACCCGCTGTTGACCTGGCCCATACTCGTCTCGCTTCTTCTCGCCTCGGCGGTCGCCGGTGGCTCAACCGCCTTCGACCCATGAGGCATGTCGATGGTCGAAACCATCTCCCCCGTGGTCCACGGGGGCCGCAGCAGGAGCTACGCATGGACGGTCTTCCTGCACAGCCTCGCCGCCACCGCCGCCGCGGCCGCTGTCGGAGCGCTCCTGGGCCTGGTCGGGATGGGGCTACGCGCCCCCTGGGGGGCGATTTCTCTGGGTGCCCTCGCTTCGGTTGCGCTCCTGTACCTCCTGCGAGAGGCGTTCAAGGTCCCCGTACCCGTCCCGGATAGGCACCGCCAGGTGCCCGAGTGGTGGCGCACCTTCTACTCTCCGCCCGTGACGGCCGTTCTCTACGGCCTCGGGCTGGGCGTCGGCTTCCTGACCTTTCTCTCGTTCGGGACCTACGTGGCCGTGGCCGCCGCCGCGCTGTTCTTCGGGGACCCGGTCCTCGGAGCGCTGCTGTGTGCCCCCTTCGGACTGGCCCGTGGCCTGTCGGTCATCGCCTGGTCGCTGGGCACCGCCTCCTCCAACGACGCCGTGGTGCGGATCGAAGAGCTCTCGGTCACCAGCGCCCCTCGCCTCGTGAACGCGGCCGCGTTGGGCGTCGTCGCGATCGCCACCCTGCTGTCCTTCTAGGTCCCGCCCGGGCTGGCACCGCACTAGACACAGAGCGACGTTTGTCCGTTTTTGACGGTGTTGGTGACTAGTCAACCAAGACAAAAGTCCTGGTAGAGCGTCTGCCGGCGCGCCGCTCAGATTGCGTATTGGCCGCCCTCCTCGCGTTGTCGATTGTATGGCAACACCCCAGAAAAAGGATGTGCCTCGACCCTCCCGAAAGGAGACGCAAGTGAAGAAGTTTTCGAAGAAGCTCATGATCACGGGCGCCACACTGCTCGCGTTCTTGGTTGCCAGCGTCGCCTTTGCGGCCTGGGTAGTGAACGGCAGCGGCAGTGGCTACTCCAAGGCGGCCACCTCGCAGAACCTGTACACGGACGACGTCGGCGCAACCACGGTCGCTCAGCTGTGGCCGGGTGCCAACGGCGATGTCAAGGTCACGATCCGCAACCCCAACCCGTTCCCCGTAGAGGTCACGCAGGTGGCGGCCAACGGAGCCGTGGTCGGTAACGCCAACTGCACCGACGTTGGAGGCGACCCCCTCAAGGCGACCGGCGTCAGCTTCACCACGCAGAACCTTTCGGCCGGTAACGTCGTCCCCGCCAAGAGCGGTGGCACCGACGGATCGCTTGCCCTCACGCTGGCGAACGCAGCCGGCATGAGCAACGCCTCCGTCAACGCTTGCCAGGGAGCAACCTTCACCATCCCGGTGACCTTCACGGCACGCAGCAACTAGATACACGGTTAACCAGATGCATGGTGGCGGGTGGGGCCGAGGCTCCTCCCGCCACTTTCGGTTCAGACGATCCCCAGGGATCCCATCTGAAAGGGACGATCCCCGAGGGGATCCTCGACTAAGGAGAGATGTGAGCTCGTCATCGCGGTTCACCAGGATGGCAACGACGATCGTGCAAGGCCTCGTGGCCCTGCTACTCGTTGCCGCCCTGGTGATCCCCGAGGCCCTCTCGTTCGCTCAGGCGGACCGCTCGCACCGATTCGAGAACGTCAGCGGAACGTCCGCCGCGTTCCGCATGAAAGGCGCCGTGAAGGGCCTCTTCCCCGGCAAGCGGAAGGTCATGAAGGTCAAGCTGCGCAACCCGAACCGCTTCGCCATCGTGGTCAAGGAGCTGAGGATCAGGGTCAGGCCCTCGACCGATCCCGGCTGCGGATCGAGATGGCTCTCAGTGCGACAGCGCCTGCGTGTCTCCGTTGTCGTTCCGGCACGTGGCCGTGCCAAGAAAGGGGTGCCGGTCAGGCTGAAGCCGACGGCTCCGACGTCTTGTCAGGGGGCCCGCTGGCCGCTCAAGTTCCGCGGAGGGGCGGTGCGCAAGCGATGAAGTCCTCTCTCCGACGCGTCGCTTTCGTCATGACCGTGGTGTCGCTCCTCAGTTGCGTGAGCGGCTCCGCTTTGGCGCGTTGGAATCCCGGATCCAGCAACACCAAGTCCTACTCTCAGGGACGCACGATGCCGGCCGGGAACACCCCGACGGCGTCGGTGACCGCACGAAACGTCGCCGTGAGCTGGAGTGGAAACCAGTTCCCCGCTGGAACACCGTTGAACACATACGTGGTCACGCGTTACGACGTCGCCACGAACACCGCGCAGACGATGCTGTCGAACTGTAACGGGATCGTGACGGGGACCACCTGCACCGAGCAGGCAGTCCCACCGGGCGACTGGCGCTACACCGTGACGCCGGTCCACCAGAACTGGGCCGGCCCGGCGAGCTCCCTCAGCACCGCGGTCACGGTTCAGGCTCCGTCACTCACCCTCAATCCCCCGACGACCTTTTTCCTTCTACCCGGCGCCGTCACCGGGAGCATCGCGAACTACGCCTCCGGGCAGACCCTTTCGTTCCGCCTGGACGACCCGAACACCGGTACCGTGCTCAGCGGATCGTCGACGCCGTCCACGATCGGGACCGCGGGATCGGCGACGATCTCGGCGACGATCCCCACCGGGACGTCAAACGGAACCCACACGATCTACGCGATCGGCAGCGGCGGAGATGTCGCGTCCGCATCCATCACGGTGAACGTACCTGTGTTGTCCCCGACCTCTCTGCTGATTTCGAACGGCGGTAACCAGACCGGCCGCCCCCAGCAGGGTGACAGGGTCGAGGTCGGCTTCAACCAGGCGATCGACGTGGCATCGATGTGCTCGACGTGGAGCGGGAACGGATCCAACCAGTCGATCGCCGCGGACAACGCCGTGACCGTCACCATCTTGGACAACGCGGCTGCCAGCGGCAACGACCTCCTCAACGTGTCGACCTCGGCTGCTGCGTGCGGAGGGGCCTTCAACTTTGGCTCGGTCGATGTGGGGTCGCCCAACTTCGTGAGCGCCACCACCACGTTCTCGGGAGCCGGAGCCAATGCCTCTACGGTGGCGTGGAACGCCACCACCTACAAGCTGACGGTCACGCTGGGGGCTCGAGTTCTGGGCGTCAATCCCAGCCGGGTGAACGCAGTTGTCACCTCGTCCTACACGCCATCGCCGGCGCTCTTGAACCCCAGCGGCCACCCGGCCGTCGGCATCGCCACCAGCAGCGCCATCCAGTTCTAGTCCCTGGTCCTCCGATTTGCACGAACGTGGGGGGGCGAGCTATCTTTAGCACTCAGACCATAAGAGTGCTAACGAGAGTCGAGCCGTATCCCAGGGAGGTAAGCCATGTCGAAGATCCTCGCTTTTGAAGACGAGGCCCGGAGGGCGCTCGAGCGGGGCATGAACCAGCTCG
>JALZJQ010000171.1 GCA_030859685.1 Actinomycetota bacterium | reverse complement strand
CGGAGTAGTCGACCGGCGCGAGGGAAAGCTTGTCGTCCTTGCGATCGAACCGTCCCTGCAACATGAGGAACAGAACGACGATCACGGTCAGCAATAGCGGGAAGGCGAATCGCTTGGTTGCTTCCGATCCCTCGGTTTCGGCCGCGAACAGCTGCGTAGCCAGCGACGGCCTCGAGTCGAGGCTGGACGGCGCTGCTGCTGCCCTGGTGTGCTTGGGATCGGCCGTGGACGACAGGTTCACACGCACCGGCACAGGAGCCGGGGCCGGGGCGCCGGCGCCGGAGCTGCCGGAGGTGGAACCCGATCGTTGGGCGGTCGCCCCACCAGTGGTCTTTGCGTCCTTGGCGCGTGGAGTCTTGCGGCCGCCATCGGAATCCTTGGGATCCGCGCCCTGGTCCGGGCCCTTGCTCGGGCCTTTGCCCGGGCCTTTGCCCGGGCCTTTGCCCGGGTTGTCGCGGCCCCCGGGATCGGGATCCGCGGTGCCGGGGCGGTCCACCGGTGCGGGCCCTGGCCGCTTGTCGTGTCCTTTGGCCTTGCCGTGGCCGTTCCCGACGGGGCCGCGGTCGGCCGGCGTGTCGTGACCCTGAGCCTTGCCGTTGCTCGCGCCGGGTTCGCTCGTGCCCTTGTCGTTGCCGGTGGCCTTGCCCGGCGATGTCGAGGCGGTCGTTCCATCGGTCGACTGCGGGGCCTCGGCTGGGGAGCTCTGGCCCGGAGTTGTGGAACTGTCCCGGGGGGCGGCGGCCAGAGATGCAGCCGGCCCCGCTGCGACCAGGGCGAACGCGACGACGAGGGCCGGCGACAGCCGAATCCTGCGGTGTGTGCCCTGTGACATGTTCGTCCCTTTCGGTCCCCTGGTCGGGGGTGAAGCCACTCCTCCGAGTGTTTTATGAGTCGACACCACCTGGGAAAACCTTGAAGGAACGGGGGAGAGGCCAGTCCCGGTGAGCCCAGGAGCCGTCCCCCGCCCTTAAGGTGCGGGCATGTCGGAGAGAAGAGGGCCACGGGACCCGAGGGGCCGGCCTCCCGGTCAGGGCAGGGCAGGATCAAGCTCCGGACGGGCCAACCAGGGCGGTTCCGGTGGGGCCAGCCGGGGCGGGTCGGGAGGAGCAAGCGCCGGACGGGCCCACAGGGGCGGGAGTCAGCCGGGGAGCAGCCGGGGCGAGCCCGGGCGGGCCGGCTCCCGACACGATGGGCATCGGGATCCCCGCCGGAACTCAAAGGTGGAGCCCAAGTATCCCTCCGCGCACCTCGCCGACGATGTCGTGCGGGAGCTACACGACACGGCCCGGCCGGGAAAGGGGGGAATCCTCGTACAGGTCTTCGGGGAGGCTGCTGCAGCGTTCGAGGCGGAGGATTTCGAGGCCGCGGTCCGGCTCGGCGAGCAAGCGAAGCACATGGCTCTTCGCTCGAGCGTCGCGCGCGAGCTTCTCGGTCTGGCCTATTACCGCTTGGCCAAGTGGAAGGAGGCCGCGCGCGAGCTCTCGGCCTTCCGGCGCATCTCTGGTTCGACCGATCAGAATCCGGTCATCGCCGATTCGTACCGGGCCATGGAGCGCCCGGACAAGGCGATCGTGTTGTGTGACGAGATCGATCCTCGTTCGGCGCCTCCGGCCATCTTCTATGAAGGGTCGATCGTCGCCGCGGGTGCTCTCGCCGATCAGAGCAGGCTGGACGACGCCATCGCCCGGCTGGAGATGCTTGACCTCAATCCGGAGAACGCCGAGGAGCACCACCTACGGGCCTGGTACACGCTAGCGGACCTCTTGGAGCGCCGCGGCCGGTTCACGCAGGCTCGCGATCTATTCGGAGCGGTGGCGGCCACCGATGTGGATGCGACCGACGCGCCGGAGCGGTTGGCCCGGCTCTCGAACAAGGGGTGACCATGATCGAACTGACGTCGGACACCGATCTCCGGCGTGCCTTGCCCATCCTCACCGAACTACGGCCACATCTCGATGAGGATGCCTACTTAAAGCTGGTGGACACGATGCGATCGGATGGCTACCGGATGTTCGCGCTCGATGACGGTGGCGGTATCAAGGCACTGGCCGGAGTCAGCATCGGGACGAACTTCTATTACGGCAAGTATCTGTGGGTGTACGACCTCGTGACGACGGAGGCAGAGCGCTCGTCCGGGCTCGGAGCCAGCCTCATGCGTGACCTCGAACACTTCGCACGAACTGAGGGGTGCGACACCATCGCTCTGGCCTCCGCACTTCATCGTAAGGACGCGCACAGGTTTTACGAAGAGCGTTTGGGCTACGAACGAGCCTCCTACACCTTCCACAAGAACTTGGGCTGAGTTCGAGGACGAGCTCGGCACCCGGAGCATCGCAAGACTTGAGCTGATTCCTCCGAGGGCTAGGCCCCGGCCTTATCGAAGTAGCGCATGTACCCCCAGGTGTTCATCCGGTAGGAGGTCGTCTGCTCGAGCCTATCGACCGCTGCTTGATCGAGGCGCCCCTCGAGCGCGCCGCGTATTTCGTTCCGAACGATCTCGACCACCGCTTCCATCTCCGAAGTCTTCTCGCGCGCGAGTCGAACCCATTCCGCCCATTGATTCAGGGCTTCGATCGCTGCGACGCAGGTTGACCCGACCCCCGCCGTCGGAGGCCCTTCGTCGTGGGGTCCGAAATGCGTCAACCACAACGAAGAGGGCTCCGCCTCGCGTATCCGGTTGATGCTGGCGATCGCCTTCTCGAGGTGGAACTCAGGCGGTGGGGTGGCGGGGCGGACGCTGCCCACGTCGGGAAGCCTGACCCCGAGCGCGTCCCCCGTGAACATCGCGCCCGTCAGGTCATCGAGATAAGCATGATGGTGGTACGCGTGACCTGGAGTGTCGAAGGCGCGCAGCGATCGACCACCGAGGTCGATGACGTCCCCGTCCGAGACGATGTGGATCCGTTCGTCCGGGATGGGATCGATGCCCCCCCACAGCTCCTCCATACGATCGCCATAGATCCGTGTGGCGCTGGACCACAGCTTGGATGGATCGACGAGGTGCGGAGCGCCGATCTCGTGGACCGCAACGCGAGCCTCCGGCCATCGGGCGCTCAGCGTCCCGGCGGCCCCGGCGTGGTCCAGGTGGATGTGGGTGACGACGATCCAATCGAGGCGATCGACACCGGCCCGTGCCAGCCCCGCCAAGACCTCATCGACCGAGGACTTGGGCCCCGTCTCTACCAGGGCGGTCTGCTCGCCCGTCACGACAAAGGCCGCGGTGAGCCGCTCGAGCCCGTGCATCTTCGTGTCGATGACGATGGGTTCGCGGGTCACTTCGTTCTCTCTCAGTTAGCTTTGTCGCCCCATGGGAATCTCCAGAAGGCCCTCTGCGGTGTTGATCGTCAACCCTAACGCCGGTCGTCTGTCGCAACGCGCTCGGGATGAGGTCGTGGATGTCCTGCGCAGCCGTTTCCGTATCGAGGCGTTCGCGACCAGCGCGCGGGGGACCGGCATCCCCATCGCCCAGGACGCGGTGGACTCGGGCGCGAAGCTGGTGATCGCATTCGGAGGTGACGGTCACGTGAACGAGGTCGCCAATGGTCTGGCCGGCACGCACGCGGTTCTCGGCATCGTGCCTGGAGGAACCATGAACGTCTTTGCGCGGGCCCTGGGGGTGCCGATGGACCCGATGCTGGCCATCGAACACCTCCTCCAGTTATCCGAGAGGCGACCGGTCCAGGTCCCACTGGGGATGATGGACGACCGCTACTTCACGTTCTCGGCAGGATGCGGATTCGACGCCGAGGCTGCGGCGCGCGTCGAGCGATACGTGCCGTCGAAGAGGAGATTCGGAGAGATCTTCTTCTATTGGAGCGCGTTCCGCGTGCTGGTGGGCTCCTACCGGCGTAGGGCGCCTTCGATGATCCTCAATGGTCCTTTCGGAACGATCCCCGTGTCGATGGCGATCGCGTCGAACGCCGGCCCGTACGCGTACCTCGCCGGGCGGCCGGTAGAGATCGCGCCGAGGGTGGCTCTGGATGCGGGTCTCGACGTGTTCGCTCTCAAGACCATGCGGATCGAGGCGTTGCCGATGTATGCGTGGAGGGTCATCGTTTCCGGGGACTTGGTCGAGCACCCCGACGTTTATTACGAGCACGATCAGAGCGAGTTCGAGGTCGTGTCCGAGATGCCATTCAGCCGCCACGTCGACGGTGAGCCGCTGCTGCCCGCCGCGTCGGCGCGGTTCCGTATCAAGCGCGATGCCCTGCGAGTGGTGGCCTCCAGATGAGCGTCCTGATGGTCGGTCTGGAGGCCGAGCTCGCCCGAACGCTAATCCGCAGGCTGGTCCAGCAGGACGACGAGGTAAGGGTGATCGCAACGGAGAACGATGACCCGGAGACTCTTCGAAAGCTCGGCGCTCACATAGCTCGCGGGCCACTGGTCGACGCGGACCTCGTGGAACGAGCCGCGCAGAACGTTAGGACCATCGTCGTGGGGGCGGTCGAGGTGGTGGTGATGAAGGAGATCCTGGAGGGGGCCCGGGTCGCGCGCGTGGAGCGAGTCGTTCTCTGCACGGCCGACCCTCCGGTCGAGCCGGTGGAACTTCTCCGCGCCGCGCCCGGCCAGCACGTGGTGCTCACCTACCGGAAGCGACGCTTGAGGCGGAACAAAGCGCTCGCTCCGGAGTCGATCGCGGCGGCCGTCGACGCGGCGGACGATCTGGGAGGCGAGCCTCGGCTCGAGCTCGATCTGAACGAGGCGTCGTCGTGGGACGCGCTCGGCCTCGAGGTGATGACCGGCTAGGTCTTGGGAAGCTGGGACAACGAACGAAACACCAGGCCCGTTATGGCCTTGGGCCAGAAGTAACTTGCCTTCTGGGGCATACGCGCCCCGGATCGCGCCACCTCGAAAACCTGAACCGCGTCGAGCGCCTTGAGTAAGACTCCCGCCGTCCAGCCCTTTGAGACGAGCTGTTCGATCACGGCACGATCCTTGGAGAAGCGGAACTCGTCGACGCCTTCGGGCAAGACCTTGGGGAGCATCACCTCGTGAAGCGCGACGACATCCAGCCGTCGCCACGCTGCGGGCTCGTTCCCGACCACCTCAGTGACGTCGTCAGCGCGTAGCTCGACCAACAACCCCGTATCACGCATCAGGCACAAGAACGGATGGTCGGCCAGCGATCCTTCGAGCACCCGGTCGGAGACATCGACGTCGACAACCCGCGCCTTATACGCCTCCGAGATACGGCCGCTCAGTTCCTCGCCGCTAACCGTCGTCTTCAGAGCCCGGTGATAAGGAAGAACGACCACGTCCTCGACGTCTCCATCGACGCAGAAGCACATGACGGCGCCGTGGTCTCCGGGCCTCTCGCGGTTCTCTTCGTGATACGCGAGGGCGGTCTCGTAGCGATGATGTCCGTCCGCTATGACCAACGTGCCCTTGCCGAGGGCGATCGAAAGCATCTCGACTTCGGCCGGCGCCGTGATGATCCACATGCGATGCAATGTCGAGTGTTCGTCGGCGAACCGAGCGGATGGGGGCCGGTGCTCCAGCGAGTCGAAGAAAGGACCGAGCTGTCCACCCCCCCGGTAGATCGCATAGATGGGCGAGATGTTCACGGGGCATGACCTCATCAGCGTCAGCCGGTCCTCGATCGGGCCCTCCATCGTTCGTTCGTGCGGAAGCACGCCCGAGTCCTGACCGAACCGCTCTAGCTCCAGCGCCCCGATCACACCCACGACGCGGCGTCGGACCCCGTCCTCGGCCTGAAAGTCTTGCCGGTACACGTAGAGCGCAGGTTGGTCCTCGACCCGCAGGACTCCCGTGCGGAGCCAGTCCTCGAAAGTCTGCGCTACGTTCCTATACTTCTCAGCCCCGTCATCCGTCCTGGCCAGCTCCAGACGAACGGCGTTGTTGGGATGACGTTCGTGCAGCTTTGTCTGATCGAGGTCCGTTATCACGTCGTAGGGAGGACAGACGAGGTCGCCCAGGTCGTCTTGAGAGGAGTAACGGATCCCGTGAAAGGGTTTGACGGTCGGCATGAGGCTCGAATGATACGCGAGGGTTTGGATGGACTCGTGTGCGACCTCGACGGGGTCGTCTACCGGGGCTCGGACCCCATCCCCGGGTCGGTGGGGGCCCTTGCGCGCTTGCGAGCGGAGGGGATCCGCATCGTTTTCGCAACGAACAACTCCGAATCCACCGTGGATCAGTACCTGGCCAAGCTCGGCGGTCTGGGGATCGAGGTCGACGAGCAACAGATCGTTACCTCCGGCGTCGTCCTAGCCGAGGTTCTGGCGCAGCGGAACGTCGCGGGCCTAAAGGCTCTGGTCGTGGGTGGCCGGGGGGTGGTCGAGGCACTCGAGGGCCTCGGCGTCTCGATCATGCGCGACCCGAGCTCGACCAAGGCGGATCTGGTGGTCGTCGGACTCGATGTGTCGTTCGACTACCAGATGCTGACCCGAGCTTCGATCGCGGTGCGCGAGGGGGCGACCCTCCTCGCCAGCAACGCCGATGCGTCCTACCCGGTCTCGGGAGCCCTGTGGCCGGGGTCGGGATCGATCCTCGCTGCGATCGAAGTCGCCTCCGGCCGCACCGCCGAGGTGATGGGCAAGCCTCACCGTCCGATGATGGAGGCGGTTGCCAGGCGCCTCGACGGTGCGTCCCGCATCGCGATCGTCGGCGATCGATACGACACCGATCTCGCCGGTGGAGTGGCCATGGGTTGGACCACCATCTTGGTTCTTTCCGGGGTCACGGGTCGCGATGAGGTCTCCGGCATCGTGCCGCCTCCCGACCTCGTCCTCGGTTCGCTCGCGGAGTTGGTGGCCTGAGCTAGTTCCCCCAGCCGGGGCGCCATAACGGTGCGGGGCGATGTGGCCGCCCGCCCAGGATGTAGACGGCGGCCACCCCGAAAGCGAATCCCCCCACGTGCGCCATCCACGCCACCGAGGTCGCTTCCGTCGCGGCCTGAGCCCCGATGATGAACTGGTACACGAACCACAGACCCAGCACGGCCCATGCGGACATCTGAGTCATGAAGAAGATGAAGATGGGGACCAGCACCCTGACCCGTGCGTGAGGGAAGAGAACGATGTAGGCGCCCATGACCGCGGCGACCGCGCCCGAGGCTCCCACTGAGGGGATCACGTCCCCCAAGCTCACGGCGATGTGCGCGAACGAAGCCGCGATCCCGCCGAGCAGATAGAACAGCAGGTACTTGACCGGTCCCAGGAAGTCTTCCACGTTGTTCCCGAAGACCCAGAGGAACAGCATGTTGCCGGCGATGTGCAGGAAGCCCGCATGCAAGAAGGTGGAAACGACGACCGAGATCAAGAAGGAGCCCAGGCCACGATCGGGGATCAAGATCGCTGCGAAGCCGTCTTCGGTCGGGATCCTCACGCCCGCCGGGCAGACGTCTTGGAGCTGACAGGGGATGGGCGCGTTGGCGAAGAAGTAGCGTGAGGCGTCGATCGTTCCGTCTCCGAAATCGGGCTCGCGAAAGAAGGCGAGGATGTTGGCCACGATCAGGCCTATCGTCACGGCCGGAAAGCGGCGGGTGGGGTTGGTGTCGGATATGGGAATGAGCGACACCATGACGGGGATTATAGGTGCGGCCCGATGGTCGCAGACGACGGGAGGAAGTCGTGCTTGAAGAAGTGAAAAGGCTCGCGCTGTTCACGTCGGGGGTTGCAGAACTGACCCGGAACCGAGCGGAGCAGATCGTCAAGAGTTGGACCGGGGGCGACGTCCCGAACGCCCGAGCTTCGACGATGGTCAAGCAGCTGGTCGACACGAGCCGGCAGAACCGCTCCGAGCTCCTGTCTCTGATCCGTTCGGAGATGCGGAACCAGGCGCGCACCCTCGGGCTCGCAGACGGCCGCGAGGTCGAGCGGCTCGAGCGCCGGGTCGACCGTCTGGAGGAGGAGTTGAAGCGAGCGCGATCGGGGAGTGAAAGCTCGGGTAAGAAGACCTCGAAGACCACCGCTCGCAAGGGCGGCTCGAAGAAGACCGCAAAGAAGAGTGGCAAGAAGAGCGCCAAGAAGACGAGCGTGACCAGGAAGAAGACGACCACGCGCGGCGCCTCTGTAGCCTCCTCCGAGCGAACCCCGGCCCCCGGGAGCCCCGGCCGGCCGTTGGGCCGATCCTGAGGCATGGGCTGACGCGCCACCGCTTGGAGTCCCGCGTCGGGTTTAATCCAGGTATGGAGCATCCAAAGACCCAGCAGCGATCGGACGGAGTGGCCGGCGTCGCGGAGGAGTTGGAGCGCGCCGAGCAGGGCGACGATGAGGCCCGGCTCGCAGCCCTCGAAGGTCTGTCCGAGTCGATCGAAGCGGAGCTCGAAGAGATTGACCAAGCCTCTCCGCCTGGACGCTGAGCTGGTCCGGCGAGGGCTCGTCTCCTCCCGCTCCGAGGCCGGACGTGCCATCCAGGAGGGCAAGGTCGTCGTCCGGGGGATCCCGGTGACGAGGGCTGCGACGCTCGTTCCTCCCGAAGCTCCGATCGCGTTCGCCGCGCCCGCTCAGCCGTTCGTGTCCCGCGGCGGCGAGAAGCTCGATGGTGCGCTCCGATCCTTCGCCGTCGAGGTCGCGGCCGGGCGATGGCTCGATGCCGGCGCGTCGACGGGAGGCTTCACAGACTGCTTGCTGCAACGCGGGGCCGCCGAAGTGGCGGCGGTTGATGTGGGTTATGGCCAACTCGACTGGAAACTTCGCAACGATCCGCGCGTCATCGTGATGGAGCGGACGAACGTCAGGACCCTGGCCCCCGAGGCGCTGCCGTGGCGCGCCGATGGTGTCGTTGCCGACCTCTCGTTCATCTCACTGACCCTGGTGCTCGACGCCCTGGTGAACGCGTCGACCGAGGATGCCGACCTGATCCTTCTCGTCAAACCGCAGTTCGAGGTAGGAAAGCAAGCCGTGGGCAAGGGCGGCGTGGTGAGGGACCCGGCCCTGTGGCGCGCGGCGATCGAGAAGGTGATCCAGGCTGCGACCGGCGCCGGCCTCGGACTCGCTGGCGCTGCGCTATCCCACCCATTCGGACCGGCCGGCAATAGGGAGTTCTTCGTTCACCTTGGTCGCGGCGTCGATCCGCGTCTCGATGCGATCGACCGGGCACTCGGGGAGGCGCGCGATGAAGCTTGAGCGCATAGCCATCGTCTCGCATCACGAGAAGTCGATGGCGGCCAGGATCGAGAAGAAGATCGGCGAGTTCCTAGCCGCACGCGGCGTAACCATTGTGGAGGAGGCGCCCGATCTGGTGGTGGCCCTGGGGGGCGACGGCACGGTTCTGCGCGGAGCACAGGTCGCCCACGAGGAGGAGGCGCCGCTGCTCGGGGTGAACCTCGGGCGCCTCGGCTACCTGACCGAAGTCGATGCCGGGGACGAGATCACGGCCCTCGAAAAGATCTTGGCCGGCGATTTTCATCTCGAGGACCGCATGATGCTTGCCTGTTCTGCGGGTGGCTCGCGCGACTACGTCGGGATGAACGAAGTCTTGGTCGAGCGAACCTCACGCTACCGGCTTCTTCGCTTGGAGGTGCGGGTCGGCGGTGAGAGACTCGCCGCGTACAACGCAGATGGCGTGATCGTCGCTACCCCGACGGGGTCGACGGCCTACGCGCTGAGCGCCGGTGGCCCGATCGTCGACCCGAGAGCTCAATGCATGGTGCTTGTCCCGGTGAGCCCTCACATGATCTTCGCTCGACCTTTCGTGCTGACCCCCGATGAGACGGTCGAGATAACCACCGATCCCGACGGCGAACAGGGGTCTCTCTCGCTCGATGGGGCCCTCGGGGGAGACCTCGAACCGGGCACGACGGTCGTGGTCCGCAGGCACCCACGCCCTCTCCGGATCGTGCGTCTCTCGGGGCCCAACTTCCTCGAGCGTCTACGGAACAAGCTCCAGCTTCCGGGCTGAGTTCCGGTCCCCACTAGGATTCCGAGATGCTGACCGAGTTGGTGGTCGAGGGCCTGGGAGTCATCGAGCGAGCGGAACTGGCGCTCCGACCCGGGTGCTCGGTGCTTACGGGGGAGACGGGAGCGGGCAAGACCTTGGTCGTCGCCGGACTCGGGCTTCTTCTGGGCGGCCGCGCCGACCGGTCGATCGTGCGTGAAGGTGCGGCGGAGGGCCGTGTGGAAGGCCGCTGGCTCCTCCCCTCATCACACCTCGCGGTCGAGAGGCTCGTCGCCGAGGGGGTGCTCCCCGAGGCCACCGGGCCCGGCGAGCTGGAGGTCGTCGTTCACCGCACGATCGCGGGTGACGGTCGCTCCGCTAAGGCACGTGTCAACGGCCGGCTCGTCACGATAAAGCTGCTGGAAGAGATAGCGCCGGGTCTCGTGGAGATCGCCGGTCAACACGAGCACCAGCGCATCGGCAACTCGGCGTGGCAGCGACACACCCTGGATCGATTCGCCGGATCCGATGCGATCGTAATCGCCGATGAACTGCGGGTAGTCATGAGGGCGCTGAATCGCGCCGCGCGCGCGATGGAAGATCTCGAGACCAGCGAGCGCGCCCGAAGGCGCGAAGCCGACGTTCTGTCGTACGAGATAGCCGAGATCGAGGCCGCCGGCATCGTGGAGGGAGAATCATCCCGGTTGCTCGAGGACGCGGCCCGCCTGGAGAACGCGGAGACCTTTGCGCTCTCGTTCGAGCAGGCCATCGAGTCATTACGGGGTGACGGGGGGGCAGAAGAGTCCCTCAACCGGGCGATCGGCGCGCTAGACCGAACGGTCGAGAAGGATCCCGGCGCGCGGGCGCTGCTGGATCGACTGCGCGCCGCATCTTTCGAGGTCGCCGATGTCGCCGCGGACCTCAGTGCTCGCACGGTCGCTCCCGACCCCGATGCTCTCGGCGAGGTGCGTGCGAGGATCGATCAGCTCTCGCGGCTACGTCGGAAGTATGGCGACGACGAAGCACAGGTGCTGGATTACCTGGAGCGCTCCCGCGATCGTCTGCGTGAACTGACGTCGGATGACGAGAGCATCGTTCGGTTCGAGAAGGAACTAGGTGAACTCACGGCGCAAGCCGGCGATCTGTCCGCCAGGCTTCGAGCCCTGCGCGAGGAGGCGGCTCCGCGACTCGAAGATGCCATGGAGGGGCTACTCGGGGAGCTCGCGCTCTCGGGAGCCCGGTTCGTGGCTCAGGTCGACCGGTCCGAGCTCTACGACGGGGGCACGGAACGCGTGTCTTTCCTCGTCTCGGCCAATCCGGGCGAACCCCCGCGGCCGATCTCGAAGGTCGCGTCGGGCGGTGAGCTCTCTCGGATCTCACTGGCGCTGCACCTGCTGGTCTCGGACGCGGCTGCTTCGACGATGGTGTTCGACGAAGTAGACGCGGGCGTCGGAGGGCAGGCTGCGCGCTCCGTGGGTGAAGCGCTGAGCAAGCTCGCGCATCGAACGAGCGTTCAGGTCCTGGTGGTAACGCATCTCCCGCAGGTGGCGGCCTTTGCGGATGCCCACTACCGTGTGTCCAAGGCCGTCGGCGATGAGCGCGCGCGCGCGACCGTCGAGAGGGTGGAGGGCGAAGAGCGTGTCGCCGAGTTGTCGCGGATGCTGGCCGGACTCCCCGAGAGTGAGCGAGCTCGAGAGCACGCACAGGAGTTATTGGATATGGCGGCCGGAGCGGATTGAGTCATGGCTAAACCGAAGAGGACCGAGGAGGCAGCGGCTGTCGCGCAGGTGCGCGGGGTTGCGCGCGTCGACCGGCGGACCAAGAATCTCGTCGCGCGCCTCCAGGCCGGAGACATCGCCATCATCGACCACGCCGATCTGGACAGGATCGCTGCTGAAGGACTGATCCAGCGGCAGGTGGCCGCGGTGGTCAACGCATCGTCCTCCTCGACGGGGCGCTATCCGAACCTCGGGCCTCTGCTTCTGTGCTCCGCGGGGATCCCGGTGCTCGATGCCGCGGGCCCAGGGGTCATGACCGTGCCGGATGGCTCCCGAGTGGTTCTCGAGGAAAACGTGCTGCTCAGGGTGGGCGGCAACGGGGCCTCCAAGATCGCTCGCGGGACCCGCCTTCATCTGGCCGCCGCCGAGGAGACGCTGGACGAGGCCAAACGGGGGATCTCTTCCGAACTGGAGCGTTTCGCCGAGAACACGATCCAGTACATCCGGGACGAGCGCGACGTCCTGCTGGAGGCCACGCGCCTTCCGAAGACACGTACTTCTTTCAACGGTCGTCACGTTCTGATCGTGGTACGGGGGCACGGCCATCGAGAGGACCTCAGTGCATTGCGTTACTACATCCGTGAGGTCGATCCCATCCTGATCGGCGTCGATGGGGGCGCCGACGCGCTCCTCGAGTTCGGCCTTGAACCCGACATGATCATCGGCGATATGGACTCCGTCTCCACCAAGGGTCTGGTCTCGGGGGCCGAACTGGTCGTCCACGCGTACGCAGGAGGCGAAGCTCCTGGTTTGGATCGGGTGCACGCGCTTGGCCTACCCTCCGTTCTATTCGAGGCCACGGGCACCTCGGAGGACATCGCCATGCTCATGGCGTTCGAAGAAGGAGCGGAGCTCATCGTCGCGGTGGGCACGCACGCCAATCTGGTCGAGTTCCTCGACAAAGGGCGGAAGGGGATGGCATCGACCTTCCTCACGCGTTTGCGCGTGGGGCCGATCCTCGTGGATGCAAAAGGAGTGAGTCGTCTGTATCGGAGCACGGTGAAGCGCCGTGACCTGCTGCTTCTTCTGGGTGCTGCCTTGCTCGCGCTCGCGATCGCCGTATGGCTCTCGGAACCGATGAGGCTCTACGTGAGATTGATGTGGATCGACGTGAAGAACCTCTGGTTCGACATCAAGCAAGCGATCTTCGGGTGATCGACTTCCGCTACCACATCATCTCGATCATCGCGGTGTTGCTGGCACTGAGCGTCGGGATCGTGACCGGGTCCGCGTTCTTGGGCGGACCGTTGCTCGAGCAGCTCGAGAACAGAGTGGACAGTCTCGAGACGACCAACGAAGAGCGCCTGAACCGGGTTCGGGAGACAGAACAGGAACGGGCACACGCGGAGGCGGCTCTATCGGCCTTCGAACCCACCCTGACGAACGGGGTGCTGTCGGGACGGCGCGTAGTTCTGTGGCGTATCGGAGAGACGGAGGCGGACACCATCGATGCGGTGGAATCTGCGCTCGAGGGGGCCGACGGGGACATCGTCTCGTCGCTCGTCGCCACGGCCGCCTTCGATCTCGATGACCTTGCAGCTCGAGAGGATCTGACCACCACCCTGGATCTCCCCGACGTTGCCGCAGCGGACCTGCGAGTGGACATAGCCGAGCTCCTCGGCACCCGCGCCGGCGCGGTAGCGGCGCAGGGGACGGTTGGCGGGGAGGGTGCCCAGGCACGTCTCGAGGAGGTTGTCGGCGCGTTGCGCGACTTGGGTTACCTCGAAGTCGAGGTGCGCGACGAAGAACTGGCTGCCGTCCCGTCCACCTCGGCGTTCGTCATCGTCGCGGGTTCGACGGACGAGCCACCCTTCGACGTCGCTCCCTTCGTTACCCAACTGGCGTCCTCCCTCGGCGCTCGGGGAAACCCGGTAGTGGTGGTCGAAGGACGGGGCAGCGCATGGGGCGTGCTGGAGGAAGTGCGTGGAGACGGTGATGCCCACGAACGGGCGACCACGGTTGACGATGTCGACACGGCCGTCGGGAGGATCTCTCTCGCCCTCGCTTTGGACCGTGCCGACGAAGGGCCCGCCGGGCACTACGGCATGGGGCAGGACGCAGAGGCTCCCGTGCCGCAGCCGTCATCGCGGAGCTAGGCGTGGCGACCGCGAAGACCGAGGGGAAGGGATCGCTCGCGCGCGGCGCTGCCATCATCACCGCCGCAACGCTCGTGTCGCGGCTCACCGGGTTCATCCGCGTGGTCGTCGTAGCCGGGGCCATGGGCACTACCTTCCTTGCAAACACCTACCAAACAGCAAACACGGCGCCGAACCTGATGTTCGAGTTGCTTGCGGCGGGGGTTCTCACCTCGATCTTCGTTCCGACCTTCATCGAATACCTGGTCAAAGACGAACGTGAGGAGGGGTGGCACGCGGCGAACGTCCTGACTTCCGTCGCCCTAGTGGGGCTGGCACTTCTCGCTATCCTCCTGGCGTTGGCCGCGCCGCTCATCATGAAGGTCCTGACGATCGGTGTGGATCGGGTTGACGTAAGAGCGCGCGAGATCGAGCTGGGCACCAGCTTCCTTCGGCTCTTCGCGCCTCAGGTCGTGCTCTACGGCGCAGGCATGATCATGACCGGCGCCCTGCATGCCCATCGCCGCTTCGCGATGGCTGCGATCGCACCCATCTTCAACAACATCGTGGTGATCGCGGTGTACGTCTCCTACGCCCTCATGCGAGGTGACAAGCGACCGACGATCGCGGCGATCAGCACATCGGAGACGTGGGTGTTGGGAGCGGGTACGACCCTGGGGGTCATCGTGATGACGGTCTGCCTGGTACCCCAGCTCAGGAGACTGGGGTGGCATTTCCGGTGGCGTTTCGATCGCTCGCATCCCGCCGTGCGAAAGGCGACCCGGCTGGGGGTGTGGGCGCTCGGTTATGCCGGGGGATATCAGGCCGGACTCATCGTGGTGCTGATCCTCGCTAATCGCGTGGAGGGTGGTGTTGCCGCCTATCAATGGGCGTACACGTTCTTCTACGTTCCACATGCTCTGTTCGCAGCACCGATCTTCCACGTGCTGTTCCCTGCCATGGCCGAGCATGCAACCAAGGGCGAGGAAACGGAGTTCGTCCAACGGCTGAAGGATGGCCTCGACATGCTGGTGTTCGTGCTCCTTCCCGTCGCGACATTCATGTTGATAGTCGCGGTACCTCTCGCAAGAGTGAGCCTGGAGTACGGAGTGATGTCGGGGGCCGGGGTGGAACTGATAGGGAGGGTCATCGCGGCGTTCGCCGTCGGGCTGCCGGCGTACTCGGCGTTCCTGGTGCTCACGCGCGCCTATTACGCGTACTCCGACACGAAGACACCGACCCTGGTGAACGCCGGCACGGTTGCCGTGTCCAGTGGGGTGGGAGCGATCCTGTTCTTCGTTCTGAGCGCCGATTGGTCGGTGCCCGGACTCGCCTTCGGACATTCGATCGGCTTCTTCCTCGGAACCGCGCTGCTCGCCTACCTGTTCACGCGCCGGTTGGGGACCGGGGCAGCGGTCTGGTGGTCCCCGGCCCTGGCACGGTCGCTCGTGTTCGGCTCGGCGGCAACCGCAGCGATGTGGCTTGCCGGCGCTCTCGTGCCGAGCGCAAGCAAAGGACAAGCGCTCGCGAACGTGTCCGTCGTGTGCATCGCCGGGATCGCGGTGTACGGGGGACTCATGCTGTGGGCCAGGTCGCCGGAGTTGCTCCGGGTCGCGGGCGTCGTCAAGCGACGGCGGTCGTGAGCGTACGGGTTCTTCAGGTTCTCGGTCGTTCAGCAGGTGGCATCGCTCGACACGTGGCCTTGCTCGTTAGGGAGCTGGATGGGCACGACGGTCTCGAGGTGGATGTTGCCGGCCCGGCCGATACACCGGTCGTCATGCCCAAACCGGTGCACGATGTCGTCATCCCGGATGGGCCGCTCCT